>LBUD01000027.1 GCA_000992395.1 Parcubacteria group bacterium GW2011_GWA2_38_13 | reverse complement strand
TGGTCAGAAATACTGCGGACTTGTCTGTCTTTGTCGTCCGTAGACTTGCGAGTATAGATGAAAAACTTTTTGGTTTGATTATTCATAATTTTGTATTGGCAAACGAGGAGCCACGCTCTGCGTGGCGAATCCTTTCAGAATCAGGATTTTTTGGGGGGAATTCAGAACAGACGGCACTTCGTGCCGACCATATTTTTGGCGGAAATTTGAATTCCGAATTTTGGCGGAGAGAGTGGGATTCGAACCCACGGAACCCTTTAACAGGTTCAACGGTTTAGCAAACCGCTCCTTTCAGCCACTCAGGCATCTCTCCTTATAAAACAACCTTTAAATATCTTTTTATATGCTTTGGGTTATGCGATCCCACTTTTTTAAAATACTCTTTGACGAATTGTCCGTTTTCAACGCGAATATCATATTGACCGTGTAATCCATGCCTAATTTTTAATTCATTTAATATTGAATGTACGGAATTTAGTAGTGGAAAAGATCTGCTGGTAAACCCGATTTTCTTATAAATATAGAGTTTTCCTTTTGATTTATATCTATGAATAATCAACGACCCGTCCGTATCCAATAATCCCCTGAGACAAGCTATCTTAAAATTTTTATTTTTCATAATCCATCTTGGAATATCAATCTGCTGTCTAACTTTATTTCCTATTTTCAATCCGAGAATTTTTACAAAAAACCTTACCAATTCTACTCGTGATATCACGATATTCAGCGCCAAGGAATCATTGCGATAATACATCTTTGGACTAATTTTTAAAATTTTTCTTATAAACTTTGTAACAAATTTAGAATACTTAAAATCATTTATGCGATGTAAGGTAATTATAACTTGATTTTTTGTTATACCGCCGTCACCCAAAATAATTCCAACTAATTCCGCCAAGTCCTTTGACTTTTTAGGCTTATATATATGAATGGGATTTGAAAATCCTGCAAAATGTACTTTGTATTTCCCATATTTTTCCCACCACTCCCGCCATTTCTTCTTTCTGTATTCCGGGTCGCCTCCTACATTACCATACTTTTTATATACTGCCAACCCTCCCCTATAAGCTCCCTTGCGCGCGTTCCAAAAAGGATTTTTTATCTTTACATGTTTCGGCAGAGATAAGCGTGTTTTTTTAGAAATTTTTTTAAGAGCCGGCAGGGATATAGAAAATTTTTCTCTCAGCCAATCATTGAAAGTGCGGATACTAACATTCGCAAAACGCGCTAAATCTTTAAACGAATTTTTTGATGCGTCATGGGCAGATAATAAAAAAGCTCTCTGTTTGCCTTTTGGAAATATCACTCTTTGTGGATATTTTATTTTAACGAATTCTGCCATATCTCCATACTACCATATTCCCCTATCCCTTTGCAAGCACAAAACCCCAGACGCTTTTAGCATTTGCCGAAGAAAGCGCTTGAGCGCATTCGCTCAGCGTTGCGCCCGTAGTCAATACGTCATCAATCAATAGAATTCTTTTTCCGCTTATAGCGGATGGATTTTTTACATAAAACACGTTTTTTAAATCAGCCAATCTTTTTTCACGCCCTTTTTTTGTTTGCGACTGCGTATATTTTTTTCGAACGAGCGAAACGTTATCAAAAACCATTGCATAATATTCAGATACATGTTGCGCCAAAAGGTATGACTGGTTATATCCGCGCAAAAGCTCTTTTCTCTTGTGCAGCGGAACCGGAATTATTATATCAAAATTATCTTTAATAAAATGGCTGTCCAGATACTTTATCATAAGATTTCCCAAGTGAAGCGAAATATCTCTTATGCCATAATACTTTAAATGTTTTATGCACGTACGCATAATATCATTATATTTTCCCAAAATCCATGCCCCGTTCAACCGTGAATGTTTTAAACAGGAAAAACATGTATTTCCTTGAAAAGAAAAATGCCCGCAGAGCGGACATACAAAATCATTATTAAAAACAATTTTCCCAATACATGCATTGCAAAGCCACTCGCCTTCTTTAGAGCAACCTGCGCATTCTATTGGAAAAAACACATTCACTGCCTGTTTCCAAATAGTATGTATCGCGACGCGAACATCCATATGTAGCTATGCTATCTCCAGTTTGCGGCATTAACTTTCCATTCATTTTCAATTTTAAGAAAATCAATAGCAATCTTTTGATAAATAATATTACTTCTTCCGGTAATGCTTCCCCTGGTTTCTTCCCTCTGCGTCGTCACCACGATTTGCGCCTGCGTCTCATCATCATCCATTACTACGATTTCAGTTTTCAGCGCCCGGGTTGTCACGCCGTAAAATTCAGCGCCCGGCTCCACGGCATTATCAACAATATATTTTTTCGCCCACTCTTTCATATCGGCTGTCATAAAAAACTCCACGTCGTAAATATTTTCAAAATTTCCCATTGTGGAAAAACTTCCAAACTTTTCGGCAAATGTTCGCGCGATAGCTTCAAGCGTTGATTGCGTTGAAGGTTTTTCCGTAACAATTACGGGCGTTGAATTTGGGATTGCTATATTCGCGCTTAAATTTATATTGGAAAAATTCGCATTTTCCGAATTCGCGGGAGAATTTACTGCATTCGCGTTACCCGGCGTTTTCACGCGAGGCGCTATAACAGCTATGGCAACAAAAAGAATGGCTGCAATTATAACAAGCGTTATTAATATTTTATTTTTTCGTTCCATACTTTAAAATTACATTTAACATTTAACATATGACATGTGGCAACAATGGTCAAATGTCAATTGTTAAATGTCAATTGTCAAACGCTACGCTTCTTTCTCCTGCGATTCCGAAAATTCTTTTTTCGCTTGCTCAATTTCTAAAAGCTGGCGCGGATCAGATGTGATAAGCTGGTCTTCCGTATACGAAGCAACTACTTTTATCGCCACGTGCTTATCGCCTGCGAAAAATATTCCTTCTCCTACACCGCAATCAAGCAAAAGATATTTTTCGCCTTCGGTCAGAAAAAATGTGCGTTGAATAAGATCAACGGCCGCCGGAGATTGCTTCATAAGAAGCTGCAAAGAAGAATTGTTGACAATTGCCTGCCCATACGGAGACAACAAGAAATCGTTAACATCTTGAGTGATAGTTGTTACCCCAAGATAATATTTCCTGCACCGCTTAACCAACGCGTAAATAAATTTCGCGGAATCTTCATTTTGCATCAGCCACCATGCTTCGTCAATTACCATTATTCTTTTCTTTAATTCAGAACGCACCACGTTCCAAATATAATTTACAATCGTATAGATGGCAATCGGCCGAAGCTCATCTTCAAGATCACGCACGCTGAATATGACAAGCTGATTTTTCATATCAACATTTGTCGGGCTGTTAAAAAGCCCTGAAAATGTACCTATGGTATATTTTTTCAGCCTCTCGGCAAGATCAGCCCCGCCTTCCATTCCCTCCAGCACTTCCTGAAAATCCTGCATAATAGGCGCCTCTATGCGATTCAAATCCGATTCCGCAGTAATATCTTTCTTCGCGTATGTTTCCAAAAGGGCGCGGTCTATAAGCGAATCTTCCTGATGCGTCAGCTTTCCCAGCATAAGCCGGAATAATCCTTTTAATGTTATAACCGCGCCGCGGATGACATCGGAAACCTTTTGCTCGCCAACCGGCCTCGGAAGATCAAACGGATTTAGTTTTGCTTCGGAAGAAAGCGATATATTAATATACGTTCCGCCGACAGCATCAGACATGTGCTTGTATTCCCTTTCAGGATCAATGATAATGACATCTGTGCCAATCATAAGGCTCCGCAACACTTCCAATTTTATGGTGTAGCTTTTTCCCGCACCGGATGTCGCGAATACAACTGAATTTGCATTCTGAAGCGAAAATCTATTGAAAAGAATAAGACTATTGTTGTGCCTATTAATCCCATACAGTACGCCATCATCTGAAGTTAATTCCGAAGAAGTAAAAGGAAAGGAGGAAGCAATCGGAGACGAATTCATATTAAAAGATATCAGGAGTTCATCATTTCCCAGAGGAAGGGTGGAATTGAATCCCTGCTCTGCCTGGTATAAAACTTTTTTTGAAACAATAAGCTTTGATCCGAACAATGATTCAATATTTTCCGTGATAGTATCAAGCTCCTCTTTCGTATCCCCGTAGATAGTGACGTAAAGACCGAATTGAAAAAAATGCTCAATGCCCTGAGTGAGATCATCGCGCAATTGCTCAATATCGCGCAAAGCGGTTTCCCGTATAGGATCGCGAGGCGCTCCCTTTTCCCTGTCTGCTAAAATTTGCGCTTCTAAATTTCCCACCCTGTTTTTCAGCTGTTTTAAAATAATATCGGCGCGTATAGGATAAAAATACATTGCAACATCAAGGGGCAGGTTTAAATTCACGATAGGAGTAAACCACCCCACGGAAATATACCGAGGATAACCTATTACAAAAAGCGTTCTGACGAATTTTTCACCCAGATTAATAAATGTCGCGTTTACCTTCATCGCGGCCGGGGCAATGATATCGCGGATTGACACGGTTCCAAGGCGGTATACCTTTTCTTCCTCTAAAAGAATTTTTTCTTCGTCCGCAACCATTGTTTCTTCTTTCGCCGCCATTACAAACGAAGCCTCATCCTGTATAGGCCGTTTTTGCTTCTCTTCTTCTTTTTTTAATTGACCAAGTTCAAACATACTTTAGATATACAATTGACAATTGACATGTAACACATGACCAATTGATTTGTCAAATGTTTTTTAAAATTCATCAACATTTAATTTTCCCATATCATTGAGCTTTTGCCTCTCAGATACCCCCGGATTATATGTATTGTAATACAATTCAATAAGACTTTGCGTATCAAGTAAAACTGATTTTAATCCAATACTTACCAAGTTTGACATTACATTATCCACTCTTTGCATCATATCCCGTTTTCTCTGCTGGAACCTCTTCTGCCCCAAGCTCACAATTTTTGCAGCCCTGAAAAGCTCGGCAAATCTTTTAAAAAATCCTCTCTGCTTATCGGTGAGCGGATTGTACGAAACAACAACGTAAAACCTCTTTGTCATAATATTTCCAAGCTCAATCAATTCCTGAATATAAATAATATATTCTCGTATCTGAATTTTTAAAAGTTCATTCGTTTGTTCTTTTTCACGCTTCTTCAGGCGCTCTATATATCCGTCAATATCAATCTTTCTTGATTGAATAAGAATCTGTATGGGAAAATCAATTACATTGAGAAAATTCACATACGCCGCAATAATCGCATTTTGCTCGTCTTCCGATTTCAGCGCGAAATTAATGCTTGATACCAAGATAACCGCCCGCAATGTCCCATCTTTCATAATAACCGTATCTTCCCGTATCTCTGCTATCTGAAGATGCTTTTGGGTTGATTGCGCTTTGCCCTTTTTTTCGGGTTTCGTTGTAAGCGGCTGCTTTTTTTTATTGTCTTCTTTTTTTGCCATGGGAATTATTGCTTATTTTTTTTGATTACCCCTTGTTTCGCTTTCATATATCCCACCCGTGTCAACAACCAAAGATAATTCGGCAAGCCGGCTTGTGCCGAGATGGGGCTTTATAACCGTTACAGTCCGCTTTGTTTCGTGTGCATCTTTTTTAGAAAAAAATTCTCCGCGAAGAAATTCTTTATTCCAAATGCTCAGCCACGGCCTTTTCGTTGTCTGAATAAAATTCAATAAAAAATAGTGCACCGGCCGTCCATTAATTTTTATAAAGGCGAACAATATGGTGAATATGCCGTTAAAAATTGTTTCTGCGATAAATAATGAAAAATCGGTCCATTTCCATGCTACAAATTCCATTCCGCCCGCTGCTAAAAGTATGATAAATTGCCGAACCGTGATAGGGCCGATAACCTTGTCTTCAACATCCAAAAATTGTGGCACAACGAATTGCTGCATAAGCTTCGAATTAACTACAAATTTAAAAACGAATTAACTACAAATTTATCCGACTCCTTATGAGGAAAAATTTTATTATTCATTCGTAGTAAAATTAGTAGTATAAAAATTAGTAGTTAATTTGTAGTTACTAGAACCGTAGTTGTTCATTTAAATCCATAATAGCATTAAATTCATCCACGGTTAAATACGGTTTTGCTGTTTTTTTCAAATCATTAATTACCTGTTCAATGGGTGTTTTTTTCATAATACTCGCACGGCCGATATCAACATACAGCTTGTAGATCGGGCTTTGCCTCCACGCCGCTATACCCCGTGTCAATTGAGTAAAAGAATCCTGCTCCAAAGTAGCGAGTTTTTCTTTGATTCTTTTGCACGCCACGATTGGATCGGAATCAATCCTATGAAATTCGGTTATATCCAAAATCCGCAACTCATCAATGGGCCCGACAAGATTGACGTCCTGTCTCATTTTTCCCTCCGGCATTTTTGGTTCTGTATATTTTATAATTTCCGGGTTGGGCAATTCTTTTTCCATAGCGCCAGGCAGTTTTTCTACCAACGCAATATTATTTTTTTCCAGATTTTGTGCTTGTGGCTGGCTTGTTTGTACTTCTTTCGCCTTGCTCGCACTGCCCTTGGTTATACCGGGTAAAAAATCATAATCCGGCATTTCCTGGATAAGTTTCAATATATCTTTTCTTGCCTCTGCGAGTTTTTCTTTTTCCCCAAACGGCGCTTGCGCTTCTCCCGCAAGTGCTTCAGGTTTTCCATCTGATAGGGGCGCTTCCCTTTGTATGGTGATCATCTCTTCATTTTTTTGTATAAGCGGAATTTCTTCAGTTATTTTATTTTCTGTATTTGACATTATTTTATGACGCGATTCTATTATTGCTAAAATAGTTTCGGCCTGCTCTTTTGAAAAACCCATGCCTCCAAGCTCGTTTTCTTTTGTAAGCATTTCGCGGGCATCAATAATATCGCGTATGCCCTTAAACCGCGAAACAACAAGATTCTTAAATCTTTTTTTTAATGCTTCGTCACCGAGATCCACCCGAGCCTCTTTTAAAATATCAGCTGCTTCCGCTTCCATACTGTCTTGAGGAGATTCAATTGCTTCCGATACCCGTGGCTGTGCCGCTTCCGGATTGGGGATTGCATCTGTTTTTTTGGGCTCATCTGCTGATTTTTCACCGACAGACTCTTCCTTTGCATCAAAAATCTTCCCGTCCCTTAAGACTTTTAGATTCCCGTCTTTGTCTTTGAATATAATCTCATGCTCATCAAATGGATTGTCTATTGGACTATCCGTCATATAATTTATTTTATATTACATCGTGATTTATAGCAAAAATCCTAATCTACCATTAATTAATAAATCCAAATTTCAAAATCCAAATGTCAAATCAAGCTCAAATCCTTTAAAATTCTAAATTCTAATATCGAAATTCTAAACAAATTCGAAATCATAAATCCCAATTTCTCAAACGTTTCTAATTTAAGATTTGAGATTTTGTGATTTGTTTAGGATTTAGGATTTCGTATTTAGGATTTAAATAGTTTGGATTTATATTATCATAGCCATTTAAATTCCTTATGCTCCATATCAAAATATGCCATCTTTGCGTATTGGGGTTTGCCGAGTTTTTTGTATATCCCGCCTATTTGCGCCCCAAAACGCGCCGCGTCTTTTCCTGGCATTACAAGCCTTTCTTCCAATACATACTGCAGAAACTTTGACATAAATTTCGGCAATTGCGGATTATTCTGGAATTCCAACGCGAAATCTTTCCCGTATGATTTTTCCCAGATCGCTATTAAAAATTTTTTCAGCTTCTCATCTTCAAAAAGAAGATTTTGGATATCGTCTCTTTCAGCTAAAATCCTCAGTGTTGCCATGGCTTGTATTATATCAGAGTTTCGCACAGCATCAAAAAACGCATCGCGAACAGGTTGTATATCCTGCCCGAACTTCTTTTTCATATCGCCAACCGTTGCCACCACTTTTGCCTCTTGGGCAACATCCCCGCGGTACGCATCCAAAATTTGATTCGCTGTGTCGTTGTCTTGAGCCCTTGGCATTTTTTCCTCCAGAGCCTGCGTCTCATATAATTTTTTTACTACATCGGTTTTCAGCTTAATGGGCTCCTCGCCTGCAATACCGATTGGAATTATAAACGATTGTTCTGCTGAAATATCCTCGCCGGAAAGAACAAAAAATTTAAAATTGCGATATATAATCAAAAGTTTTTCCAAAAGGTTCTTTTCCCGTGGGTCTAATGTTTTAACATTTCTTGATACGGATAAATATTCAGATAAATCAAGGCTATCAAAATCGCCGCTTCCGCGTTGTGATATAAAATCTTTCAGCCAATTTCCGATAGTTGGTTTCTCTGCCTTATCTCCCAGAAAAAACTCTTTTACTGATAGTGGTTCTTGATTTCTCAACAACGCATCCACCGCTTCTTTCTGGAAACCCTGAACGTTGTGCAAAACCGCCGATATGCCATTGTTTAATAAATTTAAAGAATCAAAACTATCAGTTTCTAAAACTCTTAGAAAACTTTTCTCTAAAATATTAAGCAAGGCTATTTTTTCCTTGCCAAAATCCACAATATCCCCCTGCTTCAGCGTAAATTCTTCAATGGCATGGATCAATTCATCACTTAATGAATCTACCCACTCTTCCTCATATGGAATATATGTATCAACCGAACCTCCACGCTGCATAATCTCTTTCTTAATATCAATACCTATCTCCTTAAGATTTTCATGGATGGGATACAACACTATACCCAAAAAATCAATAATAAAATTTTTTATCCTTTCATCGTCATACTTAAAATCTTTTTTCACCCTATCCTCTATCGACCCGAGGCGAAAATCGTTAACAACAATATCTACAGCCAAATCTGCCATATAGCCCATCTGCGTTCTATATTTTTTTTCTAACACCCGAAGATACTTCCCTAAAATTTCTGAATCAAAATAATGCTGAGCATCTTCAGGAAGCTGAGAAAGTTTAATAAAATATTGTTGCGTGAATGTATCCATATTTATTTTTTTTAAATCTCATCAAAACCTTCATCTTCATCATCTGCACTTTCTCCACTTCCCTTAGCTTTTTCAACACCCTCAAGTTTGAGCGCCTTGGCTATTTCCTTACCAGTACCACCCCATGCCTCAACCGCTCTTTGAACCGCAATAGATAAATTATCTTTTTTCCTATCAACGGCATTTGTAAGGGCTTCTATCTTATCTTTATCCCCTTCACGGAGAATTTTTCGAACCTGTTCTATGTTCAGACTGGCAACATATTTATTTCGTTGTTCTCTGGCTAACGGATCTGCGGCCACATCCTTTCCGTATGCTTTACCAATAGTTGTTATACCTGCATACTTTTCTCTTGCTTGCCGTAAATCATATATATGCTTTTCAAGGTCTTTATGGCCGGCGGGCAATGCCTTAATAATCCCATCCAACTTCTTAATATATTCATCAAGTGAGGATTTTATAATAGTTTTCTTTTGTTCATCTTCAAGACCATCATATTGTTTTACAAATGATGTAGATTTTATCCCAGGGGCCCATAAATCTGGAGTCTTTTCCAAAGTAGCCCTGTCGGTGTCGCGTAAAGTCCTATCCCCCTGACTATACTCATCGCGAAGATTTCTCTGCGCTCTTTCTTTCTTTTCCGCCTCTTTAACATATTCCACGGAAGTTTCTCCAAATTTTACTTTTATGGGTTCTAAAGGTATTGAAGCATCGGCAAAATCACGGGTAGCCCCAGGATAATTTTTCTCTAGGATAGACTCCATCTGTGCCAATATCCTATTATTGCCCTTGAAATCATCACCCAAACGATCGCGACGCGATGTAACATCCGATAACCCGGAAACAAGTTTTCTAGATAATGCTTCCATGGCCAGCGCCGCTCTCTGATATTTATCCAGAGTCGGATCATCAATTTTTGCAATCACCTCGTGGTTGCTGAGGTCTTTAATTTTATTCCGTTCTTCCGAAACCTGGCCGGCTTCATAATTTTTCACGCTTTCTCCGTCACCCTTACCGGCCTCCTTAATATTTTTTGCTACTCTTGAAATACCAACTCCTCCTGCAATAGCTCCGGCAGCTATACCTATACCATAAGGTATGGGCGCTCCAGCGGCCAATACTCCTCCAATTCCCATGTGGATAGCTTTATTAATTACTTTTTGTTTCTTGGTATGTTTTTCAGCTCTTTTGGTCGCTGCTCCCGCATTAATATCAGACTGTTCGGCTTGTTGCAATTTTTCTTGGATCTCTTTTTCTCTATCCTCCTTCGCCTTAGTGTTTGTCGTATTGATTGTTTCGTTATCCAATGTTTCTTGTTGTTCAATATCCCTTAAATTATTTTCAACACCAAATAATTGTTTTCTCTTGTCGCCCAACAGCTCCATTTTTTTTATTCCTCCCAGGCCTTTATTCTTTTCAATACCTTCTATCTCTGTATTTAATTGCTCCCTGCGTTCTTGCAATCTTTTATATCCAGGATCAGTAGCTTTACGATCAACCAGGGCAATTTTTGGCACCTCTTTTTTCTGCAGATCACTTGCATCGTCGCGATGTTTTTGTGCCTCTGTCTTGTAATCTTCGGCTTGCTTTTTCGCTTTTTTCGCCCGGCCACCATAATAATTGACGGTATTGTCCCAAGCAGCTGTGGCAACTGTACCAACGGGTTTGCCCCTACCCAAAGGGATTTTACCGCCATATTTAAAAGGAGCGGAAACAGCCGTCTTAGCGGCTCTTTGCGTCCATGCAACGCCCTTTTCTATAGAACGAGCGCCACTTATTATACTTTCTCTCTTTCTTGCCTTTCTGATATCCATATAAGCTTTTGCCCTATCAGCAACATATCCATAACCCGAAAGTTTCCTAGCCGCCCCTTGCGCCACTCTTTTCATTTTTGTCATAGCTGATCCCGCGAAGCTCGCGCCGGCGACGCCTGATTTTTGCGCTGCTGAAAGCCCGACAAGCAAAAGAATCGCGGTAACAATAAAACGTATAAAATTTTGCGGTTTTGCAATATCCGTAATTCCGCCCACGGGCCCCGCGGCATCTGATGGAATATTCAATTGAATGTCAGTGCCTGATGCGGTCAGGGCAAGCCAGAGAAAAAACATCAGTACCGGCGCCACAATAACATATTTTGAAAATTCATCCCACCATTGTCTGGAGTATCCCTGCAGTTTGCCTCCGGGCCACGCGCTTAAGAGATACGCCAATGGCGATAAAATAATCAAAATCCACAACGCGACAATGCGCAATACCAATATAACCGTATAGGATAAAATAATAATAAATGTAATAATCAAAAGAACCAGACCCAGAACAAGGCCTGCCACAAGCTCCCATTCCCGTATAGGCGTCACACTGCCATTCAATTCCGCCAAGGCGTAAAATTTCTGTATGCCAAAACTGAAATAAATATTTTCTATTCCCGCCTGTGTTATGACGCTTGCGAAAGTCCATGTGACAATTTGTGAAAAATCAATAATTGCCCCGGCAATGACTTTTGAAAAATTTATCAAAATCGCCATAAATACGATTTTTGGCAAGAAGCGTTTTAAACTATAACTCTCAACGCTGAGTATGGTGGCGATAGCGACAAAAAGAAGAATGAGCACAAAAAACATATTTGCCACATCGCGCACTATTTCCCATCCTGTCATTACAATACTGGTATAAATAAAATCATTATAGAAAATGACGTGTTTTATAAGTATCCATACGATTGCATTTAAAAGCATTCCGACAAGCGCGATGAAAAGCTGTGCAATAACTCCAATGGCAAGCGG
>LBUD01000026.1 GCA_000992395.1 Parcubacteria group bacterium GW2011_GWA2_38_13 | reverse complement strand
ATCTCAAAATACCCGCCACGCGTCCTGCCAAAATTTTCTGGAAAATACATCTCTGATACAACCGCCGGCATATGCGTATATTTTCCTTTTACAAGCGCTCGGATAAAATAATCGTACTCATAAACACCCGGGTATACATTTTCCTGATATAAAAATGCCCTGTCGTCACGGAGTTCTTTGATCTGAGGAATGAATTCCCTCCCCTCCAATTCTTGCTCCTGAAGGCGAAGTGATTTTTGTTCTGTCGCAAGATCCAAATTCACGATTTCAAAACCAGCCGGAATAAAATCTTCAATACTCACAAAATTTCTTGTTTGGGGCACGGTTATTTGCAGATGCACTCGCACTACATCGCCCGTTGCAGCTGTTGCGAGCGGCTTGGTATTTTTTTCATCATCAAGCATATAGTATTCGCGCGAAATAGAAAATCCTTCATCCCGCGGAGGAATCTGATCCTGTGGCAAATAATATTTCAAAGACATGTCGTAATAAAAATTATTCAACAGACTGTTTTTATTTTCTTTGGAAAATTCCACGGGAATATTTTTATTAAGCGCCAATCCGGAAATCGGAGTCTCTCTTAGGTACTGCTCCAAAATATTTTTCGGGCCGAATTCAATCGATCCAATGTTTTTTGTATCAAGGGAAATATCCAAAACAAAATTGGATTCATTTTCTTTTTTCCACTCCATATAATCTATGAGCGCGTCAATCGCCGCTATGGTATTGCTTGTTGACCCCCACGCACCGTCTTTTTCGCGGGAATTAAGAATCCAGCGGAGCACTTTGTCCGAAATCGGGTTCGCGCTTTTTTTCGCAACAATAGATTTGAGATACAGCGCGGTATCCTTGATTGGAGTTTCGTAATAATACCAAAGAAAATTATCATTAGCGGATAAATTTGCGCCGCGCGAATCAATATTCACCCTATTATCAAGCGTGTCTGAAATTTTCTTTTCTAAAGCGCTTGAGCTTCCTTTGGCTAAAACCATATCAAGATAAGCAAGCGCGGAATTGCTGATTTTTTCTTTCACATACAGATCGTCTCGCGCGATATCATAAACTCTTTGATTCAATATCGTGCTTTGAGAATTATTTTGCAGTGACGACAATATATAAGCGGCTAAAATAATATTATCTTTTGAATTTGAAATATTCTTATCATGAAGCGCCTTATCTAAAATATACGCTACTGCGCGATTTACTGAATCTGTATTCACCTTATAACCCGCGCGATCAAGATTATCCAGCATCTGGACAGCATCTAGTGTGGCATAAAAAGATGATTGCGGAAACTCTTGCCAAAGCGAAAATCCGCCGTCAGATTTCTGATTATTATAAAGAGCGGCCAGTCCGATATCAACAAGATCATCAATCGTATATTCATTGCCATCGTATTCTACTTTTTTTAATTGGAAAGTATCACCAATGTTCGGAATATCAAGCCCGCGCTTTATCACCGCAATGGCATTTAGCCTGGATGAAATTTGTTCTGTGCATCCGTACGGATATTCCAACATATAATTTAACGCATCTGATAAGAATACGGACAATGTCGCGCTTGCTTGTATTTTCAGGCCTCCTTTGTCTTTAATAATGGAATCCGGCAAAAATACATACTCTTTCACCCGCGCCTCAGTTGCGTAACCAGCGGTTGCGGTAGCTTCATAGGTATCGTTTCGCGTGATGCTTATTGTCTGCTCAATAGTATCTTCTATCCCCTGCCCCTTGGCGGAAATGATAAATATATGCCTTCCGCTTTCCATTGAGGGGGGCGCCTGCACGCTGAAATAAACCGATTTGCTTTCATTTGCTTGAACAGAAATTTTCTTTGAAGCATTGTCTTTGAGCGTCAAGGTGCTGCTTTGAATACTCACAATGATATCCTGCCTCACATCGCTTTGATTAAATACTTCCGTCCCGATAGAGAATTCATCGCCCGCAACCACAAATCTGGGTTTTAACGGAATCGCCATAAGCGATTTTTTGGCTGTGAATTCAAGATAGTTCACGCCAAGCTTCGTATCCTTGGTCACACCCAATGTTTCTGCTTGCCACGTGGTCAAATTATCCGGCAAGGTAAATGATATCTTTGCCTTTCCCTGCGCATCTGTTTTGGCTTGCGCCTGCCAAAACGCGGTTTCCCGGAAATTTCCTCGCTTTTTTGTATCAAGCCCGTTTTTATCTTCTTCTTGCGCACCGCCACCCCCCTTGGTCGCAGGAATTGCCGCTTCTATTAAAATATTTTTCACATTGCTTGCAGTGGATACTGCCAAAGGGAATCCGCCATAAAAAAATACCACCGGATCTTTTTTAGGATTTCCTTTTAGCGCCAGAACACTTAGATCAACAACGGATATAGAAAGCTCTGTTTCGGCCGGGCTTCCATTATAATCCTTAGCAGTTATATCCAAATTCACCAATTCACCGGGCAAATAAAATTTCTTATCGGATACCACATTAATATCCAATTTTTCATGATCGGCATTTACCTTAAATTCTATTTGGCCAAACCGCACTTCTGGTTTCGTGCTCACTAAAAGTACTGACGCATATACATTGGGAATATGTTTTTCTATAACAGGAAAATTATAGGAATATAAATTTCCCGTTATGTCTTTAATCTCGTAAGAATATACTTTGCCCCTTTCAATTGCAATAAGGGCCTTTGCTTTCGGATACGGGGATTTGATAATAAATTCCGCCTTTTCACCGACATTAACATTGGTCTTGTCGGATACAAGCTCAAGACCCGTGTCATTTCTTGGTTCAATCCCAACAACGCCCGTGCCATACACGTAGAAATTCGCCATACCAAACACAACGTTACCCTTTGGATCAGGGCTGGATGCTTGAGCCTCATACTCACCCTCTTCTGCCAAACTTAATGCTTTCATCGCATCGCCGTTTGAATCGGTATTCAGGACAAAACTTTGGACAAGCTTTTGTTGCTTCTCCCATTTATACGAGTATCCTCCGGTTGCTTCCTGTCGCTTAGCATACACCCAGTTTAATTTATTAATATCCATTTTTATGTTATTGACCCGCATTGTTTTTCCTTTTGTATCTATTGATTTCACCTTCACATTAAATGTTTCGCTTTTCGCAAAAAAATTTTTATCAGAATCTACATTCAGATAAAATTCTCCCGCGTGCACTAAAAATGATTTCTGGCTTGAAACGCTTTGGCCAAAACTATTTTTAGCCGTCACGTCCAAAACAACAATTTTGCTTTTTCTTTCTTCCTTATCTTTAAACCAAATATCAAAATCAATAACCTCCGAAATTTTTGCCTTGCCATCCTGCGTCAATACGGTTTTCCCGCGCTTAATGAATCTGTCCTGATAAAAATACGGCTGAAAAAAATCGTTGCCAAAACCAAAATTGAAATCACCGCCCAAATATTTATCAAAATAATAATTTTGAACAGAAAAAGTATATTCCACCTCCCCGCTGCTCAACGGTACCCCGAAATAATAATTTACCGAAATATCAATATTCGCAATGTCTTTTGAAATGTATTCTTCCTTATCGGTTTTCATTTCAACCTTAAATGCCGAAGGAACGTATTCCAAAACGTCAAAATATGTACAGCTATAATTTTCCGTGCAGGCGCGGTAAGATCCTAAAGGCGAGTCTTTCCCTATCAAAAACTTTGTGTTAAACGTGCCAAAGTCGCTTACGGAAAGTTCCTCTGCTTTTACTTCATCGCCCCTTGAATTTACAATCTTTGTGTGAACCTTTCTATCTGTGACAATCGTATAATTGCCGTCATAACCCACACGATAAATACCTTTAATCTCAACTTCCTGCCCAGGCCGGTATATGGGCTTATCCGTATACATATATATTTTATACTCTGAATACGCATCGGTCGCCCAATTGAATTTGCTATCATAAGCCGGCAAAATTGTGCTATCGTCTCCCCTTCTTATGATTGCGGCCATTTGCCCGCGCGCTGAGGGCGGTGTTACGACACCATCGGCGTTAGTCAAGAATTCTGAGTTATAGATATATCCGGCGATTTTGTCTTTTTTATAAAACTGCACAGACGCGCCTTGCACCGGTTCAAGAGTCGTAAGATCGGTCACCCAATACAAATTAGAAAGCCCGGACGCTTCTTCATTATCTAATAATTTCCCGCTTTCCCATTCGGTTTTTCCATTCCATGCTTCTGACATTATGGTCACCTTTTTTTCCGCAACCGCAAGGCGCGTAACCGTTAAATACGATCGCTCATAGGCCTGTCGGCTTCTTTGTCCATTCATGGTGTCATCCCAATAGGTTTGCATATAATTGGGATTTGAAAATGTCAAAATATAATTTCCAACTGAATCTTCAAAGTATTCTTTCAGATCAATAGTAAAATAATTATTCAGCCAATATCTTTTTGGAAGGTTAATCCTATCTTTGGCAATGCTTGAACATCCGTTGATTGATTCAAAACCTGAAAAAATATTCGGCTTGTTATCAAGATAATTAAGAAAGCTCGAGGCATCAAGCTTGCATATGCGCATCTCAATATATTCCATATTTTTTTCCGCAAATACCAGCTTGGTTTTTTCCGGAGATGTCACATTATAAACCGGTTGCATATGCAAAATTTCAAGCTGATTATTTGGCATTTTTCCCGATACAAAGCCGAGGCTATAATCTGTTTTTTGCCCAAATGCATCCTTAAAATGAAATGCGAATGAATATTTTGTTTCGGGCATCAAGCCATAATGTATGGTCGTGGAAAACTCATTGGTATTACATGGCGAACTCGAAACCGGCTCAGTAACTCTCCACGAATTTTCCCAATACCCAAGCTCGTGCTCAGGACTTCCGGAAATAAAATCTAAGCGCTCTTGGACCAACGGAATATACAGAGGACTGTTTGAGCATACAATAATTTCAGTTAAGGACGAACCATTAATATTTGCTAATGGCTTTGTTTGCAAAATTTTAAATTCCGGATATGATATGAATTGATGTATAAGGGGGTCTTTATTAATTACTAAACCATTCGTATTGACAATTTTTTCAAAAACGAAATCCATCTTTTCTCCCAATCCAACTTCGGTATCGCGCAGCGTAATATATATTTTCTTCTTGTCTACAACTTTTTCGCAATCAGAATTTCCGTACGCCATTGAAAGATTTTCGTCTTTACATTTTTCTCCATAAACCATGTCCTTTAGATGAGGAACGCGGATTCTCACACTATTAATATCAACATCTTCGTAAAACATAATCCATATTTTCCCTTGGGGGTCAACAAAATCCGTGTCTGCAAGTTGCGTACGATCTGATTCCGCGCCCATACCGGCGATAGGACTTGGTATGTTTACAAACGTTTCGCGCTTTTCATCAAGCGCGATATCCCCTTCCAAGGGCAAGGCGCGCGAAATTTCAAGCAAATATTGTGTTTCAAAATCCCACATCTTTTTCCTCCCAAACCGATCTTCTTTATTATAGATCTCAACAACAGACTGATTCATATCCAAAAGCTCATCTTTACTGATTTTTTCTCCGGGCATTGGCACATAATTTTTATATTCCGCAATAAATGGAATATCCCTTCCCGGTACCGTACCTTTTACCATGCTCCTTACCTTGATATTTTTTTTCACTTCATCAATATCAACCGGCTGATTAAAGTATATTGAAATGGGTTCATTATAAATAATCGTATCCTTTGTTACATCCACATACCGCACGTGCCGTGTTGTGAATGAAAAAGTTCCTCCAATAACAGCCAGGCCGTCCATAGACGTAAGTCCGGGCTTGATTGTTATCGTGTACTTTGAAGAACGTAAAAGCCTTGTTTTCGGTATAAACTGCAAATTTTTTGTTGTTATCCATTTAAATCTTCCGTTGGTTTTCGGAGTGATCTCAACGGGCACGTCTTTTCCATCCAAATATCCCAAAGTTGTCAGTGGAACCATGGGTCTATTGAAAACAATAGTGATTTCTGAGTTTTCAGAAGCCTCTGACCCATCTTTAGGAAAAACAGCCAAAATTTTCGGATCTTCTACCGCAACAAATTCTTCTTCCATTTTTCCACCGTCCGGCATCGCAAGCGCTACGGAATAATAATTTTTATTTTGCAATTTTTCTTTTGGTTTAAACGCAATCGCATCTTGTTCCTCGGCAGCAATCCATGTCCCTTCAATTTTCGGGGATATTTCTATGTTCGCCTTCGCATATTCCGCGTGAACTTGCGTTGGCAAAAAAATTTTTATCAAAGCTGATTGAGAAATTTTTTCCGAAACAAGCCTGTAGGGTTCTTTAAAAGTTTGCGAAGAATTATCAGTGCCGGTTTTGTTTGTATAAAAATAAACACTTGCGATAACGCCGATAGCTAGAAATATAATTAACACAAATATAAATATATATTTTGTTTTCCCTTGCAAAGAACTCGTGCTCTTTATGGGCGTATCATTTGTCATATTTTTTTCATTTATTTTGAATTATTTGTTTATATTATAACAAATTTTACAACATTTCACAATTATTTATTTGCATTTTTCTAGTTTTTTTAAAAGAATACATGGCCTTCCCCTATTCTAAGTGTACGGATTTTAATTGTTCTTGTAACTTTTTTTCAAGTTCCGGATACTGTGCAAGTGGCAACCCCATAACTTCTTCAGCGCACATTTTGGCATTTTGGATTATTTCAATATCCGTAATTTGCGCTATTGTAAAATCAAGAAAACCCGATTGGTCGGTTCCAAAAACATCTCCGGGACCACGAAGCTCAAGGTCTTTTTGCGCAAGATCAAAACTATCTTTGGCATCAATGAGCGCATGAAGGCGCGCGCGCGTTTTTTCAGATGCCTTTGAACTGAATAAAAAACAATGGGATTGCAGATGAGACCTCCCTACTCTTCCCCGAAACTGATACAATTGCGATAGTCCAAACCGCTCCGCGCCCTCTATCATCATAACGGTTGCGGTTGGCACATCAATACCAACTTCAATAACCGACGTCGCAACAAGAATTTTTATCTCGCCTTTTTTAAATTTTTCCATAACTGCAACTTTTTCATCTGGTTTTAATTTTCCATGCAAAATTCCAACCGGAATTTCTGGAAAAATCTCTTTTTGAAGCTTTATATACTCCTGCGTCGCGGACTTCACTCCAAGTTTGTCAGACGGATCAATGAGCGGGCATACGACAAAAGCAAGCTCCCCCGATTCTATCTTCTCTTTAATAAAATCATAGGCGGCCTGTCTTTCGCGAGGAAGAACAATTTTTGTTATTATCTTTTTTCTTCCTTGGGGCATTTCTTTAATAATAGAAAGATCCAAATCACCATACAATATAAGGGCAAGCGATCTTGGAATGGGAGTGGCGGTCATGCTTAAAAAATGCGGAGAATATTTTTTTTCCAGCGATTTCTCTTTGAGAATTTTTCTTTGTCCGACTCCGAAACGGTGCTGTTCATCAATCACCACAAGCGCCACCTCCTTGAATTTCATATCATCGGTTATAAGCGCATGCGTTCCAATAATAATATCCACATCCCCTGTTGATATTTTTTTATATAATATTTTTTTTGCAATCTTTTCTCCATTCAGGATTACTTTTGAATGCGTCAAAAGGGCAACGTGGAGCTTGAATGGCGTAAGTAAATTGAAAATTTTATCGTAATGCTGAAACGCAAGCACTTCAGTTGGCGCCATAAACACCGACTGATATTTTTGTAGCGCCGCATTTAATAAAGCTATCGCGGCCACAATGGTTTTTCCGGATCCGACGTCGCCTTCCAAAAGACGATTCATGGGTTTTTCTTTTTCCAGGTCTTTAAGAATTTCCCATGATGCTATCTTTTGGTCGCGCGTAAGTGTAAATGGAAGCGAGGAAACAAATTCTTGGATGTTATTTTTTTGAAATTTCAGTTGACGCGCAATCCCGTTTTTTATTTGTCTTCTACTATTATAGACTGCGAGCTGTTGCAGTAATACCTCGTCAAATTTTAATCTATGAATAGCCTTTGCAATATGCTCAAATGATTCGGGAAAGTGAATTTGCGCCAATGAACGCTGTAGCGGCCAAAGTTTATATTTTTTTATAATATGGTCCGGCAACCATTCCGGCATCACGTCGGCCAAATGAATGGCTTGTTTAACTAAAAAACGCAATTGTTTTTGCGTTACATTTTTCGTAAGAGAATATATTGGCACTATTCTTGCCGTATTTAAGGTATCATTTGATTGTTTTTCGTATGTAGGATTTATAAACTGCATTTCCTGGTAACTTGCGTCCATTATGCCTGACAAAAATATTTTTTCACCAGGGACTAACACCTTTGTGATATACGGCTGGTTAAACCATATAGCTTTTAATGTTCCTGTGTCATCTGATACAACCGCCTCAGTAATAAATTTTCTTGTTTTAAAGCTTCTCCTGTTTTTTATCAAATCAATGGTACACGGAATAGTTACATGTTCGCCAGACACAAGCTCAGCGATAGAAACGCGTTTGGAAAAATCTTCGTATCGGAAAGGAAAATAATATATGAGATCCTGCGCTTTTACGATGCCAAGTTTTTTTAGCCTTCCCGCAACCGTCTTCCCTACACGAGTAAGTTCTTCAATTTTTGTTTGTAGGGATATCATGTTGGTTTTCCTCCTGCCATTGCCTATGCCCCCGCGAGGAATTGAACCTCGATCATGGGCTCCGCAAACCCATGTTCTATCCGTTGAACTACAGGGGCAAAAGCAATGGCGGGTAAAATTTATTTTCCCGCCCTTCACTTAATTCTGGTGTATGCGCGTATTTATAATTTAAAGATTCTGGAAAAAGTATCAAGGGACGATTCTTCTTTTTGCTCTGTATCTTCCGGCAAATATTGGGACAGCGCTCTTCTCACTTCTACAGGATTGATATTTTCTAATGGAATAACCATTTCTGAAATAAAAGAGTGCTTGGTACGGAAATAAAGGCTTTTAATATGTGGCGGATCATACAAAAGCCAAAAATTTTCAATATCCTGATATTCGTAAAAACTTTTTCCCACCGTAATTCCATCTTCACTTATCTCAACGTCAAGCACTTTGGCATTTTTATTTATTATAAAAAATAATACTGAGAATAAGACGAGAATCAGGCCGAAAAGAAAATTTCTTGTTGAAATAGCATACCACACTAAAAGCATCAGAATTGCGCCGGCGATGAAATACCATAAAAGTCCACGCTTATAATTTTGCATTTCATGGAATTGCCATTTCAAAAAAACTTTTCCATGCTCGCCCTTCTTTTCATTTTTATTTTCGTTTTCCATATTTTATTTTTTATATGAATAATTGGATTATGAATCACTCTTCACCCAAGATATACAACTATCATAAAACTTTTTCCGCTATTTTACAAGGGTGAAATTTAAGTTGAAATTTAAGTATGTGGGTCGGGTCTTAAATTTTTAAAACCATGCTTTCTAAAACATTTTTTGGTATAATTTCATCAAACATAAAGACGGTTTCTCCATCTTTCTCCTTTTCAAATTTAACTCGTATTTTTTGTTCCCCCATCTCTTAAATACTCTCATTTCCCGTTATTTCATCCAATTGCCCGGCCATCACAAATCCAGCTGTTTCTTGGGTTCTTTTATTTGGGCTTCCAAAAACCACGGACTGGGAGATGTCTCTATCTTTTGATTTTTTCATTGCTTGTTTTCCTCCAATGTCGGTAAGTTCTATTTCTTCGTCGGGCTTGCCCTTCACTGATTCCTTTTCCGCATGGCGGAAAAACCGCAAATCAATTTTTGAGGTTATAACTTCTTTATCTTCCCTGTTTTCGGGGTTGAATGGTTCTTTTTCCATACTATTTTTACTTCCTTTTCAACTAATTAAATTGGTCACAATATTTATCATAACTTCTTTTTCTTTGGGATCGCTGACAGCTATTAAAAGCGCGAGCGCGGTCAACGCGTTGTCATTTATTTTTTTCTCGCCGGTTTTTTTATACAGATAATTATTTTTGTCTAAATAATAAACAAACAAAAAAGAAGCAATGCGCTTGTTACCGTCAATAAATGGGTGATCTTTTATAACAAAATACAAAAGATGCGCGGCTTTCTCTTCCAGCGAAGGATAGAGTGCTTTGCCGTCAAACGTCTGAGTGATTGCCCCTAAAATTCCTTTAAATTTTCCTCCGTTTTCTTGACCGAATAAATCACCGACCTCATATCTTGCGATTATTTCTCTTTTTAATTCGTCAATAATTGAACGCGCTTTTTTATAATTATAAATAAATTTTCCCTTGCCCTTTTTTGCCAATGGCAATTTCTCTTTGTCATACTGTTCAAGCAAGGTCAATGTCTTGGAATAATTGGCAAGTAAATTTAAAATTTCCTGCTCTTGCCCCGAAAGCAGTTCATGTTTTGATTTTTCCTGAAGAAATGAGATTGTTTCTTGCAGTTCTTTAAATTTATTTTCCGCCTGCAAAAGCCTTTTTTGATTTATGGCATAGCCCGAGACAAGATATTTTTTCAATACATCAGTCGCCCAAATGCGGAACTGGGTAGCTCTTTGGGAATTAACGCGATAGCCAACGGAAATAATTATATCTAAATTATAATACTCAATATCTCTTGTAATTTTACGACCTCCCTCGGATTGAGCTGTTGCAATTTTTGCAACAGTTGCGTTTTCCTTCAATTCCCCTGTTTGATAAATATTTTTAATATGGCGAGAAATGCCGGATTTATCAGTATCAAATAAATCAGCAATTTGATTGAGGTTGAGCCAAACGGTATCCATGTTCAAGCGTACGTCTAATTTGGGGCCATCTTTGGCTTTATATATAATAACTTCGCCCTTATTGAAATTTTTTTCTTTTTTCATATTATTTTTTCTTTTTTAAAATTTTAACAATACCATTGTCCGCGTCCACCTCGACCATATCGCCGTCTTTTAAAACCTGCGTGGCATATCCCGTTCCCACAATGCATGGCTTTTTCATTTCCCGAGCAACTATGGCGGCGTGTGATGTTATCCCCCCCAACGTCCGTAATAAATGCTGCTGCCTTTTTCATCGCTGGCAGAAATTGGGGACTTGTGGCCCGAGAAATTAATATTTCCCCGTCTTTTATTTTGTTATTGTGCTGCGGTCCAAAAATTAACTTCACGATACCCCCAACCTTTCCCGGATATGCTAATTGGCGTAAATCCGCACGAAGAGATTTTATCTCAATAAGATTTCTAGAAACTTCAAACATCCAGGATTCTTCATCGGTAAGTTCTAGTTCTTTCAATAATTTTTCTTTTAATGGATATTTTTCATCATCCTTTTTATACTTTTTAATCTCATCTAATTGTTGCAACGTAAGGCCTCTGCCTATGTACCCTTGATCCACCCAAAAAAATTTGTTGAGCAAAATCTCATCTTTCTCTTTGCTTTTTCTTATCTCTTTATACGCTTTTTCCGTTAAACTTTTTTCATCCGGGCTTCCAAGAATGTTTGTATATATATTCAATGAGTAAGATAAATTTCTTCGCTTTTTCAAAATTCCCACCAGACGATTGGTTATTTCACCAAATATATCTGCAAATGCAACGGCAGTACCCAGGGAAGCACATTCTGCTTGCAAAGTTTTTATTTTTTTAAGTAAAATTATTATTTCTTTGTCACCAAGATTATCAATGCTATGTAAATTTTTTATCGCAACCCCTCTCATCTCTTTTGCTACATTTATTGTTTCATTTCTTAGTCGATTCAATAGTTTTTTATTTTCAGAAATCGCCTTGGCGCAAGAATGCGCAAATTGTTTGATTCTATCTGACTCCACAAAATAATTAATGGTTTTTCCATTTATAATTTCAACAAAAGAATCAAGGGGATCCTCACCAATTTTATTTTTTGTATCTATCCCCATACCACTCCAGGTCATTTCGATTGTAATAAACGAAGTATCAACGTCTTGATTGCCCAATACGTATTTTGTTTCCTCTTTTATTTTCTCGCCTTTTCCCGAATTTATTAATGTTGTTATCGGCCGTGATTGAACAATATAAAATTTTCCTTTCTCACGCGTCCATTCAACATCAACCGGAAAACCGTAATGATTTTCAATTTTTAAAATTAATTCAGCGAGTTCTAAAATTTGTTTGTCGGATAAAACCTGTTTTTCGCCTTTCTCTTTGGGAATA
>LBUD01000025.1 GCA_000992395.1 Parcubacteria group bacterium GW2011_GWA2_38_13 | reverse complement strand
AGTTGCGCAGTTCAAAGATTTTCAGGTGTTTCCAAGGGTATAGGGGATAGTATAGAATTTTATAAAAAACCGGCGCAAAAGCCGGTTTTTTGCCCCAATAGTAACAAAAATCCAAATTTTACGTCTCAATATATAGGAGAATCGAATATTTATTAATTTTTTTGTCATTGCGAGGAATCCCCCGCGACTGCGGATGAGCGACGCCTGCCTGCCGGCAGGCAGGCGGCAATCTACTTTTTTTGTAGTTTGCTTCTCCGCCAGCTGGCGGATCGCAATGACATGAATGCAGATAGCTATGAATTTTTTAAAACAATTGAAAAATTTGTTGGAGCCGTTTTTGCCCAAGATACAATTCTTGATATTTTTGACATTATCTTTTGAATTGCTGAAATTTATCAATCCGTATATCATGAAAATCATTTTGGATGAGCTGACGCGGGCCGGTTCCATTGATTGGCAAAAACTTTTATGGCTTGTTGTTGTGATGTTTTTGGTCGGCGTATTCGGATCCGCTTACTACCGATGGATAGATATCAAGCGTTTTAATTTTTTGTTAAATCTTGACCGCTATCTGCCGAATATTTTGCACCAGAAGCTTTTAAGCTTATCGCTTGGCTACCATGAAAAAGAAAATACCGGAAATAAAATCGTAAAAATCCGCCGGGGCGTAGACCGGCTCGGCAAACTTTTGGACAACGCGACATGGGATTTTTTTCCAACAG
The DNA here is from genome assembly GCA_000992395.1 of Parcubacteria group bacterium GW2011_GWA2_38_13. Lineage (GTDB taxonomy): Bacteria > Patescibacteriota > Patescibacteriia > Buchananbacterales > GWA2-38-13 > GWA2-38-13. The sequence goes on along the minus strand of LBUD01000025.1, from coordinate 11,570 downwards.
CATTTCAGACCATTTTTACATTTATTTTTATTCTTATTATAGATTGGCCCTTGGGTCTGGTTTTTGGTGCAAGCATTCCAGCATATTTATTGGTCACGTGGCGTATGAATAAAATTGTCGGTCCGTGGCGCGATGACTCGCAAAGAAATTATGAAAAATCTGCGGGCATTATGGGGCAATCAATGATCAATATCCATACGGTGCAAAGTTTCGCGCAGGAAAGGTACGAAGCGAAAACGCATAAAAATGTTTTAGACACGATATTTAATTTAGAAAATAAAATATGGTCAAAAATTTTAAATTATAATTTCACCAGAAATACCATTTTGGATGTCGGCAGATTTTTAACTCTTGGCTTTGCTGTGTACCAAACCGCGCGCGGGGTGATTACCGCAGGAAGCTTGGTTTTATTTTTTACCTTATCCGAGCGGGTGTATTCATCCGTGTTTCGGCTTTCAAGAATTTACGATACTATTATGGATTCGGCGCCGGCCATAAAGCGGCTTGATTCTCTTATGCGAACAGAGACGGATATAAAAATATCCGGAGCGCCTGCGCGGCACAAAGTATTGGGGAAAATTGAATTTCAAAACGTAAGTTTTGCGTATATTGGAGAAAAGAGGGTATTGGAGTCCGTGGATTTTACAATCAATCCCGGAGAATTTGTGGCGCTTGTCGGGCCATCGGGCGCGGGGAAAACCACTATAGTAAAATTACTCTACCGGCATTTTGACGTAACGGGCGGAAAAATTTTAATTGACGGAATGGATTTAAAAAAACTTGATATGCGTTATTACCGAAAACAACTTGGCATCGTAACTCAGGATATTGATATTTTTAATGATACGATTTCGGCAAATATCGCGTACGCAAAACCCGATTCGAAATTTGAGGACATTGTGCGGGTGGCAAAAGTTGCCAATGCCCATGATTTTATTATAAAAATGAAAAATGGCTATGATACTATGGTGGGCGAGCGCGGGGTGAAGCTTTCGGGCGGTCAGAAGCAAAGAATAGGAATAGCGCGGGCAATTTTACCAAATCCGAAAATTTTGGTTTTTGATGAAGCAACCTCATCGCTTGATTCCGAGTCAGAGCTTATGATACAAAAATCATTATTGGAAATTGCAAAAAATCGCACGATAATAGTTATCGCGCACCGGCTTTCTACGATCAGGCGGGCTGATACGATTTTTGTTTTTGAAAATGGCAAGCTCGTTGAGCGAGGAACTCATAAAGAGCTTACAACCAATGATGGGCTTTACTCCCGCCTCCATAGCCTGCAAGTCGCGGGCGAGGTGAGATAGATTGAGCCATGATAATTTAAGAAAATATTTTGATGGGATTATTAAGGAGATTGATTAACAATGGTTATGCATTTGACTCGTATTTTTATCCGATATATAATTATAGAGTTGAATAAAATATTATTATGCTTGAAGAAAAAGACATACAAAAAATCGGTGAAGAAATGGGAAAGGTGATTGAGCAAAATATCACCCCTGTTTTAGATGAGATGAATCAAAAGTTTGATAAATTGGATAAACGGGTTGGAAAGATTGAGGCAGAAATGGTTACTAAAGATGAATTTAATCATGAAATCGGGAAAATCAAGTCAGAAATGGTAACTAAGGCATATTTGGACGATAAGCTCTCGGATTTCGCAGATAATTTGGATGCGAAAAGACGCAAAGATGATGGCAAGGTGAACCGGCTTATTGGAATACTCAAAGACAAATCTATCATCAACGAAAAATATGCGATGCAATTGAAAGATTCTCAAGCCATAACGCAATAAGAAATAAAGTAATACTTTAAAAAAAGCGCATGAAAATGCGCTTGTTTGTTTTTTGGTTTTGTGTTATAATAAAGGCAGTGAAATGCCTTGTTTTTATTATTATGCAACATCCTTTGTGGTTTTTGAAAATGATGAGCACCTCATCTAACTAAAAAAATAAATTATGACCAAACTTATCCAACTAAAACTTTTAAAGATAAAATATAGCGGCGATTCCATTGGTGATGATATTCGCGTTGAGATTGAAATATTAAATCAGTCTCTGCGTGTTGATAAAATAATTAAAATTGGCGCGACAGCGGAAACCAATAAAGAAATAGGCAGATTTGAAACTGATCAAAAAATATTTAAGGCAATCGCACGCATTACTGCTATTGAAAAAGACTTATTGTTTAATGATGTCGGCAGCATAGATGGCAATATAGAGATTGACACAAGCATTGCAAGGCCGCATCAATTTGTTTATAAAGTTCAAATAAAAGAAATTCGTTCGGTTTTGGGAAAAAATTGGGGAAAAGCTGTTGCGATTTTTGAAATAACTTTGGAGGCAATTGTGGCGGAAGCGATTTTGTATGTCTCGTTTGAACAAGCAAGAAATGGTTGGATATGGGCTCGTAAAAAAGAAGATAGCAAAATCTTAATTGATTTACCTGCCTATCTAAAAGTAAAATTGGAAGCGATAGATATCAAGCGCCAGCACTTTACGATTTTGGAGGGTCCTTGGCGGGACACAAGAGCATCTGTAGAAATTCAAAAAGACGGCACTTCATATTTTGAATCAACAAATCGTCACACGGATCCCGTTTATCTGCTTTATTCTCTTTCTCAAAAGACTTTAAAATATAAAAACAAGGTATATAAAGTTAGAGAGTATAAGAATGATCCGCAACCATGGAAAAAGACTTTATACGATATAGAAATTCCCGATTATTATCATAAAGCCGGCAGGAATTATTTAGATAGATCGGAACTGGCGCCGGTATGGTTTAAAACAACTCATCCAAGCGGCAATCGCTATGTGCATTCCGGCGCAAATTCTCTCGGTTGCATAACGCTCACCGAGGTAGAGCGCTGGGACGAATTATGTAAAATTTTGATGCGAGCGCGTAAAGGCGACGGTAAGAGCGTCGGCACCTTAGAGGTGGTTGTCTGATATTTTCAAAATATGCGTTTATCTTATCCTGCGAAATTTTGGATAACTTTTGGATTAGTTTTTTTCGCCGTTGTTGTTATTTTTGTTTTTGGAGTTATTCAAGATTATAGGAAGTTGCCAGAAGGCAGCATTAGACAGTTTAATCGCCAGTATGAACCTTATGAGATTGGTTCGCTTAAAATTGGATGGGAAATGCCATGGGGTCCGGGAGATTCCACATTTGCTCCTTATTTAAAAATACCAGCACCACAGAAATTTTATGTAAGCATAGCAGAGCCGGACATTTGGTGTATTAATGGGAGTTGCGGCATTGAGGGTGATTTTATTCAAACTATGGGCGGGTGGCTGCAAGTTGAAGATACTTATCAATCAGAAGTTGAGCCGTCGTTTGGTCTTGATCTTCCTGAGAATAATAATACTAGATCCATGGTAATAATAGGCGATCGTAACGGCAGAATCGTCGGTCTATACCCAAACAAGGTCATAAAAGATATTCTTAACATCCTTAAAAATCACCCCAATTTAGCTGATTTTGATGTATTGTTCGGTGTTAGAGAATTTGGGAAATTGAAAGTTGGCGGTCTCTCGCCGCTAAAGCCGGGCGATCAGATTAGTCAGATGTCAGAGGAATTAAAAAAGAGGCTATCAGTAAGTCGCATTCCCGAGGACAAAAAATTCTATCTCTACGCTCTAGAAAAAAGAAGGTATGATATCGTCGGTATGTATGAGCCGTATGAAAATACATACGCTTGCATTTTAGAAACTGGCTGTCGTTATCCCGAACCCGATCCGCACCATGATTTTTTGTTTGAGACCATGGAAGAGTTGGGTGGTTGGTTTTTAGCTAATGACCAAAATAACTTAGCAATGATTGAGTTATTTGATTTGGATCCACAAGAGGTGCTTAGCGGAAAATCTTCTCTTGTCGTTTTAACAGACTCAGAGGGTGTAATTTTGGCTCTTCACCCCAATAAAACTCTTAGCGATACTTTTACGATTTTGAGTCAACACCCCAAGTTAGTTCATATTGAAAAATTGTGAGGACGATAGCGCAATGAAAAGGAATAGCCAAGATTTATTGCCGCGGCGATGGAAATAAAAAAAGGTTTAAATTATTAGCAGGAGTTACGCACCTCCGCTACAATAAGCCAAAATTTTTTCGTCATTGCGAGGAGTGAAACTTGGAAAAGAAAAAGAAGCTTGGGCTTTTTGGATAACTTATTCTTATCGCCTAAAATTTATCTTCCTTAATAATGAGGAAGTTTTATTTTTGGATATTGGCACCCATGATATTTATAAATAATCTTAAAAATATAGTTGTATTTTATTGATTTGCAAAAACGATAGTTTTTTTGTTATAATAAAGGCAGTGGAATGCCTTGTTTTTAATATACTATTTTTGTTATGGTATACTTATACCATAATTATGGTACTCTATAATTTCTTTCAAATCTCAAATACAAAGACAATTTTAAAAACCCAAGTCATATGGCTTGGGTTTTTAAGTGATATCGCTTATTATCCAATCAGCATTGTTTTGCTGAAGGAGTTCCGCTATTTTTTTATCATTAACTGTCCATGCCGCGACCGTGAGATCTTTATCATGGGCCTTTCGGATAAGTTCAGGGGTAACGAGGCGATAAAAAGGCGCTATACCTGTCGCTTTATATTTTATGGCTGTGCGGATGGGCCGTAATGCATATAAAAGATGCAATAAGTTTCTTCTGTACGAGATGCTGGTGAGAAGCCAGCGTCTTTGGATTCCGGAATTATATAGACGTAGCAAATTTTTTGGATAAAACGATGATATTATAAAACGATTTATATCAAACCGTTTTATTGTCGCAATAAACTTGCTCACGTCAATAACTTTATCTTTCAATTCAATATTTACTTGAAACTCTTGGGGTATCAAACTCAATGCTTCATCCAAAGTCATCAGAGAACATTTTTTTTCTTCCGAATATTTCCGAAGTTCAATAAGCGTTGATTCTTTCATAAGCTTTGGAAATCCTAAAAGCTTATTATCATGAGATACAACAAACAAGCCGTCATGTGTTTCGCTAATATCAAATTCAACAATATATATTTCTTGTCTGCGAAGATTATCCAAGCATTTTGTAATTATCTCCGGTGAGCACAAAGACGCGTCTATAATTTTATGTGCAATTATTAAAGATCGGGTATTCATAAATTCTCCTTATATTAAATCTTTAACGCAGCGAAAGCCTATGTTGTCGTAGGATTTTTCAGCATACTCTACGGTTTTATACGAGCATTGCGCCGTTGTTTCATTATTTGACCACGATCCGCCCTTTAATATATATAACTTTCTTTCTTCATCAGTCAGGGTTTCCGTCCATTCCCACACATTACCCGCCATGTCATAAAGACCATAGTAGCTTCTGCCGAGCAGATATGATTTTACCGGGGTTGTGCCGCCGAGCAAGCGTAAAATATTGCAAAATTCTTGTTTGAATGAATTTCCCCACGGATAGATTCTTCTGTCGCTTCCGCGCGCCGCTTTTTCCCATTCTTCATCCGTTGGCAATCTTTTCCCTGCCCAGGTGGCATAGGCGCGCGCGTCAATTAAAGAAACATTGATTACCGGATGATTTTCTTTTCCCAAAGGAATTTTTTTATTTTTCAAGTGATTCGGGGAGGGGTAACCGGTTTCCTTAATAAACTTCAGATATTCCTGGTTGGTAACGGGGGCTTCGTCCATCAGGAATGAATCCAAAAATACTTTTTTAGCCGTTATTCCTTCTCCATAATAAAAGTAACCGGCGGGGATGAGTTTCATTGTATCGTTTTGAATATTTTTTTTCACCTTTTCGGGAATGTATGAAAACTTTTCCCACAGCAACAAGAATAAACCAAGGTAGGTTTGCCGAATTGCCGGATCTGAAATTTTTATTCCGCGGGGATCTTCCGCGTTACTGGAAAAAATCAATAAAAACGAATCAGTTATTAAAAAGCCATTTCCAAATGGAAATTGTTTAAAATTCAAGATTTTTAAATTTATATTAGGATGTTTCCAATAATTTTGTTTGTTGCTTACAATGTTATCATCGGATAAAGTAATAATTCGCAAAGCGATCTTTCTTTTTTTTAGATCCCTTGAAAAAGAAAGAAATTGTTTTTTATTCATGATATTTTCCGGCGAATCAACGCTTGTTATAAGAAAAATATTTTTTTTTGATGCCGATGGCGATTCCAAAAAAATCTGTTTTAAGGAATGTGAAGTGTTGTATGTTTTTATTGATGATTCATCCTCGTCGTATGCAACTTTTTTTTGATGGGTAATTTTAGAAAGATTATTTTTAAGATCATCCAGCTGTTTTTGTTTGGAGGCGATAATTTCTTTAATCTTACCAATACCGACTGCGTTAAATTTTTGTTTTTTTGAATTTATGGTATTTTTTTCAGTGTATAAATAACCCTTTTTCAAAAGCCGGTTAATCAATTGATACACGGCTGCTCTATGGACATTGACTGTCTTGGCAAGCACGGTTGCGGAAAGGGGACCATTATTCAAACAAGCAAGATAAGCATCGCTTTCCTTGCCGCGCATATCCAGGATTTCCAATAAAAACGCAAGTTCGTTGTTTTGATTATTTATGATAGATTTCATGCATACATTATATAACAAAAAATAGTAAAAGTCAAAAATATATAAATTGTTGTAATGTGACTTGACAAAAAAATTAATATGCTTTACAATGAATTTTGTAGGCTGGCATTATAATTCATAACTGCAAAACGATGGATATTATTAGCAATAATAAGCAGTTATCTCTGGATGAGAACGAATGTATAAAGCCATGCGGACATAGATGGATAATAAAAAATAAAAAGTATATTTGTGAATACTGTAAAAAAGAGAGCGATGCGTTTAAGGAGTTAAAAGATTTTGAAAGAACTTTGCCGCAAAATAGTATTAGTTCGTGATCTTTGTTACTCTTCTCAGTGATAAAAATTACGTACTGAAAATGACAAGATGTTCTTGCCGCAGGACGTTTCGTTCTTTAAAAAGATATGAGGCACATATGCAAAAGATTAAGACTTTCTGGCTGGCGTTGAATTATAAATGCAATAACAGGTGTCCAGGTTGTTATGCAACGCAAAGTGGATTTGTTGATATGCCAATGTTACCAAAAGACGCTTTTCAAATAGTAGAAATGATGAGCGAGGCCGGGGCAAAAGATGGCCTTCTGATCGGCGGTGAGCCAACACTGTATAAAAATTTGTTTGAAATTATTGAATGTGGTCGAGCGCATGGTATTGAGATGAAATTAGTAACGAATGGCAGGAAACTTTCTAATATTGATTATTTGCGAAAGTTAATAGATGCCGGCCTTAAGCACGCCAGTGTTTCCATTGAGGGTGCAATCGAAGAGACGCATAATAGGCTAACAGCCACAAGGAGTTTCCAAGAAGTTATTCGGGCAATTAAAAATTGCAGGGATTTGGGAGTGTCTTATAATACACTTCTTACAATAAATCGACAGAATTATTCGGAGGTAATTCCTTTAGCTGAATTTCTTCATAGTTTAGGGGTAGCAAACATCCTTTATAATATTGGATTGCCGTCTTGCGGAAAAGATTCTGAACCCGACGAGGAATATTTGCTTAATCCGGCAGAAGTTGCTGCGGTCATAGAAAATGCATATCTCATCCTTAAGGCAAGGGGAATTAAGGTAAAATTTTTTGCCACCGTACCGCTTTGTTTGATTAAAGAAGAAGTGTTAAGCTCGATGCTCCGTGACAATTATATATCAGACGGCGTGCATTGTCATATCTACTATGGAACCGGAGTTGTTTTTGAACCGAACGGAAATGTTTTACCCTGCACTCATTTCGTAAATCATCCTCTCTTTAATCTCAAAAAAAATGGGATCACAAAATCCAAAGGCTTCGCTGACAAGTGGTATGGCGAAAAGGGCATTCATGGCTCTTTTAGAAAAGCTCTGTGGAAATATCCACATGAAAATTGCAGAGGTTGCAAACACTGGGGTAAATGCATTGGCGGATGTCCATTTTTGTGGCTTCATTTCAATCCAAGGGAGATTTTTTCAATGAAAGGGGGTGATAAAGTTGTCGGAAGCTGAAAAGCTGATTGAAACTCTCAAGGGAGAGAGGATTGACGCTGAACCTCTTAATCGGGAGGATAATCAGAAGCGCAACAGCATAGAATGTTGCGACTGCGCAGATTGCAGCTGTGACTGCAAGTGCTAGTTGTGGGGGGGAGTTCTCGTGAACTCCCTTTCTTTTTATGGTATGATTTAGTTATATAAATATTATTTATGCAAATTATAAATATTAAAATTGATATTAAAAAAGATGCATGGAATTGGTGGCATGCGTGTAATAAAGTATCATATGGGGTGGACTGGAAGCGGCGCATAAATAAAAAATTGCAGACCGAAATAGCCGGAAAAACAAAAAAGGAAGCCTTTGTTTTTTTAATACCGTATCTTAAAAAAATATATAAAAAAATTCATATTGAGAAAAAACTAGAAGAAATAAAAAAAATCTTTATACAGAATAACAGCGCGATATTTAAAAGAATGGAAAAAGTAACGGGCAGAAAAATATACCGGAACGATTTCAGTATTTATTTAACAACGTTTCCCCGCGGTCCATACGAGTATCCCAAAGGAATTGTGGGGATGCCGATTGTTTGGCTCGAAGAAACATATATCAGAACTTTTGTCCACGAACTTTTGCATTTTCAAACGTATGCATATTGGAAAAAAATGTGTTTAAAAAAATTGAAAAATAAAGAATTCGAAGATTTAAAAGAAGCCCTGACCGTGATATTAAATGAAGAATTTTTAGATATAATAAAGTGGCGGGATAATGGATATAAGATTCATCAATGCTTGCGCGAAGATCTTTTAAAGTTTTGGAAAAATAATAGAAATTTTGACAAGCTAGTGAAATATGGAATTAAAATTTATCCAAAATATAGAAATCATATCAAAAGCAAATAATAGTAGCTTGATTTTGGGATAATAATAAATTTTAATTAAATACAATTTTATTTGTATTAAATATCATTTTTTGTTATAATAAAGGCAGCGAAATGCCTTGTTTTTAATATACTATGAACAAGAGTGAATATAAAATTCTAAATAAAATAATGGATAGAAAGGGCGTTGAATCGGCATATTTGTTCGGATCGCGCGTGCATGGGAAAATAACCCATTTTTCAGATTATGATTTTGGGATATTTTTTGATGTCCATATTCCAAAAAGAAGCCAAGAAAAAATCCGAAAAGAAATCTTTTTAGAGCTTTCCCGCCTCTATCAAACCGATGAAATCCATTTCATAAACATCAATGGAATATCAGACCCGGCCTTACGATATAATATTATTATTTTGGGCAGATGTATGTATGCCAAAGATTTTACAAAAAAACTGATTATGGAAATAAAAACGAGAAAAGAATATGAAGATACAAAATACCTTCGCCAAACGGGTTTGTATTTGCAAAATCAAAGAATCCGTTCAGGGGCATTTGGCACACGATATAATGCTATGAATAATAAATAGCAATTATGACAAAAGAAACCATAGATTTAAAATTTAATAAATTGGAAGAGGTGGTTAAAAAGCTGGAAGGAATTAAAAAATTTCCTAAAGACGATTTTTTAAGGCATTCTCAAATTCAAGATGCCGCGCTGTACAATCTTATCATTGGGATTGAAGCCATAACCGATATCGGGAATTTTATTTTGGCGCAATATCACCACGAAGTCGCAAAAACCTATAAAGATATTATTATAAAACTTGGCGAGTACAAAGTAATCCCAAGAAAATTTGCCGATGAAAACGCGGCCATGGCGGATTTGAGAAATTTTCTTATCCATGTGTATGAAGAAGTAGACATTCAGAAGGTTTATTTATATATAAAAAAAGCCCCGGATATTTTTCGGAAGTTTGCAAAGTATTATATAGATTTTTTGGATGAAAATTAAGTTTTAGCCATATTCTGGTTTTATTATAAAGAGAAACAGTCTATTAATATTCTATGCTTTCTATTCTTATAAAAATATCAACTTCATTAACCATAATATTCAGTTTTGTTCTGGGAGTTTTTACTCTCTGCAGAAACCCGAAGTCTAAAATAAATAGATTATGGTTTTTTACTCCTCCAGAAGGTGCCTTTTGAATTTTTCATCTTCGCGAATAATATCTTCAATCTTCATGCGCAAGAAGTCCGCTTTGGTTTTTTGTCTAGCCAGATTTTCAATATGTTATATTAATTTATGCTATATATGAAAAAGTATTTTAAATATGATATGTTGAAATATTGTGGATTTTACGGTGTTTTTCGTTCTTTACAATTTGGAAGATGAAAGGAAAAACTATGGAAAATAGCATTGAACGCCTAAACAGTCCGTCGCCGTGGCCGTCTCCTGAATATAAAATAACAGTTGAAGTGAACATTGAACAGGATATATGGAATTGGTGGAATTCGGGCCAGACTAAATCATATGGAGAAGATTGGGGGAAGCGCATTCCTGAAGCGTGTCGAGATAAAATTGTCAAAAGAACACAAGAACAAGCTCACGAATTTTTATTGCCTCGCCTTGAGGGGTGGTATATGTCCATAAATATTAATAGGAAAAGGATAGAGGCTCAAAGTATATTTGATATGTATTCGAAAGTAATTTTTGAGCGCATGGAAAAAGTAACTGGCAGGAAAATATGTAGGAAAGACTTCATATGCTTTCTTACTACTTTCTGCCGTGGACCATATGTCGAACGCAAGGGTTATATTTGGCTTATTACCAGGCGTCATGAAAATGATTATATCGCATCCTTCCTGCATGAGCTTTTGCATTTTCAAACCCATACTTATTGGGAAAAGATTATTAAGGAAAAGTTAGCAGAAGAAGAATTTAATAACCTGAAAGAAGCTTTGACGGTTATATTGGACGAAGAATTCAAAGATATTATGGAATGTGAAGATGGGGGCTATAAAGATCATAAAGCCTTAAGAGAAAGAATTCTATGCCAGTGGAAGGAAGATAAGAATTTTGATAGGCTTATAGAATTTGGAATAAAAATTTATCCGGAATATCGTGAACAGTTAAGGGATGAATAAATTATTTATATAAAGGGAGTCGGTAAAATACGCCTCCTTTTTTTATTTATTCAATTTATGTTATGATTAAAATATAGTTTTTCAGTTATTTTTCATTTTTTACGTTGCTACTTAATTATATGGAGGTTTGTGATGCATATAGATCCTTTTGATGACCGCGAGAGCGCTGAGTCGTGGCTCTGGAGAAATCATCAGGAAGCCGTAGAGGCGAATCGGAAAGTGTGTGAAGAGGCAAACAAACAATTTAATGCCTCATTGCTCAAAATCGTTCTTTGGCCCGTTCATTTTATCAGAAGTTTCTTTGTAACAAAGACAAAGTAATATTGTGAGGATTTAGATAAGAGTCTTGATTGTTTCAGGACTCTTTTATATTAAAACATAAATTAAGCGTGCCCAAGCAATCATGTCCCACGGAAGTGATAATGTCATAGTAGAGGGAAGTTAAAATGTCATACCTCTGGTAAGATGATAATGGTTAATTCATAACCATATCATCTATGAC
>LBUD01000024.1 GCA_000992395.1 Parcubacteria group bacterium GW2011_GWA2_38_13 | reverse complement strand
GACACAATACAAAAAGGAATTATTAGTTTACGTAATCATTTAAAATATAGTCCCGTATTGATAACATTTCCACAAACAAAGAAAAAAGCTCTATGAGTAAAATTATATCCTTCAAAAGCGACAAATTTAAAAAGCATAGGGAAGGGCAATCACGATGGTTATTATTGCATTGCGAAAAATGCGCGAATCCAATCGCACTCTACCAAAAAGACGGCCCGGGAATGCTGAAGCGTTTGTATATGGATAGAATTATCGCCCCAAAAGGATTAAGCAATAAAAATTTTATCTGCAAAAACTGCAATACATTGCTTGGAATCCAATATGTCTATGAGAAAGAAAATAGATTAGCGTATAGGCTTTTTGCAGGCGCAATTGGCAAAACAATCATTAAAACAGAAAATTTAGTAGAAATAAAAAAAACCAGCTTTTGATAAGAGCTGGTGAACTTATTTTGGAAGGAGTATCAGTTCGGCTTGGGGAGCCAGCACTTGCCGACGAGGACGATCTTGCCATCCTTGACCATCGCGTTCAGGGCGTCGCAGACCGTCTCCACCTTCTTCTGGTTGTGCGTCTTCCCATCGAGGCCGAGATTGTGCATGATCGTGTAGATGGTCGTGTCGGGGAGCACGGGACACTTGTGTCCCTTGAGCTCCAACTCGATCCGCCATCCGTTTCCGTGCGGATTGCAGATGACGAACGGACCCTCGGTCAAGACCACGTCGTTGTCGTAGTATCCGATTGCCTGTGCCATGGCACTTTCTCCTTGAAAAAAGGTTGTTGAAATAGCAATAAATCATTATATCATATATAATAAATTTTGTCAATATTTTATTAAATAATATGCTGAAATTGGGTAAATATAGTCATTATAATGGCAAAGAATATGAAGTTATTGGCATTGCCAAACATTCAGAAACGCTTGAAGAATTGGTTGTTTATCGTGCGTTGTATGGCAGTAATGATTTATGGGTAAGGCCCATAGATATGTTCATCGAAGAAGTCGAGGTCGATGGAAAGAGGGTTGTAAGATTTCAGTATATCGGCGATTAAATGCTATACTATATATATGTCTATTATAAAAAAGAAAATTTGGCCTCAATATTTTGATGCAATTTCTAAAAAAAGTTACGCATGTTGCGAAATTCCAAATTGATAAGCTTTTTTGGCCATTGAAAGAAATAAAGGAAAAGGGGATTCAAATCATTTCTTTGGAATAGTTTTTTGTCGTAGGGAAAGAGCACAAAACTATAAATAAAGCCGCGGTTTGTGAGACAAACCGCGGCATTGCGAAGATAGTCAGGGGTGTTTGGTGGAATTGGCCAAAGAGTTGAGCTTTTCGGTGTGTTCCACCCAGACAAGACACCTTAGTCAATCTTTAAAAGAGCAGCCTCCCAGCACTCTCGCGAGCAAACCCACCATCCGTTGAACATATGAATGCTTTGCGGATGTTCAGGACAGCGAAAGTCGCATCCTGCCGGCTTTTTGCATAGACAGATCCTGATATGCTTGGAGCAAACACGGCATCTCACCATTGGTATCTTGAGCTTAGCGCATTCCAAGACCTCACTCCCTTCTTATCGAAAAGTGGTTTTAATCCCCCATGGCCTTCCTTCAACGGATTTAAAATCCGTAAAAGATGCCAAATCAGCCATTATCAACTATTTTATTAAAGAGCTTATTATATTAGCATAATTTATAATAGATGTCAATGCTGCGCTGTTTTTGTATTTTGTAAAATATCATTGGAAAAAGACAATAAAACGAGAGTAACTTTTTGGAAAAAATAACTCCTTGAGGTGATTTTAAAGATATAGAAGCTGGTTATTAAAGGTTGTTATTCAAGATAAAGTACTATATAATATTAATTATAAATGGATTGCTACTTATGGATACATTTATACAAAAGCTCGTTTTGGAAAAAGCCCTGAAAACGCCTTCAATAATTTCAGCATTTAAAAAAATTCATCGCATTGATTTTATACCCGAAGCCATGCGGCAATATTCCGATGAAGACCGCGCGCTTCCTACGTTTGAGAATCAGACCATATCGCAACCGTACACGGTTGCTTTTATGTTGGAACTTTTACAACCAATGCGCGGAGAAAAAATTTTAGATGTCGGATCAGGATCCGGCTGGGTGGCGGGAATGCTCGCGCACATTGTTGGAAAAAAAGGAAAAGTATACTCCATTGAACTTGTGCCTGAACTTGTACAATTCAGTATTGACAACCTTGCCAAATACAGGTTTAATAACCTTAAGATTATTAATGGAGACGGATCATTGGGGTTGCCAAAAATAGCTCCATTCGATGCTATTCATGTGGCTGCGGCAGGAAAAATAATTCCTCGCGCGCTAAAAGTTCAATTGAAAATTGGCGGCAGAATGGTTATCCCGACGCAGAAAAATGATATCCGGCTTATTATCAGGACTTCTGAAAACAAGTGGAAAGAAAAAATTTATCCGGGATTTGTGTTTGTACCATTAATATGAAAGTAATATTATTAGCGGGCGGGCAAGGGACTCGTTTAAGGCCGCTCACCTATACAACTCCGAAACCCATGATACCGGTCGGCGAGAAAAATCTTACCGAGCATGTTTTTGATATTTTTAGAAGGCATAAAGAAGTTGATGAAATTATTTTATCGGTGGGATATATGGCCGATACGATAAAAAAATATTTTCAGCAGGGAGAAAAGCACGGGATAAAAATATCCTATTTGGTTGAAGAAAAGCCAATGGGAACCGCAGCGCCGTTTTTACTTATGAAAAAAGCGGGAATCTCTTTAGATGAGGATTTTTTTGTAGCAAATGTTGATAATCTTTTTTCTCTGGATTTGTCGCAATGGCTTGATTTTCATTCATCGCACAACGGAGTGGCAACGATCGCGCTTCATGAGGTAGAGGATCCATCAATGTTCGGTGTTGTACAGCTTGATGAAAATCGCATAACGCGTTTTGTGGAAAAACCTAAGCGCGAAAACGCGCCTTCAAATTTTATTAATTCGGGATATTATATTATCCGTCCTGAAATTTTTACCTACATACCCGATGCGGAATTTTCAATGCTGGAAAAAGACGTATTTCCAAAACTCGCCGAGCTTGGTCTTTTGTATGGCTTTCACGGAAAGGGGCAATGGTTTGATACCGGAACCCCCGAGAGGTATGAGCAAGTGAAAAAGGAGTGGCGGGGAGTATGAAAAAAGTTCAAAGTGCAAAGTTAAAAGTTAAGGTATCCCTTCGGGATTTAATTTAATAATTTTTAAATAATAATGCGCGAAGCGCATACCAAAACTTTAAACTTTGAATTGTAACTTTAAACTTTGAATTTTGAACTTTTAACTTTTTTGTTTGGAATTTGAGATTAAATTTTATGAGGAAAATTGTAATATTAATTATTATTTTATTAATACTGGCTTTCGGCGCATACTGGTATTATTTGCGCGCTATAAATGAAAAAAATTCCAATGCGCTGGAATCAATGAAGTTCGTTGTTCAAAAAGGCGAGGGGTCGGAGGAAATAAGCATAAAGCTTGAAGAGGCCGGACTTATTCAATCAAACTTTCTTTTTGATATATACGCATGGCAGTCGGGGTATGATAATAAATTGCAGGCAGGGGAATATGAAATGCCGAAAAATTTATCAATAAAAGAAGTCATACGCATATTAAGCTCAATCAAAGCGAGGGAACAAAATAAAATTACCATAATTGAGGGATGGAAGATACAGGATATGGCAAGGTATTTTGAGGAAAATGCAATTGCGCAAAAAGACGATTTTATAAAATCCGTATCAGTGAAATCTTCGTGGTGGAATGATTTCACAATACTCGACGATAAGCCAAAGGATCAGGATTTGGAAGGATATCTTTTCCCTGATACCTACCTTATATACAAAGATGCCTTGATTGATGATATAATAAATAAAATGCTTTTAAATTTGGAAAAGAAATTTACAGACGAGATGCGCGAGGATGCAAAAAAAACAGGATATTCAATTCATGAAATATTGACTTTGGCCAGTATTATTGAAAAAGAAGTTTCATCCGATGAGGATCGCGCGATGGTTTCGGATATTTTTAATAAGAGATTAAAACTCGGTATCGGTCTTCAGTCAGACGCTACCGTGAATTACGTAACCGGCAAGGGGGAGCTTCAGCCAAGTTATGATGATGTTGCTGTGGATAACCCGTACAATACCTATAAATACCGCGGACTGCCCCCGGGTCCAATTTGCAGTCCGAGTCTAAGCTCAATACGCGCGGCAATTTATCCGAAATCCAATGATTATCTTTTTTTTCTCACAACGCCTGATGGAAAAATAATTTTAAGCAAAACATATGAAGAGCATATTATTGCCAAAAGAAAGTATTTAAAATAATTTTATGAAAAAGAAAAATAAGGATCTTATAAATAGGAAAAAATTTTGGAAAATAGGCATTTCGGATTTTAATACGCAGTATTTTGATTTTAATAAAGACGGGGAGCTGATAGTAAAGGAGGGCAACAATCAATACAATGTGAGGTACCTTGCGGAAAAGCTCGGAACCCCGCTGGAGATATTTTTTCCATTTATTCTGGAAGAGCGGGTGGAAGATTTATTGGATCTTACCTCGGCGCTTATTAAAAAAAATCATTATGGCGGAAAATTTTATTACCACTATCCCATGAAGGTGAATCAAAATAAAGAAGTGGTGATGTCATTGGTGGGCGAGGGCGCGAATCTTGAGACAGGTTCGTATAATGAATTGTGGCTTGTGAAAAGGATGCTTGAGCAAGAATCATTTAATCCAAAAATACGGGTTATTTGCAATGGGCCCAAAACGGATAAATATATTAATCTTATAGATGATTTACAGCATCGGGGTCTTAAAGTGATTCCGGTAATTGAAGGTCCGAACGAACTTAAGGTGTTTCGGTATTCTCGCTATAGCGTAGGTATTCGTTTGGATATTCCTGTAAAAGTTCAATCGCGCTGGGATAAGGCAGTGGATAGATTTGGCTTTTCCGCGGAAGAAATATTGTCTTTGGGAAAAATGAAAAATTTAAAACTTTTGCATTATCATATTGGCTCACAGATTGAGCTTCTTTCCGATATTTTGAATCCCATCAAGTATGCCCTTGATGTTTTTTTTAAATTGAAAAAGATTAATCCATCGCTTGATACTTTGGATATTGGCGGGGGCATGCCAATTCCGTATAATCGGGTGAAGGGATATTCCGTGAACAGTCTTATGGCGCAGATTTTAAAACTCATGAAAACAGAAGCAGATAAGCGCGGGATGCCTCATCCGGACCTTCGGTGCGAATGGGGGAGATATATAGTTGCGCCTTCACAGATAACCGTGTACAAAGTGATAGATGTAAAAAATGTGCCGCCCAAAGCCGGACGGGCGAAGAAATGGTATGTCATAGACGGGAGTTTTATGAATGATCTTCTTGATACCTGGGCAATACACCAAAAATGGCATGTAATCCCGTGTACCGATAAACCCGACGCGAAAGCAGTAAAGGTTTGGCTTGCGGGATCAAGCTGTGATTCCGACGATATTTACACAGGGCAGGGAAGTTCAATCGTGTTGCCCGACCACGAGGGAAATGGCGGGCAGGGAAGGTTGTATCTTGCATTTTTAGATTCCGGCGCGTACCAGGATCCATTGGCCTCGCATCATTGTTTGCTTTCGTCTCCATTGAAAGCCATTGCGGAAAACGGGCAGATAATCGTCATTCGCCGGCGCGAAACGCCGGATGATGTGGGAAAATTATTCGGTTGGTAAAATATTTATTATGAAAAATAAAACATTAGTCATATCTTTGGGTGGTTCTTTGATTATTCCAAAAAAAATAGATATTGCTTTTTTGCAACATTTTAAAAATATAATTTTAGATTATGTTAAAAAAGGCAGAAAGGTGATAATCATTTGCGGGGGAGGCAATGTTGTGCGCGAGTATAACGTTGCTTTAAAAAATGCAATACCAGGCATCCCTTCGGAATATCTTGATACTATGGGCATAGAATTGACTTACGTTAACGCGCTTTTGGTAAGAAATATTTTTGAAGACAACGCGGAAAGAAAGATTATGAGAAATCCAACCGAAGTGATACCAACGAGAAAAAAAATTATTATCGGCTGTGGGTGGAAACCAGGATGTTCAACCGATAAAGACGCGGTAATCGCGGCAAAAACTTACGGCGTTAGCACTATTATAAACCTTTCAAACATAACCCATATATATGATAAAAATCCAAAGGAATTTAAAGACGCAAGACCATTTAAAACAATGGCGTGGGAAGAATTAAGAAAAATAGTCGGTAATGTATGGAATCCGGGAGCGCATGTGCCTTTTGATCCAAAGGCCGTGAAGCTTGGGCAAAAGTGGAAGCTGGAACTCATTGTTATGAATGGAAAAAATTTGAAAAATTTTAATCAATATCTTCATAATGAAAAATTTGTCGGTACCAGGGTTTTTGATGCAACCGGTTGACATTTGATTATTTTTTTGCTACAATACATTTGTTTTGCTCTTTACGCTAGCTATCTATAAGGAGGATAAGGTGATTGCGCAAAGTTTTGTGAAAACGTGGAGCTATCTCAGTGACGAGATGTTGCAGAGTGATAAGAAATTGCTTATCATTGGCGGAGATATCTATTATCTTCAACAAGATTTTTCCAACCAGCCGCGCTTTGCATTTTTGGATATTAATAACTATAAGATCGGGCGAATGAAAAAACTGCCCGATGATGTAGGGTTTGTAGCATTTACAATGTCCATACCTCATAAATGGAGATATAAAATAGACAGCATTTCTTCAAGAGATATAATTGTTTTAAACCGCGCCATGAGTATTGGCTTAATGCGGCAATTGCTTGCACAAATCAATTCTGCGCTTAGCGCATGACTATCCCGTCTTACTATAAAAAAGGCGGGTTTTTTTATTGTATTGGCACTCTTGACACCTGAGTGCCAATGCGATAGTATAAGTATATATGGATTCAAGAAAAGAAAATTTGATATCAATCATTGTGGAAGAATACGCAAAAACCGCACTGCCCGTGGGGTCTAAATTTCTTGTACAATCGCATAGTTTTAATGTGGGTTCCGCGACTATCCGCAATGAAATGGCCGAGCTTGAAAATCTTGGATACATAACGCATCCACACACCTCGGCAGGAAGGATTCCGACGGAAAAAGGATATCAATTTTATATTGACCATTTTTTTAAAGAAGCGCAGCTGACAAAAAAAGACAAAGAAACCCTTGATAAGTATTTGAATCAAAATCCCGGGCGTGAAATGAAGGGGCTGGCAAAGGGAATAGCTGAGGTGTCCGGTCAGGCCGTTATGGTCGCATTTTCGGACAGAAACTATTTTTATACCGGCATATCCAATCTTTTTTCGCAGCCGGAATTTTCAGATTATGAATACACCTGTTCAATGTCCGAGGTGATTGATAATTTTGACGATGTGATAAACGCAATTTTTAATGACGTAACGCAGGACATCACAATCCATATTGGAAAAAAGAATCCTTTCGGAGATCTTTGTACCTCCATAATAACGAAATTTAAGCAGAAAGGATCTTCGGAGGGCATTATGGGCATAACCGGTCCGATGCGGATGGATTATGAAAAAAATTATAGTTTGATAAAATACGCAAAAGAATTAATGAATAATTTATAAAGTATGGAAAATATTCCCAAACAAGATGATCATAAGAAAGAATGTTCCTGTGATGGGGGGCATTGCGCTGAGCTTGATAAAAAAATTGAAGAAATGGAAAAGAAAATGGAAGAATACCTGAATGGCTGGAAGCGCGCGAAAGCGGATTATCTGAATTTAAAAAAAGAAAACGACGCGAACCAAAAAGAGGTTATGGGATACGCGTTTGCCGCGACAATTATGCAATTTCTTCCCGTGTATGACAATTTAGAAACAGCTTTCAAGCACGTGCCGAAAGATTTGGAAAACATTGAATGGGTGAGGGGAGTGGAAAACATAAAAAAACAGTGCGAATCTATATTAAAGGAAATGGGCGTTGAGCGCATACATGCAATTGGGGAAAAATTTAATCCTGAATTTCATGAAGCAATGGCGGATGAAAAAAAAGAAGGCGTTGGAATTGGCGTAATTTTTGAAGAAATGAAATCAGGCTACACTATGCATGGAAAAACTATAATACCCGCAAAAGTAAAGGTGGGGAAATAAAATTTCTAATTGACCTAATTAATCTAAAAAATTCCAAAAAATAAAATTGATAATTTTGGATTTTGGAAATTAAAGAATTGTTTAGAAATTAGAAATTAGAATTTAGAAATTAAACGGAAAAATTAATAAAATAATTAATTTAAAAACAAGCGTTTATTGTATCGCTTGAGTTTATTAGGAGGACGACAATATGCCAATTATAAAATGGGAACCATCTATGACTTTGTTAGAAGAAATGCAAAATATGCTGTCGGATTTTTCCAACACACATATGCAGGGATTTTCACCAGCGCTTGACGTATATCAGGATGAAAAGAACGTTTATGTGGAAGTGCCCTTGGCCGGAGTTGATTTGAAAAATGTAAAGATATCCATTGAAAATAATATTTTAACATTGCAAGGAGTTACAAAAAAAGAATCAGAAGTGGATGAAAAAAATTTTTACCGCAAGGAAATCAGAGAAGGAAGTTTTTTTAGAACCGTGGCATTGCCCACACACGTGAAAGGGGATAAAGCTGAAGCCACGTCAAAAGACGGGATGCTGAAAATTGTCATACCGAAAGCGCTTGGGGAAAAAGCAAGAAACATTGCGATTAAGATTAAGAAAAGCTAGTAATCAGTAATCAGGAATTATTCGAATCATTAATTCATTAAAAATTTTAAATTAATTAAAAACACTATGTCAAAAATTATCGGAATAGATTTGGGCACCACCTTTTCCTGCGTAGCAGTGATGGAAGGCGGATTGCCGAAAGTTTTGGAAAATAAAGAGGGCGCAAGAACTACTCCTTCTATTGTTGCAATTACAAAATCATCAGAGCGCCTTGCGGGAGTTTTGGCAAAACGCCAGGCAGTGACAAATCCGGAGAATACGCTTTTTTCAATAAAACGTTTGATTGGAAGGCGATGGGATGATCCCGAAGTGCAAAGGGATTTAAAAGTTTTACCGTATAAAATAATCCAGTCGGGAACGGGCGTGAAAATATCAATGGCCGGAAAAGAATATACGCCCCAAGAAATATCAGCAATGATTTTACAGAAATTAAAAGCTGATGCCGAGGATCGTTTGGGGGAAAAAGTTACAGAAGCCATTATAACGGTTCCGGCGTATTTTGATGATTCGCAAAGGCAGGCGACAAAAGATGCCGGCGAAATTGCCGGATTGAAAGTGCGCAGAATTATCAATGAGCCGACAGCCGCGGCCTTGGCGTATGGTTTTGAAAAGAAAAAAGGCCAGCAACTTGCCGTGTATGATTTAGGCGGCGGAACATTTGATATATCCATTCTTGATGTTACACAGGATACGGTTGAAGTAAAATCCACAAATGGCGATACGCATTTGGGCGGAGATGATTTTGACAGAAGAATAATGGATTGGATAATTTCAGAATACAAAAAAGAAAGCGGAATTGATTTATCAAAAGATACGCTTGCTCTGCAAAGGATTAAAGAAGCTGCTGAAAAAGCAAAAATTGAGCTTTCCACTTCGCAGGAAACAGAAATTAACCAGCCTTTTATAACATCGGATTCTTCGGGGCCGAAACATTTATTAATTAAATTAACTCGCGCAAAGCTTGAAGAGCTCGTGTATGATCTTATTGAAAAAACTATTGAACCGTGCCGTAAAGCATTGCAGGACGCGGGATTTACCGCAAAGGATTTAGAAGAAGTTTTGCTTGTGGGAGGCATGACACGAATGCCATTGGTGCAAAAAAAGGTGGAAGAATTTTTTGGAAGAAAGCCGAATATTTCAGTAAATCCGGATGAAGTCGTGGCGCTTGGCGCTGCTGTTCAGGCGGGCGTATTGCAAGGAGATGTTAAAGATATTTTGCTTTTGGATGTCACGCCTTTGACTTTGGGTATTGAAACCCTTGGAAGCGTGGCAACGCCTTTGATTAACAGAAACACTACGGTTCCAACTTCAAAATCCCAGGTATTTTCCACAGCCACAGACAGCCAGACGTCCGTGGAAATTCACGTGGTGCAAGGAGAGCGTCCGATGGCATCAGATAATAAAACGCTTGGCAGATTTATTTTAGATGGCATTCCTCCGGCGCCTCGCGGCGTTCCGCAGGTTGAAGTTATATTTGATATTGATGCCAATGGAATTTTAAATGTAACAGCAAAAGACAAGGGAACGGGCAAGGAACAGAAGATCACGATTGCCGCGTCTTCGGGAATTTCCAAAGACGAGGTGGAAAAAATGAAGCGGGATGCCGAGGCGCATGCCGCGGAAGATTTAAAGAAAAAAGAAACCATTGAAGCAAAAAATATCGCTGAAGCTTTGATATATACATCTGAAAAAGCATTGCGAGACGCAGGCGCTAAGTTGCCTGAAGCTGACAAAAAAGATATTGAGGCAAAGATTGAAGAATTGAAGAAAGTAAAAGACAATGGTACTATTGATGATATTAAGAAAAAAACGCAGGCTCTGAATACGGTCGCGCAGAAGATAGGACAGGCGGTATATGGGAAGCAGGGTGAGCCTGCAAAAGACGCGGGAGCTGCGCCAGATGATAAAAAGAAAGATGATGGCAAGGATCCGGTGGAAGGGGATTTTAAGGAAAAGAAATAGTAACTACGAATCGGCTCGAATTTTCGCGAATTAACTACGAATGTAAATGGTAGGTCTGGTGAAGAGGATAATAATGTAGGGGTTTGCCGCTGGCAAACCCATTCCAAAATTCTCCTCTCTCCTCGGGGAGAGGGCAGGGTGAGGGGGGGGGATCGTAGCGATCACTGATCGCCCGTACAAATATTTAATATAGACAATAGTGTAGGGGCGGGTCTTGTGCCCGCCTAAAAAAAGATTCTCCCTATCCTGTTTGGGGGAGGGCAGGGTGGGGTATTAAAATTTTCCTCCCCTTGCGAAGGGGAGGGTAGGAGGGGTTATAAATATCAAGCCGCGTTGCCTCACCCGCCCTTCGGGCACCCTTTCCGTAGTCGGAGAGGGAAATTAATCTGTGGCGGGCGCTTAGTCCGCCCATTAACAATAATATTATGGACAATCAACCCAATCAACAACAAATCCAAATCCGTGATAATTTCACGGGCGGAGAGTATGCGAATTTTATGCAGATAATGCATAATAAGGAAGAAATACTTTTGGTGTTTGGAAATATTGTGCCGCCATCAGGACGAGTGGTGGGAAAAATCATAACATCCCCCGGGCACCTGAAAAGAATTATTAGAGCTTTGCAGGAGAATTTGAAAAAATATGAAGCGACTTTTGGCGAAGTCAAAGAAGCGGAAGGACCGAAAGAGGGAATTGGATTTAAAATAGCTGATTAGCTTGTAGCTTATTAGCTTTTTAGGAAATTTAATGCCTACTGAAAATACAATATATTCATATAGAGATTTAATCGTGTGGCAAAGAGCAATGGAGTTGGTTGTTGAGGTTTACGGTTTAACTAAGTTATTTCCAAACAGTGAACTGTATGGTATGACGTCGCAAATGAGAAGATCCGCGGTTTCAATTCCATGCAATATTGCCGAAGGCAGGCGTCGAGGCACCAGAAAAGATTATAAACAATTTTTGATTATTGCATATGGTTCCGGAGCAGAGCTGGAAACACAAATAGAAATTGCGAAAAGATTGAATTTGACGCAGAATTACGATTATAAAAAAATTGATTCATACATATTGGAAGTGATGAAAATGTTAAATAGCATGATTAATAAATTGAATGAAAATAATTATTCTACAAGTTAATCAGCTAATAAGCTACAAGCTAAAAACATGGCCAAAGATTACTACGAAATTTTAGGAGTATCAAAAAACGCCTCGCAAGATGAGATCAAGGCGGCTTTTAGGAAACTCGCGCACCAGCACCATCCTGACAAATCCCACGGCAACGAACAGAAATTTAAAGAAATAAATGAAGCATATCAGGTTTTGGGAAATCCTGAAAAGCGAAAGCAGTATGACCAGTTTGGCCATACATTTGAACAAGCGCAATCGCAGGGAGGATATTCCGGGTTCAACGGTTCTCAGGGTTTTTCCGGTTTTGCCGACGCGTTTAGAAATGGAAATAATGGGCAGAATTTTGAATTTGACCTCGGAGATATATTCGGGGATTTTTTTGGAGGCGGCTCTCGTTCGCGCACAAAAACTGAACGTGCGTCCCGCGGGTCTGATATGGAAATGGAATTGACAATTGATTTTCGCGATGCAATCTTTGGCGCTGAAAAAGAAATTGAATTCGGCCGCAATGGAAAATGCGACGTCTGTTCCGGATCCGGCGCGGAGCCCGGATCAAGGGTAATAAAATGTTCCACGTGCAAGGGCTCGGGTCAGGTGGTAAAAACCATGGGATTCGGGTTTGGTTTTTCTTCTGTTTGCCCCGAGTGCCAGGGGGTGGGAGAAAGATATGACAAAGTTTGCAAGAAATGCCATGCAACCGGAGTTGTAAAACAAAAAAGAAAATTAACGGTAAAAATTCCCGCAGGAATTGAAAACGGGCAATCAATCAGGCTCTCGGGAGAAGGCGCGGTTGGCGCGCGGGGAGGTTTGGCGGGAGATCTTTATATTCATATAAAAGTGAAATCGCATCCGAGATTTAATCGAGAAGGAAATAATATTATTTCAAAAGAGGATATTACATTTTCAAAAGCCGCTTTAGGCGGAAATATGGATGTGGAGACCATAGACGGTCGCGTGGAATTAAAAATTCCCGAGGGCACGCAGTCCGGAACCATTTTCAAATTGCGAACAAAGGGCGTTCCATATTTAGAGGGGCATGGGAGAGGGGATCATCTCGTGGAAGTGATCGTCAGGACTCCTTCTCGTCTTTCCCGGAAGCAAAGGCAAATTTTGGAAGAATTTGAGAAAGAGTAAAATAACTCCCCCTACTTCCCTCTTGCCAAGAGGGAGTATTTGCATTAGTTCCTCCTCTTTGTAAGAGGAGGGCAGGAGGAGTTACGCATATAAATAATCTATCGGCTCAAGCGCGTTGAGCCGTTTTTTATTCATTATATTGTCATCCTGAGTGTAACGAAGGATCCCCCTCCCGGATCGTGTAGTGAGATTCTTCGGCCATTGGCCTCAGAATGGCAGAAATATATAAGCTAAAAACACTTGATTCGTTTATTTTATATTAATTAAGCTAAAATATACGTTTTACACTTGATTAGATATTTTAGATGTGCTATATTATAATATGGTCTTTACAATGGACATACATTTACCCCTCAAATGCACCACTAGTTTTTCTACCCCTTTGTTTCTTGCTTCGCTCTTTAACCAAAAGCTCATTAAAAATTTCATTTGGCGTTC
>LBUD01000023.1:35555-37479 GCA_000992395.1 Parcubacteria group bacterium GW2011_GWA2_38_13 | reverse complement strand
TTAATTACGCCCCGATGCCAAATCCAGCGCGTCTGCAAAGGAATAAGAAAAATAAAAAGATACAACAGGCGTTCTATAGTTTTTGGCAATGTGAACATAGTTATTTTAATAATTTACCTAATTACCTAATTTCTAATTACCCTAATTAAATCCCAATTCCCCAATTATTATTTAAAATATTTGTCATTGGGCATTTTTTAGATCAATTAGATTAATTAGGTCAATTAGAAATTTAAGTCAGAAACTTTAAATTCTCTTTCCATCTTCGATTATACTCTTCTCTTCTGTCTTTGACATGAAATTTAAGGATTGTGCTGCTGAAAACAACATTGGTATTCTTATTCGCCGAGCCCCTTAATGCTTCTGGCATGATTTTCATTTGAATTTTTTTCGCCCATAAATCCAAAATGTTTTTCGAAAAAACAAACAAAACCAATTCCGCGATTTTTTTTAAAAATCTCCCCAATGTATATATACGGATTTTTCGTCTTGACGATACATCCATTGGAAACGTATTGGGAAATATGCCAAAAATCCATTTGTTTTTAAGAAAAAAATCATTGTAATAATTTTTTTCATCATATACAGGAACTGCCCGCGATACAATGTGCGCAAAATGCGCATCCTCGGGCTTCAGGGCAATTTCAGAAAAATCCAAGCCATCCGTGCCAACAATGAAATTCAGGCAAATCGTATCAGCTCTTTTCTCCTCGTTCGGACGGAGGTTAAATATCCGCAAAAAACTTACGCAAAAAAATCGAGCTAGCCATAATTTTTTGGGCTCAACCATAAGCATAATATCAATATCGCTTGTGGCACTCGCATTGTCATACGAAAGCGTATTCATAATGCAAATGGAACGTATAAATGGCATGCAAGATATAATTTTTAAAATTCTTTTTGCTTTTTTGTATTTTTTCTCGGCAATAAGATATCTTTCCAAGCGCACATTTACGATAGCGTTTCTTTTGGGTAAAAAATAAAACCCGTTTCGGGTTTCAATACCGCCTTCTGATGCAAGATCATCAAGTTTATTTACGATATCAATATATTGCGCACGAACGCCATAGAGATATTTCCAAATCTCCCACGCAGTCAAGGGGTAATCGAAGATATCGAAATAGGCGATGGTTGAAATTATTGACAAGCTGAAACCCATAAAATTGTATTCGGTATATGGTATTTAGAATTAAGTATAATAAAAAATACTAAATACTGAATTCTAAATACTCAATACTTATAACCCCTACTCCTGTGGTTTATCTATTTCCAATGGCACGATAAATTTTTCCCCCCCGCCAATCCTCATAATATCTTTATCAATTTTATTCAATTCTTTATATGATTCATTGTATGAATTTACCGTTGTCCCGAGATTTTTGCCAAGCTTTTTCATGTACTCGTCATAGGCCTTGAGATGGTTTCCCAAAAGAACCACGTTTTTTAAAATATCTTTTGTTGATTCCTGCACTTGGAATGCCTTCATGCCCTGAAACAACGATTGTAGCGTTACATAAAATGTTGTTGGAGAAACAATATGCACGTGTTTATCATTTATGGCATAATCAATAAGATCGCGCGTGTTCACTTTTACCGCGCCGACCTGGTTCACGAGCAAATCATAGTAAATTCCTTCCGCGGGAATAAACATAAAAGCAAAATCAGTCGTACCTTCCTGCGGTCTGATATATTTCGCGGTTTCGTCAATCCTATTTTTTAAATCCTGCTTGAAAGCGCGTTCAAGCACTTCGCGTCTTGCGTCATCATGCTCCTCCACGATCCTATTATAATTTTCAAGAGAAAATTTTGAGTCAATGGGAATTTTTTTATCGCCGACAAAAAGTATGGCATCAGCGATTAAGTCTTTACCAGTTTTTTCGTCGCGGCCAAGCTTATACTGGGTCGCGTATTGTTTTGGAGTAAA
>LBUD01000023.1:0-35543 GCA_000992395.1 Parcubacteria group bacterium GW2011_GWA2_38_13 | reverse complement strand
TTTTCCGTGACATCGGCAACGATTTTCGCGCTTTGCCCGTACTGCCCCTGCATAAGACGCGTGGATTCGGAAAGGCGCGTATCAAGCGTACGCGTCACTTCATTAATCTGATTTTGCAGCATTAATAAAGATTTGTCTTGGCCTTCGTCTTTTTTTTCCTTATTCATGAAATAAAATACAAGGCTAAAGCCGGCCACAACAACGATGAGTAATATAATAAGAAGTATTTCCATATTCAAAGATTTTAACTCGTATATTTTATTATTATAGCACAGATAATATAAAAAATTCTACAAGTAAAAAAACTCCTCATTATCATCCTCTTTTGTTTGACTTTTTCGCTAAATTAAAATATGATGAAAGGTGGTTCTTTGACAATTAAATTTACTGAGTAATAGATACTGGATATTGGATAATTGAGAAATTGTCTAGGTCTCTAACAAATTGGTCATTGCGAGGAGTCCCCAAAAGCTTTCGGGATGACGCGGCAATCTACTGTTACTTGTCAAATGTCAACGGTCAACTGTGCGCAAAGCGCAAAGGAGGCTTTTCAATGTTTCAGCCTAGGCTCGTTGTTCTCGCAATCGTGTCGTTTGTTTTTACGTTCGTTGGCCAGCTGTCTAGCCAGACCATTGTTTTTACCGATGACTTTGAAGACGGAGCAAGGCCTGAATGGTCAATATGGCAAACAGATATTACTCCAGCAGGCGCAAGAAGTTTTTTGGGCCAGTTTAGTAACCAATCAGTTGAACTTAAACTAAACAATGTGCCTGCTCATTCTTGGGTAACCTTATCTTTCGACCTATTTATTATCAGGTCATGGGATGGAAATTCACAGGGATATCCAGAGTGGGGACCTGATATGTGGCAAGTTCGGGTTAAAGATGGTCCGATTCTATTAGAAACAACATTCAGCAATGCAGATGGAAGAATGGGAACCATTATATTAAACCAATCTTACCCAAGCCAATATCCTACTGGAAACCACCCTCCCCGAAACGGAGCTAAAGAAAACAATACCCTTGGATACAATTTTTTGTATGCTCCGGGGATGTTGCCTACCGATTCTGTCTACTCAATAACATCCAGATTTGAACATCAAGGTGATTCCATAAAATTTATTTTCAGCGCCCCAACTCTTCAGGATATTAACGATGAATCCTGGGGACTGGATAATGTAAAAGTAGAGATTGATCAAAATTATTATGAAAATAATTTTGAAGGTACTCTTGACCCTGAATGGTCAGATAGAACTAGAAGTATAACACCAATAGGCGGACGAAAGTTTTTGGGAAGATTCAGTGATCAAAACGTAAGATTGGTTCTTAATAATTTACCTCAACATACAAGCATTAAGGTTTCATTTGATTTATTCATGATCCAGTCAATGGATGGCAACGCAAGCGGTCATCCTGAGTGGGGGCCGGATATTTGGAAATTGTGGGTAAGTGAAGGATCCACCCTTATTCAGACGACATTCAGTAATATTGACGGACATTTTGAGAATATAACACTCAATCAATCGTATCCTGGCTCATTCCCCGGAGGAAATCATCCTCCGCTTACAGGAGCCTCTGAGATAAATACCTTGGGATATCAATCTGATGAACCAGCGCCCATGGATTCTGTATACCAAATGCAATCCACTTTTTCGCATACCGATAATCAACTTATACTCAATTTCACCTATACGGGTATTACAGCAGGTCTAATTGACGAGAGTTGGGGGTTGGATAATGTAAGGTTGGAGATCGTAAACGAAAGTCCTCCTGAAAAAACTCCAGTGATTATTATTCCGGGAGTAATGGGATCGGAACTGCGAGACGCGGAAACGAATGAACTTTTTTGGCTTGATCCCGATAAAGCAATGCAAGCCAATGATCCTTGGTTGTTAGCGCTATCGCTTCAAACTGATGGCATAACACCCGATACTAATAGTCGATGTGTTAATGGCTGGGAAAAGATATGCGATGAAAATAACGAATGCGCGTCACATAGTTGTGCTCCGGGCGGAAGAAATCTCATTGCAAAAGATATCCTCAATATAGATGATTTTATCCTAAAAGGTTATACCGAATACAAAAAACTTGTAAAGTTTCTTGGAGAAAATAATTATTCCTTTAGAAGGGATGTATTTCTCCATGCGTATGATTGGCGCCGTGATCTTAGTGAAAAAGATAAAGATTGGTCAGCAATAAAGTTTCTACGCAACATGATTGTAGAAATTGCGCCAACTCCCAACGACCGAGTTAATATTATTGCACATAGTATGGGCGGATTGGTGATGCGTAGTTATCTATCTTATTATTCTGATGACCATCGAATCGAAACCGTAATTTATCTTGGAACTCCGCATTCCGGATCTCCGGGGACATATGCCATATTGATGGGATACTACAAGCTCATAAATGACAAAGAATTATTATTGAGTTCAATTAACGCGGTTACCTCCACTTTTATCTGTCAGAATTTTCCTGGGATGTACCAACTCCTTCCCAGCGATCCATTTGTAACCGAAGAAGGTGTTGGCGGTCTTACTCTGGATGAAACCTATCAGAATTTACCCAATAGCACGTTAGTTGAGAAAGCAAGGGATTTCCATGATTTCATTAAGGACTTCAACCCAATAGAGCGGTCATTCGCTATTAATGGCTCGGGTCTTGCCACATTCTCTACAGTGAGAATTGAAACAAAAGTAAAGACGCACGAAGAATGTATCTGGGCATTTACTGGAAATGGCGACAATACGGTTCCTCAAAGAAGTAGTTCAAGCTTAATTGGTGACAGGGAATATTTTGTAAAAGGCAAGCACGCAGAGCTTCCGGGGAATGAAGCTGCGCATAAAAAAATCTTAAAAATTCTCCAAGGCAAGGAGAACGACCCAGATGATCCCAACGAAGTGAAAACAACGCCGTTTGAGCTTGGTAAAACATGGAACTGGACTTCTTGCTGTCCCATCAATCTCGAAATTACAGATCTTGAGGATAATGTAAATGGAGTTGATAAGGAAAATAACGACATAAGGCAAGATATATCTGAAAGCGGATTTTTTTCTTTTCCTAATAATGAGTCCGGCTTTATGCCTTATGACAATGAATACCGTATAAAAATAAAAGCATTTAATGATGGCGAGTTTACTCTTACACTCAACCTCGTTGAGCCAGATGAGAGCATATCAAAAACATTGGCGTTTTCCGACGTTCCCATTGGTAATACTAGTACAGGGGATCTTGTTTTAAGTCCTGATACGGATAATGTAATACTCTCCTTAGATGTTGAGGGAGATGGAGTAGCTGATTACGAGCTCACTGCTAATGCGGAAGTTCCCACTGAACTCAGTGATAGATTTTCTGAAAGAGGAGATTTCAATAAAGATAATAATATTGATATTTCCGATGGTGTTGCAATCCTCAGCTTCCTTTTCTTAGGAGGCAGTACTAATTGTAAACTAGCCGGGGATACAAATAAAGATGGCGCAATCGATGTATCTGACGCCATCTATATCTTATCGTTCTTATTTCTTGGAGGACAAGAAGTCATTCAAGAAAATGTTCTTTGCGAGTAAGTAGACTCTTAAGACCGACAAACTATTTTGTCGGTCTTTTTATATTATCAATAAATGCTTATTTTATTTCTGCCCATGCCGTTTGATTAATCTATGGATTAAAAATTTATACAACGCAACACCTACAAAGTTTAAAAATAAAAAAAACAATAGCATACTGCTCAATATTACGATTTCACCCAATATAGAATAATAGTAACAATTATAAAAGCATATGAAATTATAATTTTTTTCCACCAAGCTATTGCTAATAAAAAAATCCTGAGCGCCAGGAAATATTAATGAAATAATAATAAAAGATACCCAAATATAGCCTCCCATAATAGAATCTTGCCAATTAGATGTGTATTGGCCATAAGAAAAATTTATTAACAACATATTTATAATACTTAAAACAATAACAAAAACATCTATCCAAAACAATATAACTACAAATAAATAGCTATGATTCCCTCTAAAAAATATCGTCTTAAAAAAATTTTGGAGTTTTTGATTTTGCATAAATAAAATTAATATTATTTCCTCATATCCCCATTATACACAAAGTTGATTGAATTAAAAAGAGCCCCAAGAACATGTATCTGTCCTGGGGCTCAAGTCTTTGCCTTCAAAAAGAAGGCGTATATCTCCTCATGCGAGGAGACCGGCGCCGTCCGCGCAGCTTTCCAAAGATCGACATGCTTTGATTTTGATATTTGTATTATTCTGTTACTATAGCATATTTAAAAAAAATTGTCAATACTTTATAGAAAAATAAATATTTTTATTGCTAAATTTAAACAAATATATTAAATATAATATTTCATTTTTCTTCATTTACATTGACCAAATATGGCCATCTGTGATATTATTTATACATGATGGATAAGCTAGACATGAAAAAAATCATCATACACATACTAGCTTTTTTTCTTAAAATTGTAAGTCTAGTAAATAAAATATTTACCCCCATTATTCAACCAACAACTCACATAATGGGGCGTCTTTTATTTTCCGCAATATTACCTTTTTATAACACGTATCTTGGCGTAAAAAGAGTGCTGATTAAATTTTATTCCCCACTACAAAATAAACACGGAGTTATTCATGTATTTGCAAGACGATATATTACCCATATTCTTATAATTATAATTTCTCTTATCGTAACCGCTTCAAATCTTAACGCCAATGAGGTAAAAAAAGATGAAATAGGATATAATAATATTCTTTCCAAGCTTGTTGAAAAAGAAGACTATGATATACTTCAAGAAGTTAGGCAAACAGAAACAAGGATTACCGCGTCCAAATACTTTACAAGAAGCGGGCTGGAAAAAAATAGTTTTCTTGATTACGGATCAGTCAATGAACAGGAGCCGGAAATTCTTTCAAGCAAGGGAGCGCTCCTCAAGCCCATACTTTCGCCGGACGAAAAACTCATGCGTACGCGCGATGAAATAATTTATTACGCAGTGGAAGAGGGAGACACGCTTTCGGACATCGGCCAAAAATTTGGAATATCAGTCAATACCATATTGTGGGAAAATAGTCTTACCGGATACAGTATTATCCGGCCCGGACAAAAACTTGCGATTCTCCCTGTATCAGGCATACGGCATAAAGTAGTATCGGGCGACACGATACAAAAAATTGCAAAAAAATATACAGCAAATTCAATAGACATTATAGAATATAATAAACTTGCCACGGAACAAGATATAAAAATCGGCGAGATGCTTATGGTTCCGGGCGGGAAAAAAGCCCCCCAGGCGCAGGCATATGCCTTGCGGTGGACAGCGCCCGCTGAAGTAAGTCCTTCGGCAAAATCCGTTGTTGGCACGGGGAAAATGATATGGCCAAGCGCGTGCAGAAGAATTACCCAATACTATTCATGGAGACACACCGGCATTGATATTGCTTGCGGGAATGGAAATTCTATAAAAACAATTGCGGAAGGAACCATTGTTCGCGCGCAAAGCGGATGGAACGGCGGATATGGAAATGTTATAATGGTTGATCATGGCAATGGAGTCCAATCGCTGTATGGGCATTTAAATAAAATACTTGTTAGCGTGGGTGATGTTGTAGAAAGCGGACAATCAATCGGTGTTGAAGGAAATACCGGCAGATCCACCGGTCCTCATCTGCATCTTGAAGTGCGTATTGGCGGCGCGAGAACAAATCCTTTATCAAGCGTAAAATAAATCAGATTTAAGTTTGAAGATTTCAGATTACAGTCAATAAAATTCTTTAATCTTTAATCTATAATCTTTAATCTAATCCTATGGCCAGCTATATTATCACGGGCGGAAAAACTCTTCATGGAGTTGCGGAAACAAAAACCGCAAAAAACTCCGCCTTGGCATGCATGTGCGCGTCGCTTTTAACAAATGAACCAGTAACCCTAAAAGAAATCCCAAGAATTGAAGATGTAAATGATTTGGAAGCGGTGCTCAAATCTATCGGGGTAAACATCCGATGGTCGGGAAACGACATGACGCTTATTGCGCCAAAAAAAATTAATCTCAAAGAAATCAACTCCCAAACCGCATCAAAGATTCGCGTTATCTTATTATTTATCGGCGCTTTGGCAAACAGGCTGAAAAATTTCTCCCTCCCCAGAGCGGGCGGATGCAAGCTTGGAAAAAGAACCATTACTCCGCATCTGTTCGGACTGGAAAAACTTGGAATGAAAATATCCTGCGACCCGACTGCTTATAAAATAAAAAAACCACACGGACTTCATGGCACAAAAATAGTTATGTATGAATCCGGCGACACGTCCACAGAAAACGTGATTATGGCGGCGGTGCTTGCAAGAGGCCGAACCGTGATAAAACTTGCGTCGGCAAATTATATGGTGCAGGACCTGTGCTATCTTTTAAATGCCATGGGCGCAAAAATTTCCAATATCGGCCTTACGACTCTCATTATTGACGGTGTGGAAAAGCTTCACGGTGCATTGCATTATATTGTGCCCGATCCCATTGAATCCATGTTTTGGATATCCTTGGCCGCGACCACAAACTCCTCCTTGCTCATCAAGGGTTGCCCGGAAGAATTTTTAGAGCTTGAACTTTTAAAATTAGAAAAAATGGGTTTTAAGTATTCGGTTGTCAAAAAATATAAATCCAAAAGCGGATTTTTCAATCTCGTTGATATAAAAACACGACCATCAAAACTCATCGCGCTAGATGATAAAATAGACGCCCGCCCTTTCCCGGGTCTCAATATTGATAATCTTCCCTTTTTCGTTCCCATTGCAAGCCAGGCAAAAGGCACAACCATGATACACGATTGGTGCTACGAAAACCGCTCCATCTATTATATGGAATTCCAAAAACTCGGCGCCATGGTCCGCCTTGCGGATCCCCACCGCGTATTTATAGAAGGGCCTACACAGCTAAAAGCAAACCAGGTTATGAGTCCGCCCGCGTTAAGGCCGGCGACAATTTTAGTTATTGGCATGCTTGCGGCAACAGGAAAATCTACTCTTTATAATACCTACTCCATAGATCGCGGTTACGAAAATCTCTACGGCCGCCTCAAAAAACTCGGCGCGGATATCAAGGAAGTTAAATAGAAAATCCTAAATTCGAAATCCTAAATTCGAAACAAATTATAAATTTCAATTCTCCAAACTCAAAACAATGTGTTTGGGAAATTTGAATTTGGGATTTGAGATTTGTTTAGGATTTAGATATTCGAATTTAGAATTTATTATGAAATACCTTCTCCATCCCGACTTCAAGCCAATCCAGACCAAAATTGACTACAAAACCGAGCTGAACGCGGAACAATTTGAGGTAATAAAAAACGCATCCGGCCCGTGTTTGGTTTTGGCTGGCGCGGGATCAGGAAAAACAAGAACGCTTGTGTATCTTACGGCGTATTTATTGGAACATAAAATTCCTCCCCAAAATATAATGCTTGTCACTTTCACGAACAAAGCTTCAAAAGAGATGCTCAACCGCGTTGAAGTGCTTTTGAAATATCATCCTCGAGGGCTTTGGGGAGGGACATTTCACCATCTTGCCAATATAATACTGAGAAAGTACGCGAAACTTTTGGGCTATGGAAATAATTTCACCATACTGGATAACGACGACGCAAAAAGCCTTATGAAAAATTGCGTCGCTGAGCTTGGGTATGATATTAAAAATAAATTTTTTCCAAAGCCCGACGTGATACATTCCATTGTCAGCTTCCACCAAAACAGCCTTATTCCAATTTCAGACATTATCGCAAATAAATTCGGCCATCTGAAACCCGAGATCATCCCGACTATTGAAAAAATTTTTCAACTCTACCAGAAAAAAAAGAAAGTCGCGAATTCAATGGATTTTGACGATCTTTTGGGAAACTGGCACACTCTTTTAAAAAAATTCCCCGAAACAAAATCATCATTATCAAAACAATTGTATTATATATTGGTTGATGAATACCAGGATACCAATACTATTCAGGCGGAAATAATTGAAGAATTATCCAGTGTTCATAAAAACGTCGTGGTGGTCGGCGATGATTCGCAAAGTATTTATTCCTTCCGCGCGGCAGACATTAATAATATATTGCATTTTCCCAAAACATTTAAAAATGCGAAAATATTCAGGCTTGAAACCAATTACCGATCAACGCCACAAATTCTTGAATTGGCGAATCATTCCATAAAAAATAACCGAAGCCAATTTGAAAAAAATCTCAAAAGCGTAAAAACAAACGCCTCGAAACCGGCGCTGGCTCCCTTGGGCGACTCATATCAGCAGGCGGAATTTGTGTGCCAAAGAATTTTGGAATTGCAGGAAGAGGGGGTAGAATTAAAATCCATAGCCGTACTGTTCCGCGCCGCTTACCAGGCGCTGGAGCTGGAGCTTGAGCTGAATAAAAAAAATATTTTGTATGAAATGCGCGGAGGCATGAGATTTTTTGAGCAGGCGCACATAAAAGATGTTATTGCTTTTTTAAAAATTTTTAATAATATAAAAGACGAGCTTTCCTGGAAAAGGGTATTACAAATGTACCCCGGCATCGGGCCCGCAGCGGCACAAAAACTTTGGGAGCATATCAATGCTTTTCAAGATATAAACTCGCTTATTGAAAGCAAGGTATCGGCATCAACAAAAGCCGAGCAAAGTTTTCAGGAAATACTATCCATTTTTTACAAATTAATACACATTGAAGAAAAATTTATCGCGACCGCAATAAATACCATAATGCAATCAGGATATAAAAAATATGTGGAAAGCGCTTTTGAAAACGCGCGCGATCGGATTGAAGATTTGGAACAACTTGCAAACTTCGCTCTTTCGTACAAGAATCTCGACAACTTCCTTTCCGAAGTGACATTGTCCGAGGCATTTAAAGGCGTTAACAAGGAAGGAAAAAATGCAGATAAAGACGCGCTTATACTTTCCACCATACACCAGGCAAAAGGGCTTGAATGGAAAGCCGTTTTTATTATCGGGCTTATTGACGGCCAATTTCCCCACAGGAAAGTTTTTGAAAAACCCCAGGAGATGGAGGAAGAGCGCCGGCTTTTTTATGTTGCCGCAACACGCGCGCAAGACGAATTATACCTTACATATCCAATTATCTCGTCATCATATCTCACGGGACAAAATATAAACCGCCCATCAACATTTTTGCGTGAGCTTGATGAAAATTTATTTGAAAAATGGGAAGTGGAGGGAGATTTCAACCTTCCAACCATTTCGTATGATGATGAAAATGATGATAAACCCGGTATTCTAAAAATGATAAAAAATCTGTAAACTCGCTCCTTTTCCCCGCCATTTTCAAACCATTGACATACAATGGTTTTTTTTGNNNNTTTTTTTTAATAAAATAACATATTTTTTACCTTATAAAAAAACAACAAAAAAAATTGGCGTAATACTTTTGCCAATAATGATCGTAAATATGGTGTTAAGTAATATCCCTTTTGGCGAAAATATTAACGCTCAAGCAAGTGTGGTGACCCAGGGGAGTTGTGCAATGGAATTGATTAAAACCGATTCAACGGACTCGGTTGAACCTGGCCAAAATCTTATCTATCATCTAAAGCTTACAAATATTGGTACGGCGAATTGCACGGGCGGAGGAGTACAGCTCAAGGAATATTATGACGAAAAAACAATATTTGTCTCATCAAACCCGACGCCCACATCAGGCAATAATTTATGGAATTTCGGCACCATGGCTCCGGAAGCTATGCGCGAAGTTGATGTCACGACCAAAGTATCCAACACCGCGCTTGACGGCGATGTTATAAAAAATAAAGCTTGTTTTTGGACACGCGAATATAACACATGGACATGCGTTGAAGAAACAACAACCGTAAGAATTCCCCCGCCGCCGCCATCAAACGTTTGCGAAAATCCTATTATTATAAATTTTGATAAAGACGGACAAGATAATACAATTTCCAAAGGACAAGTTATTGATTCAGAATATAATAATTTAGGCATAAATATAACTGCGGTAAATAACAACGCCACGCACCCCCAGATTGCCATTGTATTTGATTCAGCAAATCCATCCGGCGCCATAAACGGCGACCATATAAAAGACATTGATCTTGGAACCCCGAATATAATGTTTGCAGGCCCGGGCTTAAGCGAAACCGGAGACAATAAAGAGCCGTCCAACAATACCGCGTTGTATAATCTTTTAATAATTCCGGATAACAATAAAAATACGACCCCTGCGGACGGATATATTGACGATCCCAATGACGAACCCGCTGGCGGAACTTTTTCATTTTCTTTTTCTAAACCCTATGCGTTTCATTCAATACAATTTATAGATTTGGATTATAGTACGGGAAGCGTGAAAGGATATCTTGATACTGCGGGCGCCGTCCAAGAGTTTTCTTTGAATGCGTCAAAACTTGGAGGCAACTCAGTACAGAAAATATCCGGCGACAAAACCACGGAAATAAAACTTTTAAAAATTTCAGGCAATGATTCGTACGCGATTGATAATCTCACGCTTTGTCCGATAGTTGTCCCGCCGGTTTGCGGAAACACGGTTCCGGAAACAGGGGAAGATTGCGATTTGGGAAGCGCGTTGAACGGAATTGCTTGCACTCCCGAATACAACAGCTCCTGTTCGTATTGCAGTAATGATTGCCATACCATTTCTTTAAACGGCCCCACTTGCGGAGATGCAAACGTAAATATTGGAAATGAAGATTGCGATTTAGGCCTTGCTCAAAATGGTGTTGCATGCACAGCGGATTATAACCAAACATGCCAATATTGTTCAAACATTTGCCGTTTTGTTACTCTCACGGGACCAAAATGCGGAGACGGAATTAAAAATGGATCTGAAGAATGCGACGGCACAGACGGAATTTCCGCAGGACAAACTTGCTCTGTTGAATCCTGTACTATACAAACAACACCAACACCCACTCCTACTCCAACACCATCACCCGAACCTACCCCCACACCCACCCCGACTCCTACTCCAACCCCGACGCCGACACCGGTGCCCACTCCCACTCCTGTCCCAAGTTGTATAACGAATTGTGGCGGAGGCGGTGGAGGCGGAGGCGTTATACTTAATGCCCCGCGCCTGCTTATGTCAAAGCAAGCGAACACTTTTAGCGTATGCACCAGAGAAGATGTCCAATATACGGTAAAAATTACCAATATCGGAAATGAAATTGGAAGAAATCTCGTGTTTACCGACTCCTTACCAACAGGATTTACGTACGCAACCACTTCAGATACGCTCGTTTCAATGAACCTCGGCGATATTGCATCATATGAAACAAAAACAATTTCCTATATCGCCCATGTATCTGCCTCAGCTTCAAGTGGCGCGCATATAAATTCCGCAAACGCTAAAGTTGACAACGGATCAAGTACGAACAATTTTACCACTGCGCAGGTATCCGTAAATGTTCTTGAAAATTGCGCAACCGCGGTATACCCCATATTATCAATCACAAAAACCGTGTCCGAAGCTTTTATTAATCCAGATGGTACTGCCAATTTCACCATTATTGTAAAAAATTCAGGAACCGACACCGCATACAGTGTAAATCTTACCGATATTCTTCCAACCGGATTTAGCGCAATTGATGGAATTGTGAATTGGAACCTTGGCGATATACAAACAGGCGAATCAAAAACCACAACTTTCAGGGCAAAGGCGAATAAAGATATAAATCCGGGCACATACTCAAATATTGCAAGCGCGATTGCAACAAATCATGATGAGATCAAAACGCAAGCGAATATTGATGTACGAAAAGGTACTGTGCTTGGCGAAAGCATAAAATTAACTCGCCTTCCAAATACCGGCGCAGGAACTAAGGTGCTTGTTTACTTTATTGCGAACCTCTTAGCCTTATTGGCAGGAATTGTTATTTACAAAAAAACCAAGGTCTACGGCTTTTACGGTTAAAAAAATTTCCAGACTGTCCGAGAATTCATAAAAATGTAGGGGCAGGTCTTGTGCCTGCCCAGAATTTCTCTAAATCATAGGGCGACCACAAGAGTCGCCCCTACAGAAATTCGTTCTCGGACAGTCTAGAAATAAATAATGAATTATGGAAATACGTATTAATTTTTTAAGACAAAAAAACAGGAGAAAAAAAATCCTCCACCTTTTCTCCGAGGTGATTATTGTCGTGAGCGCATTTCTTCTCATATTTCCATTTTACGGCACTATTGATTACCATCTCGCGCAATCAGCCCAAAGCATTCCGAAAAAAATAAGCGTTGCGCCATCACAAAACATTAAAACAAAAAACCTGACAACAATATTTCAAGAAATTAAAAAAGCTGCTGAAATATACGCGCAAGCGCAAAATGTGCAAAAAGCAAAAAGCACACCGGCTTCATCAAAAACCATTTCAACAAATCTTGTCTTAGACACAAAAACCGCACCGGTTCAAAAAACTGTACAGCAAAAGCCAAAACAAAATATGCTGTATATTCCAAAAATTAAAGTGGAGATAAATATTGTTGAGGGAAAAAATGAAAACGCGCTTTTCAGCGGAGCATGGAGAATCCCCGGAACATCCACACCGGATGCCGGAGGAAACACGGTTATCGGAGGACATCGCTGGCAATTTAAACCTCCAAGTACGCGCACGTTTTATAATCTTGATAAAGTCGCCGTAGGTGACGAAATCCAAGTATTGTGGGAAAGAAAAAAATATGCCTATAAAATCCGGGAAATAAAAATCATTAAGCCTGAACAGATTGAAATTTTGGAAAATACCGAAGATAATATCTTAACGCTATTTACCTGCACCCCACTTTTTTCAACCAAAAACCGCCTTGTCGTAATTGCGGAAAAAATATAACGGTTAATCACCGCTTCTTTTAAAACTTAATACGGAAGATGGCTCTTTAACAATACAAACAGGGAAATGCCCAAGGAAACAGAAGAGACTATTAAATTATCATTAAAATTGATGAAAGAGATTGATCCTCCATTTATAACTTTGGCTCGATATACGCCATTTCCCGGAACGCCGATGTATAATGAAGTCGTCCGAGCGAAACTTTTAGACGAAAAAAATACCGAATGGGAATGGGCGGCAAACAGTCACTCCGCCGATACCGCCTTTGTACAAAATATGAATCCAGAAAAATTTCTTGAGTTGTTCCATGAAACCACACAATGGGTTGATGCCCACAATGTCCGAAAGTCGCGAACCAAAAGCGATGCTCGTTTGAAAACATAATTATTTTATTGGGTTGCCTGATACGGGCAACCCCTTTTTTCTAAATTTCTGGCGTGATATAATATCTATAATATGAAACATTCCAATACAAAAAATAACGTACTTATTTTAGGCAGTTCCGGCCTTCTGGGAAGTGCCTTAGTAAACACCGCACCGCGGAATACGAGGCTTTTTTTAGCGTACAGAAAAAATAAACTAAGACAAAAAAAATATCCATCGCTTAGAATAGATCTAGGAAATATTGTCACTCTCAAAAAAACAATGAAAATAGTTAAACCAGCTTTAGTGATTCATGCTTCACGTATCGAACCATATGAAAATAATCCCAAACAAGCGAAAAAATTGATAGCATCTCTTATCCAATCCATGAAACCATATAGAGCAAAAATAGTATATATTTCCACCGAAGCCGTGTTTGATGGTAAGCGCGGAAATTATTCCGAAAATGATATGCCACAACCCATTACTTTATACGGACGCGCGAAACACGAAGCCGAAAAAGTAATCCAAAAACAAACCGGCAATTATATGATAATCCGCACAAGTTATATTTATGGCAAAAAAAGAAATGGATTAGACGAGAGAACAAAAAAACTTTTTGATGAAATTAAAAAAAATGGAGTGGCTTTCCGTTTTCAAGACATATACCGATCCCCAATAAATGCACAAGATTTGGCGCAAGCAATTTGGAAACTCGTGAGAGTTGATTTCCAGGGTATAATCCATATTGCCAATAAGAGACAGAGTATATTTCAATTCAGCAAAATGCTTGTCCAAAGAGCAGGATATAAAAAAGGTTACGTCAAACCAAATTTATTAAAAAACAGCCTACTCCGCATTCCCCGCGACACATCGCTTAACACCGCGCTTGCAAAAAAAATTATACAATTTGTTTCCAAAGAATGATTACTTGCATACAATCTGCTTGTTTTCTTAAACAATGCCATTACCATAGATCCGTTTGAGCAATTCAATATCTTTTTTACTTTTCATTAATAATTCTATGTTCTTTTTTTCAATGGTTCGAAACACCTCAAAACCTAAATCATCTTTCATAAAGTTTTTATAATATTGCACAAAAGCCGCGTAATCTTTAATAAAACAGCTGCCCGAAGCGCCCCTGCCTCCCTTATGAACAGGCTGAGTGTACGTTGATCCATTATCGGGATCCATGGCAATGGCTTCTCGAATCTTTTCCCAATCTGCTCCTTCTTTTATGGCTGCGTCATAAAATAAATTATAAAAAACCACTCTTACATATCCCATACAATTTCGAGCGTATTTAATAAATTCAGCTTCAACCGATGAACAAATAGTGTTATACGGAGCCACTGGTAAAATAGAAAGTAAATCTTCCGCACGCCTTTGGTATTCAGCGTTATCGTGCGGAATACCGATAATATTTCTTTTGGGGTGCGATGCGTCATAATCTGCGCTCGCTTCAGAAAGAAATTCAGGAGAATGAATTACATATATTTCCGGATTTTCTTTTTGAATCAAATTTGTAACCCCGGGAGTAACAGTTGATTTAATAACTGCTGTTTTCCCTTTGCCCACAAGTTTAACTGCTTCTCGCACGATGGAATCATCAAAGCCATCTGGAGTGGTCGGAGACGGAACTGCAATCAACACAAAATCACAGCCCTTAATTTTTTCTTTATTGCCGGCATATTGTTCTTCAAGAGAATAGCAAATAGGGTCAAAGCCTCTTGCGATAAAGTCTTTTGCATAACTACCGCCGACCCAACCCATACCAATAATTCCGATTTTTTTGGGTATAAATTTTTTTTTCATACATTCACTTGAATTAATGATAAGTTGTTGATTAGGATATAATATAATGTTTTCATTTTAGACTATTTCCAACACATTGTCTACCCACCCAACCGCCTGTTACTGTCATCTGAAATACCGAAGATGATATCTTAACACTATTTACCTGCACCCCACTTTTTTCAACCAAAAACCGCCTTGTTGTAATTGCGGAAAAGATATAATTATTTCTCCCCCTTACGAAGGGGTCTGCCAGCCTTGGGTTGGGAGGTAGAGGGGGTCGTATATAACAAAAAAAATCTCAATATTACATTGAGTTTTTTATTCTATGGCTTATGGCTATACGCCCTACTGCTTACATCTTCCCCTGCTTTATCAAATCAATTGAAGATGGCTCGACCTGTATCTTCAAAATGGTTTCCTCTTTTTCCAACAAAGCATCTTTTATTCTCTCTTTTTGCTTCAACGACATATTCTTTGGAAGTTCTTCAAAAGAAAAATATTTTATCAGATCAGCTTCATCGGATGTTGAAATCTTTCCGCCCGTAATTTTGCACACAAAAGAAAATACTATTTCG
Organism: Parcubacteria group bacterium GW2011_GWA2_38_13; assembly: GCA_000992395.1. Lineage (GTDB taxonomy): Bacteria > Patescibacteriota > Patescibacteriia > Buchananbacterales > GWA2-38-13 > GWA2-38-13. The sequence continues at coordinate 19,945 of LBUD01000023.1, read as the reverse complement.
TTTTCTTCCGGCTTGCTATACACGCCTGCCAGCTGCTCCGTTTCCACATCAAGCCCAACCTCCTCTTTGACCTCGCGAATAACTCCTTGCCACGGCGCTTCGCCCGGCTCAAGCCCTCCGCAGGGAAGATTCCATAGATCATAGTCCAAACGGTGGCAAAGCAAAACTTTTTTCCGGCCGTCAAATATTATCCCAAACACTCCGATTTTAAACATATTTTTTAAAAATGAATCTTATATATCCAATGATGCGGTTCCACAGCAAGAAACAATACCTTATCACCGCGGATAAATCGAAACGCAATCCGATAACTTTTGTCTACACGAAAACTCCATACCTGCTTGCCTTTCGGCTCGAGTTTTTCGGTATGGAGAGATGGATGAAATGGATTTTTACGAAAGACTTCTTCTTTTTTTTCCGCTTTCTTTTGTATATGAGATGGCAATTCACTATAGAGGCGTTGAAATTCTTCGGCTACAATAATTTCAAGCATACAAAATTATTTTAAATCACGCAGGGAACGAATTTTTGTTACACGCCCTGCTGTATAATCTTTTTCTGCCCTATGGATGCTTTTTATGAATTCCGGATTAAAAAATCCAAAACTGGCCGCCAGTCTTTCAAACGCAAATTTATCAAGCTCAATATTCAGCTTCTGGACGCGTGCTTTAGGGAATCGAATTTTTAAAATCATTGATGCCATAATATTATAAGTATATGGTATAGTATTTCGCTTGTCAAACACTACTTTTTCGCGTCCGGCGCCTCAAATGGCAATTCCTTGGGTCCGGCAATGGGAATGGTAAAAATAAATGTTGAGCCCTTGCCCGCGCCTTCGGATTCTACCCAAACGCGTCCTCCGTGTGTTTCAACATTGAGTTTAGCAACATACAGCCCCAAGCCCGTTCCTTCCGTATGCACCACGAAACTTCCCTCGCCTCTTGAGAATTTTTTAAATAATAACGGCATAACTTCTTTAGCAATGCCCATTCCCGTGTCTTTGACCGTAAACGTAACTGTTCCTGCGGGCTTTTGTTCAAGCAAAACATTTATGCTTCCTGCCGGGGTATACTTGATAGAATTTTCCACCAAATTCATCATAACTTCGTGTATGCGTTCGGCATCGCAAAACACCATTGGAAATTTTTCTTTTGGTTTATGAAATACAAGTTTAAGTTTTTTAAGTTCAGCCTGTATTTGTAATTTTGTCACCACCTCATCCGCCAAAGCCACAAGATCATTTTTCTTAAAATCATATTTCTGCCTGCCGGATTCAATGCGGGAGATATTCAACAAATCATTTACGAGGCGGATCAGCCTTTCATTGGATGCGTATACTACCTCCATTGGATGCTGAATTTTTAATGGCAATTTTCCCAAATCGCCATCATTGATCATGGAAATCCAGCCCTTAATGGCGGTAAGAGGAGTGCGCAATTGATGCGAAGCGATTGAGATAAATTCCGATTTTGACTGGTCTAGTTTTTTTAATTGGACATTGGCTGATTCAAGCTTGGTATTGGCCTGCCCTAATTCTTCGGTTCTCTCGGTTACCAATTCTTCTAAATGCCCGTACAACTGCGCGTTTTCAATTGCGATGGCAAACTGCCCTGATATAATATTTAAAACATTGATATCGCGCGAAGCATAGGGGTCGCCTGATTTCTTGGTGCCAATAACCAAAACGCCAATGAGTTTATCTTTGGCGAACAGGGGAACAATTAAAGCGAGATCATTTTCAAACAAAGCTAAAAGGAGTTTTGGGCTCACTGGCTTGAATTCGCCATTGTCAAATTGAGTTTTTCTTTCGTCAATAACGAATATGCCAGGCGTTTCCTTGAACTGCCTAAACATAATTTTCACAATACTGGGAAAATCAACAAGCGCTTCAGCAACGCCCGGCTTAAAGCCATCTTTATAACTTACTTGGAGTTTATTTTTCTTGCCATTGAGCAAGGCCACGCCGATTTTTTCGCAATGAAACGCCTCAGTGAGAATCTTGCTTATTTTGTTTAATAATTGCTCAAGGTTTAAAATGGAAGCTGTTGTGTCATTGATAGATGACAAAAGCGCGTCCGGATCATAAGATTTTTTATATAAAAATGTATTGGTCGCGCGCTCAACAACCCTTCTTGTCGGCTGATAGAATAAAGTGACCAAAAGTGCAATAATCAAACCGCTGTAAATATTTGATGTTAACCCGGCTAAATCCGTAAATATTTTCGTGATGAGCGTAGATATAACAGAGAAAACACTGGTGATAAGCAGAAGTACAAATCCAAAAGCGATCGTGCGGAAGATAATGGCACGGATATCCATGAGACGATAACGCGTGATAGCGTAAGCCATGAAAGAGACCATAAAAAGTGTTCCAGCTGGTCCAAGCCAATTATATTGCGTAGTATAAGAAAAAAGTACAACATTCGTTATGATCGCAATCACTGTTGATATTAATGTACCAATAAATAAATTTAAAATTTGCATTTTTTGAATTCCAGAAAATCTCCTAATTTTAACAATCAAATTCGTATAGGCCCATATAAATAATAGTATGGTGATAGCTGAATGGACATAATATCCCCATCCCAATTTGACAACTAATTGAGAATTCACGTTTGCAGCTTCGGATATAATAGATTTTGGAATTAATGAAATTGCTAAAATGATTAAGGGTAAAATATATAATATTGATCTAATGAATAAATTTTTTGGAAAATTTCCTCTTGGAAAAATAAAAGTAAAATATAAAAAAAATATTATAGTAAAATTTACAGCAAAATAAGTAAACTGACCCCAAAAATATATTGTATTCAGATCACCAACATTAAAAAAAATTATACATAATGACCAAAGGAAAATCCCAAAGGTTGTGATGGCAAAAAAAATGTTTATTATATTTCTTCTATTCCTTGCGTATATCACCAAGCCTAAAACTAAATTAATCATTGCTGTGAGTCCTAAAACTAAATTGCTATAATACATAGATCTATAAAAATTTTCTAAACAAGAACCAAATAAAATTAAATCTTAAAATTAAACGACCTTTATCTTGACTAGTCTTAAATAAAAATTTATTATTTAATATTCGATTTATATATAAATCTATTTCATCTGTAAGATAAACAATTGGTATAGCTGGATTTACTTGGTCAAAAAAATATTTTTTTAAAACCCCATTATTATATACTAAAGTATAATTTTCAATTTTATGATATGGAAATTTTAAATAATCTAGTTTTGACTTCAAAGAATTCTTAATAAAAGCATAACCACCTTCTATGTGTTTATTTTTTGCATAATTAATAAGCACACCCATCAATCCAAACATTACTAAGTTACGAGGCAAAAAAGCTCTTTCACTATATTTTTCAATTATCAAACGACCAATTTCAGCCCTTCTATCTCGTATAACTATTTTCAAAATTTCTGGTTCTTCAAATTTAAAGCAATCTTTCTCGGTTGGTAAATAATAATCTCTTATTAATCTGACTGAACCAATAATACGGTTATCTATTTTTGCAATAAAATAAACACTTCTACCATCATCATATTCATCTATATCTTTTTCCGTACTATTTTTTTCAATATATGCATGTATCAAATAATTTCTATACCGGAATCCATACATTTCATCAACTTCTTCTCCTTCCGGAATACCAAAAAATATCGTCTTCAAATCTCTATCTAACTTCAAGCTAATCTCAAATAAAACTTTCATAAATAATGACGGAATTTACTTTAAGGAAGTTATGTATATTATAACATAAAAGGCAACAATAATAAAAGGCCAATGTTGATTCGTTGGCCTTGTATGACATAATTAAACGATTTTGTTTCATTAGTTCCAATGATTCATTCACTTTTTATTTCTATTTCAACGGCTCTTGTGTAATATGTGAAAGATATAAATCCAATTCACCATTACACGCGCGCCATATGTTTTTATATTTTTGGAATCGCGACTCATGAATCTCGTATCCCCTTTCTTCGGTTCCTATAATACTTTGAAACTGCGGCAAATTTAATATGACAACATTAAAAATCTCTGCCATATCCCAATTGCCCACAAGCCCTGGAAAATGTTTCTTTATATAAGTATAATAATAAAAATGCAATATTTCATGTGAAATATGCCTCCGAATTTCCTTGATATCTTTCACTTTATACCAAATTTGAAAGCTTGTGAAATTATCATCAATAACACCGCAAGTAAAAATTGATGCTAATCCGTTTATGGTATCGGGTTTATAAAAATTCAATACACCAAAAATTTTTTCTATTTCAATAAAATATCTGCTTGCGATAGCAGACCACGCGCGTTCAAAGCATGATAATGATTTAGTGATTTCTTTTTCGTGCCGGATATAGTATTGACCGACATATTTTTGTATTTCCACAACTTGGCGGATTTTTTTAATATGTCGTATTTTTTCAAGATCAGGATGTAAGGAAATAATGCGTTCATAGCCAAAATCATAATCACCTATTTTTTCATTAATAAAATCAGCGCATATTTCCGTATCAAATTTTTTATCTGTTTTAAATTGTAAATTTGGATAATGCCTCATATAGAAAAGGGGCAAATCAGTAGATTCACCCCAAATAAATTATAAATCTCCTCCTGTTTGTTTGTAAAGATCCCAAATCAAAAAATCAAGTACGGCTCTCGAGTATAAACAAAAAGACAAATCGAGATTATTAACATCTTCATTCTGTTCTTCGACGTTATGAAAGCAACCATAGCCACACATAGCTATTGCCGGGCAATCTTTACACAAAGGATTGTATATGGGAAGAGCTTTTTTCCACAGTTCAACTCTCGGATGATCAAAAATCATAAAATTTTTATCTGCCACGGATCCTATGTTATATTTATTTGATGCGTGGCAAAAACCAATTTCACCGTTCGGCTGAATAACTAATTGATTGCTAATTGCACCGCAATCACATGTGGTAAACACGCCGTCTATAAAATCAGCAACCTTTCTTCCAACTCTATCTTCAAAGATACCCAGACCCCTTGCAGTTTTAAATGCTTCAATAAGGCCCTCTACCACAATTTTTTCGTATTCACGCCTAGGCAACGATTCTTCCACATATGTATAGCTTTTTCCACCGATTGGATTAAAGCATATTGAATTAACGCCAAGAGCATGAGTCCATCTTACAATTTCTGGAAGCTTTGATGCTATGGCGGGCGTGACTGTAATAGAAAGAGAAGTATACACCCCGTGTTTTTGAAGTAGGGAAAGGGCACGCATAATTCCGTCGAACGTATTTTTACCATCCAGTGTTTTTCTATATAGATCATTCTCTTCTTTTCTCCCATCGATAGAAAGCCCCACGGAAATTTCGTTTTCTGCAAAATATGCTGCCCTAGCGTTATCTATCAGAGAACCGTTTGTAATGACCACCAGTTTTGTATCGCTGGGTAACTCACCTGAACGTATAAGACGATTTAACTTATCTGCGCCGAATATGAGTGTAGGCCAATTAAGCAAGGGTTCCCCGCCATAGAATTGTACCTGGGTTTCGAGAGTTGATACAGATTGTTGAACATGCCGGACAAATAGATCAATGCCAGCCCCCGCCGTCTCATTACTCATCAATAACGAATCTCTAGGTTCCCCGCGAACTTTATGTCTTTCGGGCTGAAAGCACTGTCTGCAAAGGAAATTACAATTTTTGGTCAACACAAGGTACAAAATTGACATCATTTTATCATTTACCATAGCGAGGCGTATTTCCTCAAGAATCTCATCGTCAACCAACATATTGGGAATAATGAGATTTTTCTCAAACAGATTTCTGATTATATCGGGTTGATCAAAACCAGCCTTAATTTGATGCCAGTCAGAAATTTTCATAAACACAGGATCTGGCTTCAGTGCGTGGAAAACAGCAACGATACCATCTTTTTCTAGTGTTCTTAAAAAACGTGAAAACATTTTTAGTTTCCTCCTGCAGAATAAAAATTGGGCACCTTCAGTAGAAGATGCCCGTGACCACTAGACCTTCTTTCTGGCTTTTCTATGCGCCGATTTTCCAGCACATCTGCCGGAACACTTGCCGCATCTTCCTGCGACCGCACTTGTCAATGGTGCTTGCGCAGGTAAAAGAGCATCGTAATGCTCCCGCTTAGCAGTAATACAGCGTGCCAAATTAACCTCCTTTCTTAAAAGCGTGGATTGGATCAATTCCCAATCCTTATACATTTTTTCAAAGAACGTCGGCTTTAAACCAAGACCATCTTGGCATCCTGCTCTTTAATTATCATATTTAAAAACAAATGTCAACGGTTGAAAACTTGCTAATTTACTATTTTTTTGACGCGCCTATCTTTATTTTAAACTAACAAAAAATATATAAATTTATCTAATTTTAAATAATCTTCAGCTCTTTCCCGATTTTCTCCATATTTTCCGAAAAAAATTTACTATTTATCCCAGCTCCTTCTTTTTTTATTTTTGAATTATAATAAAGCATTCTTAATGTTGGAATAATGAGTTTTATAATTTTTATTAAAGTCTTTATCGATCCATTCTTTTGATATTCTTTGGCAATTGCGTCTTTATATATTATAGCAGGTTTCCAGCCTTCTCGAACGTTTGATATAACAATTTTTCCCGAGGGTTTCAACACACGATAAAATTCTTTGACAACATCCAATCTTTTTTCTAGCGAGATGGTGTATAAAACATTATTTGAAACGATTTTATCAAAATAATTATTTTGAAAAGGTAGGGATTTCGTCAAATCACAACAAATTACCTCAGCTCCCACATCCTTCTTTTTATGACACCCTACTCCGTGTTCAGAAAAATCAATTCCTATCACACGCCCACCTTTCTTAGTAATCATTATGGCCAGATTTCCTGTCCCGGATCCCGCATCCAAAATAAAATCGCCTCCCTTTATCTCAAGTTTACTGATCAACTCTTTCATCAACTCCTGATATGGTATTACCACATTCAAAATATCATACACTTCAAAATATTTTCTCCAAAATTTTGTATCTAACATTTATTTCCCTTTATAATAAAAACCAAAAAATAGATAAAAAACAAGGCATTTCACTGCCTTTATTATAACACAAAAATATATAAAAAGAAAATCAAAAAAAGTTAAAAATGCAGCAATTATACCAAAAATTCCAAACGAATAATTCAATGGATCTTTTGGATTCCTAAACCAAACAAATAGGGCGAGAAATAAATTTAATATGCTAGCTAAAATTATCCACTTCATATTATTTTTTTTTTCTATTTTTTTATATTGATTTGCGTAATAACGGTTCAAAATTTCTACAAAAAATATTTGATATCGATTCTTCAATTTTCTCCTTTGATACTGCTCTCGTGATACATTCTAGGCAAAGCCCTATGCTACTTTTCATATTATGATAGTAAGCATCAGAACCAAATAAAAGTCTAGTGCTTCCACAATTCTGTAAAAACCATTTAATTGTTGGGGTATCAATTCCAGAAGTATCAAACATTATATTACTGTATCTCTTCATTATTAACTCAATAATGCTCCTATCCTTAAAAATTTTTGCATAATTCCCCAAATGGGCCAACACTATTGGAAAACTATAATTTTCAAATATCTCGCTTCCTCCATCATTTTTTATAAAATTTTTCAACAAGGCATAATCTTTCTTTCTGTAGGATTTATTTTTTGAAAAAAGATTGGTATATCCGGCATGAAATAAAATATATAGTCTTTTGTTTGAAACTATATCGTAAATTTTTTTCAATTTACTCTCAATAATCTCATCATTGTGAGATGGCTGGGGATAAAAACCCTGCAAATTTGGATGTAGCTTTAAACCCTTAATATTATATTGAGTAACTTGACGTTCTATCTCTGATTCAATATCTTTTTCGTTTATAGATTGAATGTCAATTGATCCTAAATATATATATCTGTCATTTCTATAATATTTATATATTTCATCAATCGTCACCCAAGGACAAACAGGCACCAGTGTCGCGACATCTACATAAGAATTATCCATTTCGTTTAATAAGATTTCCGGGCTGCATTTTTTATAAATTTCTTTTACTGAATTTTCAATAAATCTTGGCGCTACAATTGAGGCGGATCTCATTAAAATATTAGCTGTTCTATTAAATTTTAACTTATCAATTAGGGTTGGCCTTAATTCAAAATTATTATCATTTAATCTAATTTCTGGACTCATTGCCCCCATAACATCAAAGGGATGAACATGTGAGTCATAAATTTTTAATCCTTCTTTATCTTTTAAACTTCGAATAATATCTATCGCCTTATTAAATTCCATTATAATTTCGAATTAAATATTTAATTCCTCTCCTCTTTTGAAGAAATGGGAAAAACCGCATTTATGGCGCTACACCTATATTTCAAGGGCACATCAATGAGAATGTCTCTCACCTTCACCCGTCTCTCGACCTTATAATTTATTTTGCTCTCATCAACGATTAATTTTTCCATATACATTGTATTAGTATTAATAACATTTTTCATACCCTCACTTGTTATTATTATAACATAAAACGCAATAAAATAAAAAGAGACAGCATTTTGCTACCCCCCCCCTATAATAACTAATGAAATTATAATAAATAAATATATAAAACTAACTTTTTTTTGATAAATTATAGCGCTTAATAATTAATTTCGCAGTAGCACTTGGAGATAATCTTGTATTATCAATAATGAAACTGCTAACAAAGGGAATGATCGAATCAATATTATAATTCTTTTCAATATGATTAAAAATTTTAACTTGATGCAATTTATTATACTTTTTTCTTGATGGATTTTTCAATCTTTTCCTTAATTCATTTAAATTGCAGGTTAATTTTACAAAAAATATTTTTTCTTTTTTGCCTTGGACGATAGTCGTTATTTTTTTAATAAATTGATTGTCAGTTTTTCCTCCATGCGTCTCAAGACCATATGCAAAAGTTAACATAATACCCTTTAAGCTCTTTTCCTTAATAACCGATTTGATCAGATGGAGCCGGAAACTTTGCACTAGATCCGAATATTGTCTTGTTCCATATCTAAAAAATAAAGACGCCAGGTCAGCCGTAAGATGATTATGGAATAATTTATAGCCAGTCAATCTGGCAACCTCTTTCGCTACTGTATATTTGCCAACCGCTGGCGGTCCGTAGATTACTAATATTTTCATATAAATATTTAAAGATCCCGCTAAGTTATTAACTTAATCGGGCTCAATTTTACAACAATTGAAACAAACGTTTTGCTTTTTCCTCCGCCAAACGAGCATATTCACGGTACTCAGAAACTTTCGATAGAGTACCTTCTGACAAATTATAGACCAAATCTATGGATATCTTCTCCAAAAAATAACGATCATGTGAAACTAGAATTATTGTTCCGGAGTATTGCTTTAGAGCCTCCTCTAATGCTTCCTCCGCTTCAATATCAAGATGGTTTGTCGGCTCATCAAGCACCAACACATTAATATTGAGAACGGAAAATAAGGCGATAAGCAAACGAGCCCGACCTCCGGGACTTAAAACATTAATCTCACTCTTTACCGATCTTTCATTAAAACCATATCTAGCAAGAACTGCGTAGACATCCTGATCTCGCAATGTTGTTTAAAAATGTTTTATGGATTAGTTACAAGCTTACCACGATCAGTAGAGGGATATTTGGCCAACTATATCTACACTCTACTGGCCTACCAAATTGCTTAACTTATGAAAGAACAATCTAACTTTCTGAATTAACTCCTTGTCTTGGGAAACCAAGGGCTGGCTTTGGCTACTCAAGAAAAGAAGTTAATATTTCAATGAAGTATGAGTTTCGTAATTCAAAGTAATTAGATATAATTTGACAAAAAAAATTTGACAAAAATTGATTTTACAAGGCGTTTAGCTAATTCAAGATATAACTTTATCTAAACAATAAAAAAGGCCAGTAATTGATAGAAAAATCAATTACTGGCCAGCAAATTACTTGCCAAGCCGTTCAATTTCAGCCCGAATAACATCGTCCTCAATTTTATTGAAGAGTGGAATTGGTTGCTGGATCTTTTTATCCGAAAGTGGCTCTTTAATATTCCAATTAAAATCAGTGGAGCCAAGAATTTTGGCTAACGATTGTCCAGTCTTGGGAAGAAATGGAGAGCAAAGTACTCTTAAATTATCAATTACCTGAACGTAAGCGCCGAGAACATCACCAGCTTCCTCTTTCTTTCCAGCCCTTATCTTCACCCAAGGCGCGGTCTTATTGATGTCTCGATTGCCTTCCTCGGCCAATCTAAACACCTCTCGAAGAGCTTCTCGAAATTTGGCTCCTTCAATAAGTTTGCCTACCTGAGTATAGGCGTGATTAACCTCCGTTAACAAATGACTACTACCTGTGTCCTGGCTGGTTCTTGGCACTACACCGCCAAAGTCTCGTTGAATAAACGAAAGGACGCGATGAATGAAATTGCCGAACGTACCAATCAATTCATTATTATTTCTTGACTGGAACTCCTTCCAGGAAAAAGACGAGTCTGATGTTTCTGGACCAGAGGCAATCAGATAGTATCTTAGACTTTCCGAATTAAAACTTCTGAGAAAATCCGGAATCCAAGCCGCCCATTTGCGACTTTTTGAGAACTGCCGACCCTCTAAATTCAGAAACTCCGAAGAAACAATTTGATTGGGCAGGTTGAGCCCACCATAACCAATAAGAATAGCGGGCCAAATAATAGTATGGAAAGGAATGTTGTCTTTACCATGAACATAATAATGCCAACATTCTTCTTGCCAATAAGACTTCCAGTCATCAGGTTGGCCTTTAAGTTCAGCCCACTCCTTGCTGGCCGAGAAGTAACCGCACACGGCCTCAAACCAAACATAAATTCGTTTATTCTCATAGCCAGCCAAAGGCACTTCAACTCCCCAATCAGTATCACGCGTTATCGCTCGATCTATCAAACCCTCTTTTAATAGCCCTGCAGTAAATTTGGCTGCGTTAAGACGCCAACTTTCAGACTGGCTGGCTACAAATTCATGGAGGCGATCGGTAAAAGCGGAAAGTTTTAAAAAGAAGTGTTCCGACTCTCTCCATTCTGGTGTCTTACCGCAAATTTTGCAAACAGGATTAACCAGCTGTATTGGATCCAAGAGGTTTCCGCAATTATCACATTGATCGCCGCGAGCCGGCGAGAAACCGCATTTCGGGCATTCGCCTTCAATATAACGATCCGGTAAAAACCGATTACATGATGGACAAAAAGGCAGATTTTGCGGCTTGGAGTAAATCAGTTCTTTCCTATGCAGTTGCAAAAAAATATCCTGCACCGTCTTTTTGTGGAATGGGGTGGTTGTCTTGGTGTAAAGGTCGTAAGAAAAGCCAAGACCGTCAATCAGGTTATGCGTGAACTCTTCATGATAATGGCTGGCGATCTCCTCTGGTTTTACGCCTTGTTTTATTGCCTCGACAGCGATTGGTGTTCCGTGGCAGTCACTCCCAGAAACAAAAAGTACTTCATCGCCTCTTTGACGATGGTAACGGGCTAAAATATCACCTCCGATTAAGGATGCAACGTGCCCAAAGTGAAGCGAGCCATTGGCATATGGCCACGCCGTACCAATGAATACTCTTTTCCTGCTAGTCATGACTTTTGTCTCCTTTTTTAAAAGAACCTTTTGCCTTATATTTTATCAACTCTTTCATAAAATTTTATCAATAAATATTATATTTGTCAATGGATAATAGATTTTAAAATCGTGAGGGTATCTTTTGTTTGTTTATTGCTTATTTTCGGAGGATTATAAATTAATCTTTTTACTTCTCGTTTGGTTAAAATCCCGAATCTCAATTTTTCGCAGACGTGATATTCCTCGAAGCGATAATTATTAATTTTATTAAATCTATTCAAGGCATACCCCGCGGCCAAACAATCGGTTGTAAATCCATAAATTTTAGGGTTCCTCCACGGCAATTTTTTTATAATCTTATAGATATCTTTCTCATTATTAATAAATGCAGGTAATGGCCTTATAACATCAAAGTTGTATTGTATTTTAATTAATGTGAATTTATTATTAAAAAAAAATGGAGTGTCATTACCGGTGGCTATAACATTAATACCAGGAATAATTCTCTTAATATAATCAAACGATTTTTTCTTATTACTTATACAAACCGGACCGCATGGCATTTTATTTTTTTTAATACATCTTATTATATCATCCCTCCATATTTGGTTATAAATCTGTAATGTATCTACTGATAAATACTTTGTTACTGTATAAAAGTTTTTAGCGGCAGTTGGAGATAAAAAATAATTATTAAATAATATTGCTAAAACTTTAAGTTTATATTTTCTTACTAATAAATATAAAGTGGCAATACTGTCTTTTCCCCCGGAACAACTTAAAATGATATCGTATCCATTATCTCCCTTTTTTATTTTTTTTAAATAATCGTCCAACTCTTCCTTTAATTTCTTTCTATCGGGAAAATACTTTAAATAATTTAGGCATTCCTTACATATTATATTTTTATGATATTTTACTGTATCTATATTTGGAACTGAAAAATCTATTAAACAATTTGGGCATCTAATTTTGTCATCATTCCTAAACATATTCGGTTAACCTAATGGGAGCCGATTAAGGCTCCCACCATTTATTATGAACCGGCATTCATCATACAGGCTGAATATTCCAATTCCTCAATACTCAGTTGCCATTCTTGTTTATCCATAATTTTTTTCTCCTGTGGGATTATAGTATCTGCTTCGACCTAAAAGCAGACGAATTTAAAAAGCATAACCTATCACCAGAAAGTAACTCTTGGTTTTCAACAATCGCTTCTGCCCGGCAACCTCGACATTTTTTTAAATGTTGACAATGGCCACAATTATCTTTGTATTCCGATAAATTTCTAAGTTGTTTGAGAACAGGATTATTATACCAAATATCCAATAAAGAATCAACTTTTAAATTTCCTATTTTTTTTCTGATCCTAACACATGGCAGGACGTCTAAATTTGAAGTGATGGCAATTCCGCTAATGCCGGCGCTGCAACCACTAAAACTTTTACTATTTAAAAATTTAGAACTATTATTAACAATGTGATTGTGTAAATTGCAAATGGGATCGGATGATTCAATATTTTCTGACATTGCGAACTTCGTTAGTTTAAAAAAATTACTAACATCTAAGGAAAGTTCATCGCCGACTCTTTTAGGTGTATATCTTTCAAAAAATAATTTTACTCCCAGGTTTTCGGCAATTTCTACTACCTGAGGGAAATAATCTATGTTAAAAGAATTAGCGGTAAACATTAAGGCGACATTAACGCCATTATCTTTAAGTTTAATTATATTTGATATCACCCTACTGAAAATCTCTTCTCCTCTAATATAATTGTGTATTTTCTCTGGTCCGTCAAGGCTAATTTGTAATAAATCTATTTTTTTTAAAAACTCAATATAACGATCATTGATTAATACGCCATTGGTTACCATTAATAATTTCTTAAAATTTTTACGAAATAAGTTAAAAATTTCTTCCAGTTTATCACCCAAGATAAACGGCTCGCCGCCCGATAAAGTAATCCTCCAACATCCGATTTCTTGAAGTTGATTAATAATTAATCTAATATCTTCCGGGCTTAAAGATTTTCCACCAACAAAATTACCATAACAATGCTTACATCTTAGGTTGCACTTTTCTGTTAATTCAACTACGGCAAAATGTAAACCGTGTTTTCCTATTTCTAAATTTTTAGAATCCCCATTTGACACAAGGTTTTAATAAATTTCTTAATTTCTGCTTGTTGTTCCTGACCAAGATCATGCTTTTCTGCCACTTTTTTAATTATCTCTGCCACCGATGCTTTGCCATCGCAAAAGTCATATATTTCAGATAAATATTTATTTAATTTAAACATCTTGTGCTGCATCATGATAACGAAGTCATCTCCATCTCTTCTGGTTAAAATGCTCCGACCCTTATAGACTTTTGCTTGTTGAGGTTTGTCTTCTAATGTTAAATTTATTTCCAGCATAACGGATCTGGTAAATTATAATTATTAAATACAGTATGAGCCAACCCCCTACAACCACCTCGGCATACAATTTTATATTCACAGCCTACACACTTGCCTCCAAGATTTTCTATTTCCCTTATATCTTTAAGTATTGGCGAATTAAGCCAAAGATTAAACAAATCATCATTTTTAATATTTCCAATACTTAAATCAGTTATTGGACAAGGAAGAATTTCACCCGAAGGCGATATTCCTAAAAATTGATAACCGCACATACAGGGCTTTGGCTTATTAAGATTAATGTCAGCATCAAGCAGACATGAAGTCGGGCCATCGCATAATATCTCAATATTATATTGTTTGCTTAGTCTTCGACAAATTATACTAGTTTGTTTCCAAAGACTGGGAGTAATCATAAATTCTTTAATTGCTATGGCTCTTCCACTAATAATCAAAGGGAGAATTACAACGTAATACGAATTATATTCTTTGGCGAAACGAACCACATTTTCGATATCATCTATATTCTTTTTATGGATAACCATATTAATCTCTCTGGGTCTAATATTATATTTTTTCAACAATTCTAATCCATTAATAGCCGCCTTGAAATTTCCCTCCCCCCTTAACCAATCGTGTATTTCCGCCGTTGAACCATCAAGACTTATTCTCAGATTAAATTTATCTGAATTACCCTGGTATTTCTTAAATCTCTTGGCTATTTCTTCATTGATTAAGGTTGAGTTCGTGGCAATACTAATACTCTTGATGCCTTTCTCATAAGCATAATCAATAAATTTAAATAAAGATTTATGAAGCAACGGCTCACCGCCACTAAAATCAAGGCAGATAACTTCTCTGGTAGAAATTTTGTCAATCAAATTAAAAATTTGTTCGTCGCTTAATTCTTCTTTTAAGGGCTCCCCCGCCGCAAATACACAATGTTTGCATCTAAGGTTGCATCTATTGGTAATAAATATTGACATTAGGGTGGGAGTGGAAAAATAATACTTAGTTGCCATATCATTTATTCCTTATCTTGTCGTTAAGTTTAATAAAATATGAACATAACAAGTCTTTATCTAATATATCATTTTTATTTGCTAAACAGCCACCGCCACATACACGATAATATTTACAGATAAGACACTTGCTTTGGTTATGCAGGCTCATCATTTTTTTCCAAACCGTATCAATTTTATCCGTCTTAATATTTCCTAATGATAATTTTACTAAATGGCAAGGTTTTATGTTACCATTTGAATCTAAGTGGAATGAAATTCTACCCGCCGGACAAAAATTTTTTGCCTTCATATTTATTATTCCACACAAAGGATTATCAATAAATATTTTAACTGGATTTTTTATGTGTAGTTCTGTTATTATTCTACAACTATTAATAAATTCTTTTATTATTATTTTTTCATTATAATGTTTTGCATTCAAAATAATAAAAGGGGACAAATAATATTTTTCATTAATTAATTTTGAAATCCTGACAATAAAATCTTTATCTATTTTTTCACCTCTTAATATTATAATAATTTTCTGATTAAATCTTTCTTTTTTTAACAATTCCAAAAAATAATTTATTTTATATTCATAGTCACCGTTTAATTCAAACCAAATTCGCAATTGATTAACTATATTGCGAATATTTTTAAATTTATTAATCGAGGTTTCTTCTGCGGTCATATCTATTGAAGTTGCCAAACCAACCTCCTTGGCTCTAATTAAAATTTCTTTCGCCGCTTCACTAAATAAACCCTCACCAAATAAAGAAATCGCAAACAGTGATCTGTTTTCATTAAGATAATTTAAAATTTTATTTAAAACATCTTGATTTAAATTATAATCAATTTTTAAAGATAAAAATTTTGGCTGATTAAATAAGGTTTTGGCTTTTGCTATTACCATAATAAAAAAACAGCTTGTTAACTGGGCACAATACAATAGAATCCACCATCTTCCACAGAATTACCTTGATAAGTTAATTTTCGCAAACAACGCATATATTATATAAAATTATACCAACTCCTTTAGCGCCTAATCTAACATTTATCATAATGCATCATTTATGTCAATGCCAACCCGGCTCTAAATCTTCATACAATCTTCGCCAACTGTTTATTTTTTACTTTTTAAAAAGGGGAGAGGCTCATTGCCTACTCCCCATACACAACAACTTTAGAATCCCATGAAAGCATTATCTCCCAAAGTCCTAACCGAACTCCTAGGAATTTGAAAAAACCAATCGCCAACCATTTCCAATTCTTTGTCCATACAATACAAAAACTGAGTATGGTCAGCTAATGATTATTTGTTGGCTGATCTAAAATTTTTATCTCTCTACAAAGAGTGTTTTGATAATATGCTTGGGAAAAAAACAATGCGTGTCAACAAATTGATGAACTTCTTTCTTCCCTTTCTACAGGCCTTTTCAAATTCCTTCTCGTTGGCCTCAACATCTTCGGGATGATGGATTTGAAGCCAGTCGTTAGAACGATCGAGTTTCTCAAACGGATCAGAATGCATAACAACCTCCTTTATGGTTTGTAAAATGTTAAATGAACAAAAAAAATTAGAGCTCCTTAACGTCAACAATACAATATTAAAAGTAAATCAATAATACCACGATTACCAAATATATTTTCTAGTATTTTTTTGTTACTTATAGCAACCTCATTAAAATATTTCCAATCTATTTTTTCTAAATCTTTTATCACTTTTTCAAATGTATTTTCCATAGTTTATATAGTTTGTTTAAGCCGTAAGTCCACATGTAAAATATAGGTCAATCCCTGTATTTTTATTTAATTATTCAAGACTTATTTTGTTTTTATTGCTTCTATTGTTCTAATTCCACCCGTAATGAGAAAAATTTATTCCTTTCAAATAATACTCTATGGATTTCTTGGCATAGGGAACTATGTTTTCCGGCAACTTGTCTAATGGAAACCAGAATAATCCTCCACATTTATCGGGCTCCATATTTTTTACATCTCCTTGCCATTTTTTAACTTCAAAGAAAAAAGCTATTCTCTCATTATTAGATTTATTGTGCATGACGTGTACGAATTTCACATCTTCGGGATTAATCATTACACCGATTTCTTCTTTGGATTCCCTGATTAATGCATCAACGACTTTTTCTCCTCCGTCCATATGACCTGCTGGCACATGATAATACCCATCCATATATCCGGTGTTGCTTCTTAATAAAAATAAAATCTTATCTTCTTTGATAAGATATAAATGCACGTCGACAATTAAACTAAATCTTTCTTTTTTCATATAGTTATTTCATTGATCAATTTTAGAAATTAAATCTTTTAATTTCGGCATTTTTAACTAAAAAATTATAAAAATCTGGAAATAAAATGGCGGGATTAAAATATCTATTAATAACTCTTATAATAAAACCGTGTGTAATTAAAGCGATTCTCTTGTTTGGATAATTTTTTTTAATATTATTCAAACCCTGATAAACTCTTTCTTCCACATCTTTATTTTTTTCGCCTCCAAGAAAATGATCATTATAAAATTTGTATGTATCTCCACTATACCTATTTTTTACTATTTCCAAAATTTCTTTACTGGACAAACCTTCATAACCACCGATATCTACTTCTACAAAACGAACATCTATAATTATATCTTTTTTTTTATATTGGTTTATAATATTAGCCGTTTCTTTAGCTCTTGACAAGGAAGAAGTAACAATTAAATCTAGGTTTTCTTTTTTTAATAATTTCCCCAAGCAATTAGATTGTTTTATTCCAATTTTATTAATGCCTATATCTTTTTTCCCAACATAAATTTCTTTACTATTATATTCAGTCTCCGCATGATGAATTACAAATAAAACACCCATAAATTTTTATAAATAAATGCCAAAAAAAACAATCTATAAAAAGTATTGTTATTAAATAATCTTCAGCTCTTTCCCAATCTTCTCCATATTTTCCAATAGAAGATTAATCTGCTCTTTTGTATGCGTTGCCTTGACCGTTAATCTTAATCTTGCCTGCCCCCACGGCACAGCGGGCCAGCGAATAGTCGGAGCTAAAATTCCTTTATCAAAAAGCAAATCTGAAAATTTAATGCATTTGCTTTCTTCCCCAATCAAAACCGGAATAATTTGCGTCTCGCTCGACAACGTATCAAATCCCATTTTATTCAATCGAGTCCTCAAATAAACTGCATTGTCATTTAGATTTTTTCTTAAACTTTCATTTGTTTCCGCTTCATGAACTGCGGCTACAAGAGCAGCGCTGATTACGGGCGGAATAGGTGCTGAAAAAATATAGGTTCGCGCAGCAACTTTTAAATAATCAATAAGTAGTTTGCTGCCGGCTACAAACCCGCCAACTCCGCCAAAAGCTTTAGTAAATGTCCCCATGATTATATCTATATCGGAAGGTTC
Source organism: Parcubacteria group bacterium GW2011_GWA2_38_13 (assembly GCA_000992395.1). Taxonomy (GTDB): domain Bacteria; phylum Patescibacteriota; class Patescibacteriia; order Buchananbacterales; family GWA2-38-13; genus GWA2-38-13. The sequence continues at coordinate 1,496 of LBUD01000023.1, read as the reverse complement.
TAATCCAAAGTGTTCTACGGTGCCGCGACCGTCTTTTCCCAACACTCCGGATCCATGAGCATCATCAACCATGGTGAGCGCGTTGTATTTCTTTGCAAGCTTAACAATTTCAGGAAGAGGAGTAATATCTCCGTCCATACTGAACACACCATCGGTTACAATAAGTTTTCTATGTTTTTTATATTTTTTTAATTTAGACTCCAGATCTTTCATGTCTTTGTGCTTGAAAACAACAATTTTAGAATGACCCAATCTGCAACCGTCAATGATACTCGCGTGGTTTAACTCATCGCTTAAAATAATATTCTTAGTAAGCGAGGGCAAGGGCACCACCTTATTACCAATCTTTTTCAAATTCATGACATCTAAAATAGCAGGTATGGCTCCGGTGTTTGCCATATAACCGGTAGAAAATGTAATCGCGGCTTCGCATCCTTTATATTTTGCTATGACTTCTTCAAGTTGGTTTTGTATATCAGTATTTCCGGAAACAAGACGAGATCCTCCAGACCCAACGCCATATTCATCTACGGCTTTATGAGCGGCCTTTTTTAATACTTCGTTATTCGCCAGCCCCAAATAATCATTGGAACAAAACATCAGAATCTTTTTACCTTCAATTACTACCTCTACGTTGGTTGGCGATCCTGTTATTATTTTAGCGTTAGGATAAAAATTATTTTCTCTGAGAAATTTTAATATGTTTCGTATTTTATCCATAAACTTATATCTAATATATTATTTCCCTTTATAATAAAAACCAAAAAATAGATAAAAAACAAGGCATTTAACTGCCTTTATTATAACAAAAAATGATATTATATACAAATTAATATGGCTACCAACCGTCAACCGTTTATTATAATCATTCTTTTAATAAAAATATAAATTCATCTACCGATAATTCAGAATCCCTTAATATTTTTCTTAGTAATCCCTTGCCTAAAATTTTATGATCCGGAATGGTGAGCGGTTCTTTATGGGGATGGCAGAGCCGTATATGGCTCCCTTTTTGCCGCATTACCGCATATCCGATTTTCACGAAAACCTTTACTGCCTTTCTTCCTGATATGATGGGTAGTTTTGACACAAAATTATGGCAAAGAAATCGTATGCAGGCTTATTTCCTTTGGCGCGTAGGTTGATAATATTTCTCTGCTCTCTTTTTCTTCCAGACAAAGCCCTATGACTTCTTTAATATTTTTTAATGCCTGATCAAGGGTTTTCCCCTGGCTGTAGCAACCTCGAAAAAGCGGACACTCCACGACATATATGCCATCTTCATCTTTCTCAATAAAAATAGGGAGTTTATTGCTTTTTATTTTTGTAAAATAAGATTTTTTCATATATCAACATTCTATAATATATCTATGTCCAAGTCAACTATTTATAAATTGTGTCAACGGGAAGTTAAAATGTCATACTTCCAGGGATTTAAAAATGTCATACTTGGCTGTTAATTAATGTAGTTGACGGTTGCTGAACTCGGGGTTGCC
>LBUD01000022.1:1202-15097 GCA_000992395.1 Parcubacteria group bacterium GW2011_GWA2_38_13 | reverse complement strand
ACAACCAATGCAGTGCCTTGCGACAATAATAAACTCTTCATAATAATTTAAGTTTTATATAAATATTGAGAAAACAAATTGATCTAATTTCTAATTGACCCAACTTCCAATATAATTCCAAACGAGTTAAAAATTCAAAGTGCAAAGTTCAAAGTTATAGTCCAAAGTTTAAAATTAATTTTCTTCTTTATTAACTTTTAACTGGAAACTGCGACTTTGAACTTTGAATTTTTAACTTTGAACTGATTATTTAGATCAATTAAAAATTTATTATTTTAACCTCTCCTCCACCCTTGTTACTTTTCCTCCAATCCACTTTTCCTGGCTCACTTTCAGAAAATCCGAAAGATAATTTAAGAAAAGAAAAATTTGCGTTACAAGCGTTATCGGCGTTACAATCTCCGGCAATGCTTTATCACTGATACTCATGACAAGCGCGTTGGATTTTTTCCTGAAAAGCTTTTCCAAATGCTCCTGCCGTTTTTCATCCTTTCCTTTTGTCCGTAAAAATATTACAACGGAATTATTCAACGTTTCTATACAGGCCATTGTGTTTATTTTTTGAAAGATATAAATGCACATTTTCTGCATTCTCGCGGGCTTGTTCATTAAATCCTTGAAAATTTTTTTCAAGGCTCTTGATGGCCTTAGCGCAATCCAGTCCCAGCCCCAAATACATGGTAATAAGCGCGTTCACATACGTTTTTGTGGCAGTAGAAAATTTCTCAATGCCTGCGTGCAATAAAATTGCCTCTTTTGTTTTTGGCGACTTTGCTAAAGTTGAGCCAGGGTTGTTTGTGATGGCTATAATTTTTTTAAATTTATCAATATTCCATAATATTTCCGAGCTTTCGCCTGACTGTGACACCAAAACACCGAGATCTTTTTTTTGCGAGGAAAAATAATGATAATATTCCGACGCGATAAAAGGTTCAATGTGTGTTTCGCAATAATAAAGCGTCAGGCACGCATAATACGACGCACCCATTCCAAGGTACGGGACGTTGCGCGGAAGTATTATTTTTTTATTTTTTTCAATGCAATCTTTCGCACTTTTTGGTATTTGCATTATTTCGTCTAAAAGAATTTTCATATATTTTTTTGTCATTCTCCCGATACTTTGGGGGAATCTATTATTATATTATTATAACAAAAAAAATTGGCTAAAGCCAATAGATACGTGGGTGCAAACTGTTAAACGCGACTATTATTTTAAAAAGTTTGCTACATCGAACCATCCATCAAGCTCTCTTTGGCTTTGCACATAACCCAATAAAAAAATATTTTTTCCTTTATGAATGCCAAGATGCAAGTGTTTTCTCTCATTGTCGGTTTGCGTACTATAGCCCGTACCCAAAACTCCGATTTGCGAACCAACATTAATTGCTTGGCTGATTTTTGCGGATATACTTGATAATTGTAAATGGCCGTACACAACCATTACATCTTGATTTTCTATTTGGCACGATTGCGCTGCCACCCCTCCGTAACCGCTCGCGTACTTTTTTAAAACTAATTTCCCGGCACAAATGGCAAATATGGGAATATCGGCGGTTTGTTCATCAGCGAATGTTTCAAAATCCACACCCGTATGGTATCCGGAAAATTTTTCAGGCAATACGGGCGAATCCTCGGGCGATATTTTAATGCCAAAAGGCTTTTTTGTAATACGCGCTAAAGCATTTTCTATGGGCTCAAAAATTAATTTTTGGCTGTGTCCGGGGGTTTCAAGCGCTTGTGTTGGCGAGGGTGTAGAAGAAGCACTCGGCGTATTAAACGACAATATATTTTGGCCACTAGTTGCTTGAAAATCTTCATTTATATTTATGGCTGTATTGGATTTTTCATAAATTATATACATAAAAACACCTGCCAAAACCACGCCAATAATTATTATGCTATATTGAAAACGCATTGTATTCATATACGAAAAAATAAAGCTCCCTTATGTAATGCTATCAAAAGATATAAAAGCAATGCAATAAAAAAATTCACTTGGCATTATTCGCTTTTCAGATATGTATCAAAAAAATTTACTGTTCTTTCCATGACAAGCGGCCAGGCATTGATGAATTCATGCGGTTCGTTATTATAAATAAAATATTCAATATCTTTGTTATTCTTTTTTAAAGCTATCTCGAGCTCATCAGACCATTTCAGCGGAACAGATGCGTCATCGGTGCCATGATGAAGCTGTATGGGGGCAGAGATTCTTTCAAAATAATTTATTGCCGAAATTCCATCCCAAAATTTTGGGCTTGTTGTCGGTGTGCCATATAATTCAATAATTTTTTTAGATATTTCCGATCTTTGGCGAGTCCATTTTTCAAAATTTTTCCTATAATCAGCGCTCACGGGCGCGAACAGCACAGCCGCTTTCACGAGATCCGGCCTTACGACAAGAGTATTTAAGGTAACACCGCCTCCCATAGAGTGCCCGAGCATGCCGATATTTTCTTTATCAAAATAAGGCATCTCGGAATTTTTCACCGCCAATACCGCATTAATAGCGTCTTCGGCATAACCAAGGCGGAAACGGGTTTCATTGTCCGTATCTTTATCCGAATCCGCGTGATTGCGGTAATCCGTATGAAGCACAACATACCCCCGGCGCGCCAAATAATCCTGCTCGCGCTTCAGTCCTCGACCATTGGTATAAATATTCGTATCAATGTGCCCATGATTTAAAATAAGCACGGGAAATGGTCCTGTGCCTTTTGGTATATTCATGATACCGGAAATTTTTAAGCCTTCGCTTTTGTACGTTATATAATAGCGCGTGTACGAACCATTATCATCAAGGATTTTCCCAAGAGACAAGCCGGTTCCCTGAAATTCTTTTTCAATCATGGCCTGAATGGAAACAGGACTTGCTTTTTCAAAAACACTTGGGGCGATATTCGCAATCTCCTGGACAACATCTTTATTTGTCTCAGGAATTTCCTGAATAATATTTTCCTGCAGGGCAAATTTATCGCGGCTACAACCCGCAAGGAGTATGGATACAAATACTATGTAAAAAAATATCTTTTTCATACTTTTTTATTTTATTCTTTTCTATAGGGCTTTATCAGCATAGCAAAAAAATATAATGATGTCAATAAAACGATTTATAAAACGATTTATAAATTTTCGCAAATTAAAAACGGCTCAACTCGCTTGAGCCGTTTTCATAAAATTTCCCATTCTTTTAATGATAAGCCATTTCTGACTCTTTAATGGCCTCTGCCTGAAAAATAGCTTCATTGGGTTCAATCTCACCATTTTCAACTTTTTGAATTAAACGCATTAAATCAGGGATTTCACTATCGTTTCCTCCCATAGAGGCGCACTCCTGCATAATACAGCGGATTGCCATAATAGCATCGCCATCAAATATTTTACCCGCTTCTACATGCTCTCCATTCATAAGATACAAATTATATATTATGTTTTAATTATATTAAATTATGAAAAATCTGTCTATCTATATTCTAAAACAAAAAAACATTTCGCCTTATCTTCGGGATGTCTTATTGGATTAATACGTTTATAATTATAATAGCTATCCCATATCTTTGGCTCGTTTGGCTTTTAACGATTGTATCCTTTTGTCAGACTGGGCAACCCAGACAAGAACGCCAATGGCAGATTCAATCGCCTCTTTTTCTTCGGCGTTAAGCGAATGTTTTTCTAAAAGCTTGGTCGGCTATTTATTTTTCACATAGAGCGTCTTTCAATATCTTTGACTGCCAGTCAAAAGCTTCACGAGCGGTAATGCGCAATTTTTTCATCAAAACAAGCTCCTGGGCGATGAGGCGAAAAAAATGCAAAGTTAAAAGCTCGCGCTTTTTATAAAATTTTTGATATAAAGGATGGTCAAGATTAATATAAATAATATTGCCTTGGCTTGCGGCTTCTGGCCCCTCTTGGCCCAGACTGGCAATATTGCAGATAACTCCAAATTTTTTCAAACGCAAGCCTTTTGAAACAATGGGCTCGGCAACAATTCTTGGTTTTTCAGTTTTTTCTTTTTCATCTCTTTTCTTTTTATCAAGTTTGCCATCATTTTCATCTGTTTGATGATGAGTATCATCTTTTTTTGCGACACTGATGCCGGCTATAGACTTGTTCTCGGATCTGCCTTCTTTCTTTAATCGTTGTACGGCTTTGCCTTGTGGTATAAATTCAGGATTCAAAAGCAACGCCTCGCGGATCTGTCCCAATACTTCTTTGAGTTCAGCGGTAATTTTTTTCAAATTTTTTACTTCGCCTTGCTCTTTAAGATCTTGTAAAATTTTTTCAAGCTCAGCGCGCAATATTTTATAAAATAATTTACACTCTTCGCTATCTTGAACAAAATCAGTCCGCGAGGCTATCAATGGCAAGAAATCCGCGTTAACACTGCCGCAAATTCTGGCAAATCCTTGATGGTATTTTTTATCCAAGCCAAACAGCTCTCTTTTTATAAGCACCTGCTTGACGCGGCATTCAATCCCAGGCTCTTCAACGTCAACGGCTGAAACCGCTACTATAATTTCGCCCTCAATGGCGCCGTATAAAATATTTATTTTAACGGGAAAAATTTTTCCCGGCACGATTTGAGTGGAAATTTTTTTATTATTGACATAAACACTAAATTTTTTTGCCCGCAAGGGCACTGATTGCCGGATATATTTTTCCGCTTCTCCAACATTGATTTTTTTAATAAGATTATTGAGAATAATTTTTGTTCCCTCGTTATCCAGAGGAGACGCCTTCTCGCGGCTGATTGGCAACTCCCAATGCTCAGAATCCTTCCAATTGATTTTATCAAAAATAACCGAGTATTTTTCTTTGCCCTTGATGCTTTCAACAATAAATTGTTGGGCTAAAGATAGGGCGGAAAATTTGCCAATGCCAAATTGACCGATTCGCCGGCGGCCAAACCTTGGCGAAACAGAACTGACTCGCTTTTCTTCCGAACCAATAGTAAAAAATTGCTCCAATCCTCTTACGTTCATCCCGCTGCCATTATCTTCAATGATAATTTTATCATCACTAATGGAAACATTGACTTTTGTCGCGTCGGCATCATAAGCGTTATTCACAATTTCGCGCAAAAATTCCACGCTTTCACGGTACATTTTTTCGCCCAAAGTAAAAAGATGGCTTTTATCAACGGTAACTTTGATTGTTTGACGCTGAATATTCATACGCACGCATTTATATACTCTCGTAATATAGTATAGAATTAAACAAAAACAATCAATAGGAGCTCGGAACCACGTTTTGTTTATTGATTTTTATTTTCTTGATATAAAAAAATTCTAGCCAACTTAATCTCGGCGTATGAAAAATCATCGCCCAAAATCTCTTTGACTGACGACAAAGCGTCGGTTTGAGTTTTTTGGAAAACTTCTTTGATTTTTTGCAAACGCTCGGCTGGCGGTTTTAAATACTCAATGTTAAGCCGTTCGTTGGCTTTTATTAATTTTTCCATATGAGAAACAATCGTATCTTCCGCCAATCCCCGCTTTTGAGCGATAATACTGATCGGCAGCTTTTGGTCCAATAAATTTTTCGTCTCAGAATATGTTGACTCCTTATTCAAAATCCTGGCCAGCCGCCGACGCGTTCGGCTAAATATATTATATTTTGGTTTTTCCTGGATATTGTGCTCCCTGGCATAGCGCGTGATTGCTTGCATAAAATCTTGGCCATACTGCTCGAGTTTTCTTTCGCCCACACCAGCGATTTTCAAAAAACTCTCGCGGCTTTGAGGAAAATATATTGCCATCTCTCTTAAAGCAATATCGCCAAAAATTATAAACGGCGGCACACTCATCCTGTCGGCGATTTGCCTCCTTAATTGGCGCAAAATTTCAAAGAGATCTTCATCGTATCGGGACTCATTCGCCTTGGCTTGTTTTATATAATCAAGATGGCCTTTGGGTTTTGGCAAAATAATTTTTTCCTTTTGCTTTAACAAGATTTTCCCCGCACTCGTTACGGCCAGACAAGGGTATTCACCTGCGGTTTTATTTAAAATGTTATGAGCAATAAGCGAGCGGATAATATCTTTTAATTCCGCCTGAGTTTGATTTTTGGCAATGCCCCACACCGTTAGCGAATTGTGGCCGCGCTGGAGTATGTCAGCGCTTGAAGATCCGCGCAAGATATCAATAATATAGTTTGCGCCAAAACGCTCGTTGGTGCGCAAAATCACACTCAATATTTTTTGTGTGATAACGGTTGCGTCAAATGTCTCTTTGGAGCGAAGACAGTAATCGCAATTTTCGCAAATAATATCGGAACTTTTTTCTCCAAAATATTCCAAAAGAAATTTCCGCCTACAGGAATTATTCTCGCACAATCGCACTATCTGATCAAGCTTCAGCAAAGCCTGCTCTCTTTCTTTGTCGTCTTCAACATCTTTAATAAAATATTTATGTTTTATCGTGTCGCCGTACGAATACAAAAGCACGCATTCGCTAGGCATTCCGTCGCGACCCGCGCGGCCGGTTTCCTGATAATAGCCCTCAATTGATTTCGGCAAATGATAATGAACCACGAGGCGCACATCAGGCTTATCAATGCCCATTCCAAAAGCAATTGTTGCCACGATAATGGGCACCTCATCTCGAATAAATTTTTCCTGATTTGTTTTTCTTGTCTGGCTGTCAATGCCCGCATGGTACGGCAAAGCCGAAAAATTATTTTGATTCAAATCGGATGCCAGATTTTCCGTGTCTTTCCGAGAAAAGCAATAAATAATCGCGGGCTTGCCCCGATATTTTTTCAGCAAAGCCATCAATTGATAAAAAGAATTTTCCTTGGGTATTATGGAATATGTAAGGTTGGGACGATTGAAGCTGGCCAAAAAAGTTTTGGCGCGTGTCATCATCATCTGGCGCAAAATATCCTCGCGTACTCGCACGGTAGCGGTCGCGGTCAAAGCAATGGTTGGCGTGCGTGGAAATAGTTGTCGCAAAATTTTCAAGTTACGATACTCGGGCCGAAAATCATGACCCCACTCGGAAATGCAATGAGCCTCGTCAATGGCAATTAAAGAAATTTTTAAAGTTTTTAAAAAATTCTGAAAACTTTCCAAAGCCAGCCTTTCCGGCGCCAAATAAATGATTTTGACAGTACCGTCCTTCACTGCCCTCAAAATTTTGTCCATTTCCGAAGAACTTAATGAACTATTGATAAACGCCGATGGAATGCCGTTTTCCGTCAAGGCGTCAACCTGATCTTTCATCAAAGAAATCAGAGGAGATATGACCATAGTCAAGCCGTCAAAATGAAGCGCCGGCAACTGAAAGCATAATGATTTTCCTCCCCCGGTCGGCATCAGCACCAAGGCATCGTTGCCCCCTATAACATGCGCCACAATTTCCTCCTGCAGGGGTCGGAACTTGTCATAGCCGAAATGTTTTTTCAAAAGCAAAATAAGATTGTCCGCCATAAATTTCTTAAAAATCAATTTATTGCTTCACGCGACATTAAATTTAATTTTATGAATTCTCTCTAATAAATTTATCGTCGCTTGAACCGAAAGATTATTCATATCCACCAAAATCAACCGCTCCCCGAAGATTTGAAATAAAGGCGTTATAAATTCATCTCCCCAAGAAGGCGAAAAAGTATTAACACCGGAAAAATGAATTTCTATTGTTTCGTGTTCCGAAACATTATTTAATGATGGCTTAAAAGCCGCCAGCGCTTCTCGGCCATCATCCCTGGAAGTAAGCGTTAAACCGAATTTTTTTAATTCTATAATCATAAAGTTTAAAAAATTAATTCCGCGAAACATCCTCTCATAAAAACCTCGCCTTTCTTTATTAAAAATAAATGTTTTTCCCATATATTTACTATGTCATATTTTAAAATTAAATCAAATGATGTATACATTTTTTTGTAAAATTATATTTAAATTTAGCTAATTTTATAAATATACATATACTTTTTTGAATCTTAATATGTCAAAAAATCTTTAAAATAAAAACACTCCGCCTTGAACGGGATGTCTTTATGGGGTGCCCGAGCAGATTCGAACTGCCCCTAGGGGTTCCACAGACCCCTGTGCTAACCACTACACCACGGGCACCATAGTACATTATGTTTCTCGTATGCAAAAACCTATCCATCTCATCTGGTGTCCCCAGTAGGAATTGAACCTACATCTAGAGCTTAGAAGGCTCCCATTCTATCCGTTGAACTATGGGGACACAAGACGAGAAAGAAGGCGTCTTGGGCGAATACTATAAAGACGCAAGCGTTTACATAAGAAATTATATTCATTCTAATATAAAAACAGACAAAAGTCAACCTCATAAAATAAAAATCCATGACACTCGCCATGGATTTTATTATTTTCAAATTATTGCGGTATCGGTTCGCCGGAAGATTCATCTGTTTGCGTTGGCTCTGTCTCAATATTTATATTTTCATCTTGTGATTGTGTTACTTCCGGGCTTGTTGTCGCGGTCTTATCATTTTTAAATTTTTGAAGCTGTTCCATAGCATCGTCTATATTCATCATTCTCGCGACCTCAACAAACATTTTTCCGTCTTTTGTTATATAAAATTCAGGCGACACCGGCTGTTTATTCCCGGTCGCCTCATCTATGAATTGGTAGGTTACGTTTGCCTTGTACATTCCGCTTTCTTCAATGAGATCGTTTAAAGTAACCGGCCCTTCAATGGGTCCTGCCTTAGCACCGCCCACTTCTGTAAAAAATGTTACAAGCCTGTCTGCCGCCTCTTTTGGCTGTACCATTGGCGATTCCTTACCGTCCGCTCCCATCATCTTGCTTGATCCATTCTTCAATACAATGACCCCCACAAGAGCTATGGCCAGTAAAATTGTGGCGATAAACCATATATTTATATCCTTTTGTTTCTTGGGATCCATACACAACACCTTTCCGTGTTTATTGCCAATATTGGGATAATAATGCAATCAACACAATTATATTCCATTATTGAAATATTGTAACTAAATAAAAATATAAAATCAATACTCAAACTTATATCCCCTGCGTGATAAGACTTGCGATTGCGAACAGTATGGCAAAGTAAAAAAACCAAATGGACAGAAAAAATAAAAAGGGTATTTCTAAAATAATAGCAAGCAATAAAACCAAAATGCCGCATACCTGCAATAACATTTTAATTTTTCCCCAAATATTTGCTTTTATCTCAAATTCTTTTGATTTCCACCACCAAGCCGCGACGATAAAAGAAAGATCAACGGAAACCATTATAATGGTCGTGAAAAAAAAATATTTCAATGCCAAAATAATCATAACCGATCCGACCAGTAATTTATCGGCAAGCGGATCGTATGCCTGCCCCCACTCCGTTATCTGATTTCTCACGCGCGCCAAGCTCCCGTCAAGCGCGTCGGTGAATGCCGCAAAAACAAAAAAAATAGTACCCCATTGGTACATTTCTAAAATAAAAAACGTTGCGACAAAAGGAGTAAGTAAAAAACGCAAAACAGTAATATGGTTGGGCAAAATCCATTTTGGAATAAGCGGAATAAACGTATATTGCATGGCGTAATCATGCGGAAATAATTCGCGCTTTTCTTTGGATAAAAACATATAATTTTATTGTAGCTGGAAATGAAAAATATGTCTATATTGCATAATTTTAACAAAAATGCCATACTGATGAAATGTTATAATTCTATGGTATAATATAATTATAATTTTTTTAAAATCTTTTTAATATTAAGCAATAGTATGTTTAAAAATCTCAAAAAAGAAGATTTGGAAATAACAAATATAATCCAAAAAGAAATTGAACGCCAGCAAAACGGCCTCGTAATGATCCCGTCGGAAAACTACGCTTCTAAGGCAGTACTGGAGGCCATGGGGACTCCTCTATCAAATAAATACGCGGAAGGATATCCGCACAAAAGATATTATACCGGAAATCAGTTTATTGATGAGATTGAAGATATTGCGATTGACCGCGCGAAAAAATTATTTTCCGCGGAACACGCCAACGTCCAGCCCAATGCCGGTAGCGGAGCAAATCTTGCCGTATATATGGCGACCCTGAAACCCGGAGATACGATTATGGGATTAAAGCTTGACCAGGGCGGACATCTTACGCACGGGCACAAAGTTAATGTATCCGGAATTTTATATAATTTCATCCAGTACGGCGTTTCCAAAGACACAGAATTAATAGATATGGACGAGGTTCGCGAATTGGCGCTTAAAGAAAAACCAAAAATGATCGTGACGGGCGCCACCGCGTATCCGCGCGTTTTCAATTTTGAAGCATTTAAAAAAATTACTGATGAAATCGGCGCAATACTTTTTGCCGATATTTCCCATTTTGTCGGGTTGTGCATTTCCGGCGACCACCCACAACCATTCCCTTACGCGGATATCGTAATGTCTACAACGCACAAAACCCTGCGCGGGCCGAGAAGCGCATTTATTCTGTGCAAAGAATCGTACGCGAAAGCCATAGACAAGGCGATTTTTCCAGGCACCCAGGGAGGGCCCATGGAACATATTATTGCTGCAAAGGCTGTTTGTTTCAAAGAGGCCGGCACGAAAAAATTTATTGAATACGGACATCAGATTGTCAAAAACGCCAAAGCGCTTGCGCAAGCCCTTATGTCCGAAGGCTTACGTCTTATATCCGGCGGAACCGACAACCACCTTATGCTCATTGACTGCGTGCCTTTAAAAATCACGGGACGGCAAGGATCTGAAGCGTTGGCAAATTGCGAAATATATACGAACAGAAATACAATTCCGTATGACCCCGGATCCGCATTTGAGCCGTCAGGAATCCGCCTTGGAACACCGGCTCTTACCACTCGCGGGATGAAGGAAAAAGAAATGGAAATTATAGGAAAAGCAATAGCTTGCGTCTTGAAAAATATTAATAATTCTGATACACTGCGAAATACTCAAAAATTGGTTAAAGAGCTGACAAAAGAATATCCGATATACCAAGAACTCGATTTTTAAATAAGTTAAAAATGCAAAGTTCAAAGTGCAAAGTTACAGTTTAAAGTGCAAAGTTAATTTTTTGCTTTCTAACCCATAATAATTTACAACTTATAACTTTTAACTGCGACTTTTAACTTTTCACTTTGAATTTTGGACTCTATGTAAGATATTGATACAGTTACATCGAATTTATTATGACAAATAAAAAATTCACCCACACATTTCATCCAATTGACGGCAAAGCCATTGCCGAAGATATTTTATTGAAAATACGGAAAAAAATTGTTGAATCGGGTATTACTCCCGGACTTGCTGTCATAATGATCGGAAACGACGAGCCGTCAAAGCTGTATGTCAGAAACAAAAAAAAAGCTTGCTTGAAAGTAGGAATAGATTTCCATACTTATTTTTGCGAGAAAGAAACCGAGAACCAAATTATTGAAATGATTACATTTCTCAATAACGATCCGGCTGTTTCCGGAATTATCGTGCAATTACCCTTACCCGAAAGATTCAACACACAAAAAATTATTGATGCGATTGATCCGAAAAAAGACGCGGACGGATTTCACCCAAAAAATTTAAAAAATATTCTCGCGGGAAAATCTACGACTTACCCGCCGCTTGTACAAACCGTACTGCGAATCTTAAACAATGAAAAAATTAATATGTCAAAAAAAACAGTGGCATTGCTTTCCCATTCACAAGTGTTTTGCCCGATCATGGTAAAGGCTTTGGAAAATAATGGCGCGCAAACAAAGATTATTGAATTACAAGACGCAAAAGCTTTAAAAGAAGCGGACATTGTAATTGTTGCGCTTGGAAAACCCGGTTGTCTTACGGGCGATATGATAAAAAAAGATGCCGTTGTCATTGACATTGGCATTACAAAAACCAATATGGGTTTTACAGGTGACGCGGATTTTAAATCTATTTCCAAAATAGCTTCGATGGCAACGCCAACTCCTGGCGGTGTCGGCCCCGTTACCGTGGCTATGCTGTTACAGTCAACGCTTGATCTTACGGAAAACTCCTCCCCCTCATAAGGGAAAGAGAAGGAAACTATAATTATAAAAGACCCGGATTACAAATCCAGGTCTTTTTTTCTTTCACAAAAAAACTACGCGCTTCGCATGGATGATATAACCTTGTCTATTGTCTGGGCGATAAACACTACGCCAAGAACAATGGCAGTAGCCACTATTACCGTCACAATTGTTGTTCTGGTTTTTATCTTCACATCCATGGGAGCCAAATGTTTTTCTTGATGTTCGGGATTGTACATAAATTTAGCTTCTTAGCTAGTTAGCTTTTTAGCTTATTAGATTAATAGTTTTTTATAAAATTGCAATCAGGATCCACCTCAACAAAATGTTTTGCAGAGCCTTCGGCAAAAGACGAGCACTGGTTTTCTATTTTATTGTCCACATCTTGGCGCGGACTGTGGGCAACATCGCACACCCATTCCGCCATATTGGCTATCGGGTTTCCCAAGCAAGGGCCAATATTTAAAACCATAAATTCGCGCTGGGCTTGCCGGCAGATTTCTATGCACTGCGCCTTGGCAAGATCCTTATTCGCCTGGATATTTTTTTCTATAAGATTGACCCCAATTGCCGCATCAACCATAGAATCTGCGGTTTTTCCCGGCTGTTGGTCGCAACCAGTCAAAACTATGGCTGAAATAAATATGAGAAATAAAAGCTTTTTCATATTTTCGTTTTAAATAAAAGCCAATTTTTATCGTTTTTAAAATTAAATAAAACGTATTCGCCTTTAAGAATTTTGCCATGCATCATAATTTTATATGCTTTTTCCGTTGCCTCAACCATCTCATACGTTCCCTTGTCCCAAATTTCCACTAATCCCGCGCCATACTCGCCTTGGGGAATAACGCCCGAAAAATTCGCGTATTCCAAAGGATGGTCTTCAACCATAACTGCCAAATGCTTGATACCGGGTTTTTCAGGAACTCCTTTGGGCACTGCCCATGATTTTAAAACTCCGTACATTTCAAGTCTGAAATCATAATGTAAATTTCTCGCAAAATGTTTTTGTACTACAAATATTTTCTTTGCCATCGCTGTTCTGGCCTTTTTGGCAACAGATGGTGGCGGTTCCGGAGTCTTTTTAAATTTTCGCTTTTTCTTATACTCTTTAAGCGTCATATAATTTCAGTATATCATTTTTTAAGTATTTAAAAAAGCTGCTGTGACGCAGCCAACATCTCTGTTTCGAAGTTCGCTAGGGCTTCAACCCGGCTATAACGCGGGTCAAGTGCGGCGTACGCAACAATTTTGTCAATGGAATTTGTGAAAGCATCTGGCTTATACCAATGAGATTTTTCCCGTGCCTTCCGATACCCTGCCCTATTATGCCCTTTTGCTCCAAAGTATGTTCAATTTTTATGATTTCCATTGATTCCTTTACCATATCAAACAACAATGATTGGGTATGAAATTCAAATATATTATAATGAGATTCCATTTCAAAAGATTTATCCACGTTTAAAAAATCAATAATAAGCGAGCGATGGAACTTTTCAAGCTCTTTCAAAAAATCAAAAATATTGGAAACATTCCCGACCTCGATTTTTGCTTTTTCGCTTATCATTTGTACGGCGCTTGCATACGCCAAGCCGCTCATATAATCCATGGATTGTATGAGCGCCATGGTTTTATATTTAAAAATAAGATTTGCGCCATATTCGCCGCTCTTGTATTTTTCCAAAACACCGGGTTTTTGAATGAATGTAAAAATATCATCCGAAGAATCCCAAAGCTCTGCTCTTGTTTCTCTGATGAATTCATCATAGAGTATTTTCATTTCTGATCCCATGGCGCAATCCTGAAGCTTGAGAATAAAATCAAATGTTGAAATGCCGAAAAAATTTAGAACTCTGTAGAGATCCATAAGTATTGAATGATTATAAAACATAGCAACCGTCAG
>LBUD01000022.1:0-1154 GCA_000992395.1 Parcubacteria group bacterium GW2011_GWA2_38_13 | reverse complement strand
GATTCCCTGGTTGCCAATTCCGTACCGGGAAGAAGCATAAATTGAAACGGCGTCACCTCGTCGATACCGCTGTCTATCACATCTTTAATACTTTGATAATGAGCCCGGGTCGTATCTCCCGGAAGACAAAGTATGAGATCTGAGTTTGAACCAGCGCGCGAGCTTAATTTTTTCGTTTCCTTCGCCAGCTTGATTATCTCTTCAAAAGGAAGATTTACCCGCCTTACATTTTTCAAAACTACCGGATCAGTGGATTGAAGCGCCGCCGTGACCGCCATGGCCCCGCGCGTAATCTCGGCTGCTTCAAAAATTCTCTCCTTATTATTTTTTCCTGTGTTCACCGATATATACCACGGCCAGGAAAATGTGTCCTGCAATCTGGCAATGGTCTTACAGACTTCTATGTCTTGGGGATACATACCAAAATTAGCATCTGTTATATAGAGAGGGTCTGAATTATTGCATCTTGCGGCAATATATTCCAATTCTTCAGTAAGTTGTGTTTCTCGGCGGGTGATCTTGCACCAATACGCAATGCCATCGTAACAATACGCGCAACAAAAAGGGCAGCCTCTGGTTGTTTGGATCATAGGTATCAGTTTTCCAAAATATTTATCAAAATAACCCTCAAGGTAAGGGGATGGAATTGCCAAAAGGTCAATACGAGGCAGTATTTCCCCTTTCACAAGCAAATCGTTTTTCAAAAAAACCAAATTTTTAGGCATACCGTCTTTTACTTTTTCAATGTCTCCTTTGAATTCCAGCATAAATTTTATCAAATTGCTGAAAGCTTCTTCTCCTTCAAGGGGAATATAAAAATCAATCCAGGGGGAATTTCGTAAAAAATGAAGCCGCTCTTCGTCGCTGAACGCAAGCTCGGGGCCGCCGAAAACAACTGCGGTTTGAGGATATTTTGCTTTAATGCGTTTTGAAACTTCCAGGCTCAGACGATGGTTCCACACATAATTTGAAAATCCAACAATGATCGGCGGCTCTCCATTTTCAACCTCTTCGGCAAACTCATCTAAAAATTTAAATAAATGAATTGAAATTTCGTCTTTGAATTCTTTTTTGCAATACGCGGCAATCATACCGATTCCAAGCGGCATTTTATTCATCGCGATTGTCTGGTATGTGTGGGTCAGATCGCAAAG
>LBUD01000021.1 GCA_000992395.1 Parcubacteria group bacterium GW2011_GWA2_38_13 | reverse complement strand
CACCCTCTCACAAAGTATTACTATAGAGTTGGATCCATTGATGCGAACAATAATTTTTCAGCTTCATCGGAAAACACATTCACAACCGCTGATTCATCAGTTGTAATCGACACAACGCCTCCGGTTATTACAAACTTAGTCGCATCGCAAATACAGATAACCTCCGCGCATTTAACATGGACCACCAATAAACCTGCGACAAGCAAAATTATATACGCGACCCAAAGCTTGGCAATAGCGACCAGCACGCTCAATGTTACGGAATCAACGCTTGTAACCTCGCACACCATTACTCTTTCGGGATTAAGTTCGTCTACCGTATACTATTTCAAGGTGGAATCAAAAGACGCAAGTATGAATTTAGCATGGACCACCAATAAACCTGCGACAAGCAAAATTATATACGCGACCCAAAGCTTGGCATCCGCGACCACGACCCTAAGCGTAAGCGATTCAAGCCTTATTACTTCACACGCATTGGTTCTCACGGGTCTTGCCTCATCAACACAATATTTTTTCAAGGTGGAATCAAAAGACGTAAAAAATAATTCAACATTAAGCCCTGAAGAAATTTTTATCATGCCATAGATTCATTCTTGCATCCTTTCAATACCCCGGACAAGTTCCGGGGTATTTTGTTTATAGCAAAAAAGACTATTTGCATTATTTTATAAGATATATTATTATGTATGTACGTATATAATTTTATATACAAAAATAATTTTTAATAATACACATATGAAAAAAATTCGACTGCGTAATTCAAAGAAAAGTATCGCTTGGACAATTTTAGCCATAGCAATGGTTATAATAATATCAGGATGCGCTCCGAAAGATAATGTAAATTCCAACACAGCGGGAAATGAAAATGTTAATGATAACGCAATCGCAAACCAAAATACGAATACAGATGCTCCAAGCCCGACACCAACCGCGCAAGCAACGCCCGATGCAACTCCGAGCCCGACAGTCCAAGGCGAGGTAAAAACATTTGAAATCAGCGGACAAAATTTTTCTTTCTCGTTGGCGGAAATTCGTGTGAAAAAAGGCGATAAGGTAAAAATTATTTTCAAAAACGTTGGAGGCTTTCACGATTGGGTTATTGACGAATTTAATGCAAGAGTCCCACAAATCCAGGAAGGAAACACAGCGGAAGTGGAATTCACTGCTGATAAAACCGGCACGTTTGAATATTACTGCTCGGTTGGCGAACACCGCGCCAAGGGTATGAAAGGCAATCTCATAGTTGAATAATGTATCTGCTTACATAAAACCGCCCTGAAAAAATTTCAGGGCGGTTTTTACTATTTCAAAAAAGCTTACTTTAAAAATTTTGAAAATCTTTTTTTGAGTTTTAAAAGCTTCGGAGAAATTACAGCCCGGCAATACATTTTTTCCGAATTGCGCGCGTAATAATTTTTATGATAGTTTTCTGCTTGATAAAAATTACTATAAGGCTTCACTTCCGTTACAATCGGGTTTTTATATTCATGACGACCTTCTAGAATTTTAATAAATTCTTCAATATGTTCTTTATCCTCCCGTGACATATAAAAAATCACAGATCGGTACTGATCGCCGATATCATTTCCCTGGCGGTTTTTGGTTGTAGGATCATGAAGAATAAAAAAAACTTCCAAAAGGGCTTCTAATGATATAATATCCGGATCATATTCAATTTTTACAACCTCAGCGTGCCCGGTTGTTCCCAAACACACTTCGTCATATGTAGGATTTTCCTTATGCCCTCCCGAATAACCAGGCAGAACCGATACAACGCCATTCAGGGAGGAAAATATAGCCTCTGTGCACCAAAAACATCCTCCTCCAAAAATTATAATTTCATTTTTTGTTTTCATTTATGCTTTGGAATAAATTGTATTGATAAAGAATTCACGCAATGCCTAGTATTTTTAGCCGTCATATTCTCCCCCTCAAAAACATGCCCAAGATGCCCGTTGCATTGAGCGCAAATGATTTCAGTACGCGCGCCATCCGTATCCGACACACGACGGACAGATCCGGGAAAGTGGTCATCAAAACTCGGCCATCCGCATCCAAAATGAAATTTCGCAGTAGAAGAAAAAAGCGGATTTGAACATCTTCGGCATACGTACGTACCTTCATTAAAAAAATCATTGTATTCGCCGGTAAAAGGCGCTTCCGTTGCCTTATGCACAATAACATCTTCTTGCTCGGATGTTAGATTATTAAATTTCATATTATCCAAAAGTAAAAGTATAAGCCTTAAGCCCTCCGCTGCCGATGCGCAACTCTAGTGTATGCTCGCCAAAGCTATCATCGCCTATAAGATGGTAAAGCCTATTATCCTTAATGATAACGCTGCCGTTGGGTAAAACATCTTTGCCAAAACCTTGTTCAAGAGGCTTTCCATCCTGCAATATCTGAATCGCAACAGGGCTTTCGGATCCGGCTACAAAAAATACATTTTTTGATCTATATTGAAAAATAATTTTTTCATCAGCATCCATACTTTGAGCGTATTCTTCAGCGATTTTCCATTTGCCAAAAAGATAAAGCGAATTTGTAGAAATATTTTCGGGATATTGGAATGTCTGCACCCCCCCTTGATTTTGTTTTCCATTTTTCAAATATTCGTTTCTGGAAAATCCAAAATAAATTTCAGGACTTCCGGCACGCACGTCTTGTGATTCTATGACAACCGTATCGGTATTAATGTTTGCATCAACCCCTAGCGCCCGTAAGCGTTCTTTAAGCGCATCTTGTATACGGCCTTCCGTAATATCATAGCTTCCTTCGCCAAAATGCGAATACACAATTTTTCCATTTATATCAATAAGATACTTCGCCGGCCAATAATGATTATTATACGCCCGCCACGTGGCATAATTATTGTCTTGAACCACGCCATAGCGTATTCCCAAATCATTCAATGCTTTTGTAACATTTTCAGGATTTTTCTCAAATTCAAATTCCGGAGTATGTATGCCAATAATAGTAAGCCCGTCCTTTGCGTACGCGTTATGCCAAGCATTAAGGTAAGGGATGGTCCGTATGCAATTAATGCATGAGTAGGTAAAAAAATCTATCAATACAACTTGCTGCCCGCGCAATGCTTCAATGGTGACAGGATCCGAATTAAACCACTCTCCTCCGGAAATTATTTCCGGCGCTATTCCTTGTAAATCTCTTATTGGGCTCGAAGTTCTATCAAGCATCGCTCTTACCAAAGCGTTGTCTTCAAGAGCCGTTAAGCCCGCGCCGTAATTTGGAAAAATATTCAAAACAAAGGTCTGAAATTTTCTATCATAATTAAAAAATATGGCAACAGCCACAAGTATCATACATACGCCAAATGCTTTTTGTATTATTTGGGTATTTCTCGTAAGCGCTGGCACGCGCGCGAGAAGCCCCCTTCCTCCGAACATAATCGCCATCATAGGAAGCGCCGTACCCAAAGAATACGCCAGCGTAATAAAAAATGCAAAACCGCTCACCTGCCCCGTAAGCGCGAGAGAAATGACTGAAGCCAAAATAGGCCCGACGCACGGAGTCCAAATAAGCCCTATGCTTAAGCCAATAACAACGCCACCCCAAAAACCCTGCCCGTGCGGGCGAGAAGCGCGCGCTGCAAGCTTTGAAAAAATGCGCTCAGACCAGATTTGCATCTTGGATGAAATGAGCGCAAGTCCAAAAATAAAAATAACAACAAAGGACAGATTCCGTAAAAAATTCGCTGAAATTCCAAAGGCATTTACTATGGCAGTGAGAAAAAGCGTAAAAATAGTAAACCCGGCGACAAAACCGACAATTATTCCCCAAGGCCTTTTTTTCCCGCCACCCAAAGATCCCGACAAGACCACCGGTAATATCGGTAATATACATGGCGATAGAATCGTCACAACCCCGCCCAAGAATGCGAAAAGAAATAAAATAATCATAAAACTTTGGTGAGAATGAAAAAAATCAAACCTGCTTATCTATTCAAAAGCCATAGAAAAAAATTCAAAAACGAGGCATAACTCACCCAGACAAGATATGGGACAAGCAAATAGCATGCGAATTTATTTATTCTATAAAATTGAAATATTAAAGAATATATCATTATCCAAAGCACGATAATTACGATAAGCGCAAAAAATATTTCATGAAAACCAAAAAACACAATGGACCAAAAAGCATTAAAAATAAGATGTATGATAAATAATCCAAACGCCATTCTTTCCTTCTCAATCCTCAGACCCCTTCTCCACACCAGATATAGCGAAACCGCCATCAAGAAATACAGCAAGAACCAAACCGGCGCAAATACCCAGCCAGGAGGAGTAAAAATCGGCTTTTTTAAAAACGCATACCATTGGGTTATTTCTGTTCTTGTAAAAAACGATCCTATAAATGCCGCTCCATAGCACATCGCGAGCGAAGCTACAAAGCGCCAAAAATTTATTGCCTGCTGTTCGCCTTTGCTCATATGTGTATAAATTAATTTTTATTTTACAATCCCATCTGCCATTTTTTTATTACCTGCACAGGATACAAAAGCATAATAATATTTAAAGTAAGGTTGTCTCTGATAAAAAAACCGACAATTACTTCCATGGCGATTATCAAAACAATACTCATCCAAACCGGCAGCTTCCACGCGAGCAAAAATCCCAATGACATAAATACCACGTCCGAGGTGGAATTTAGAATACTGTCTCCCTGGTATGCGTTTGCGATGGTTGTATCGCGATATCTTTGGATCATAAAATTTGAATTTTCAAAAAGCTCCCACGCCTCTTCCATAACAACCGCCAGGACAAAACGGAGGCCAAGAGGCAAGCGCCGGGCTATAAGCCATAAAATCCCGAAAAACGCGAACCCGTGTATTATATGAGAAAATGTATAATAATCTGAAAAATGCTGGGCATCGTATAAGCCATTAAGCACCCCATCCCACAATTTTACATAACCGCACCTGCACCACCAATCACGACCGTAAAAATTCAATATAAGCGCGGACGCAATAATTACAGCCGTAGCCAGCAAGCCGTATATCCACGAAGGCGGATTTTTTTTAAATAATTGCATAATAAATATTAGATCATCCTCAAGATATCTTTATTATAGCAAAATATGGCAAATTAAAAAACCCGCTTATTACATATAAGCGGGCGAATTCTTCACTAAAGCCGAAACTCCAATCCGGCACCCAAAAATATTCCTATATCGTCATGGTCAACGTTTACCCTGCTATCCCTTTCTTCAATATCATTGAAGCTGAAACCAAGCCGGGTATTTACCCAAATGACATTGGCAAGCACTTCTTTTCTAAAACCAAAGTAAATGCTTCGCTCATAAATATCTGCGGCAACATTGTGCGACGGATCTTCTCGGTATCTTCCTTCGTATACTCCGGCCTCAGTTCTTACCTCGTACTCGCGATATCTGCCACCTATAAAAAGGTAATAGCCGGAATCAAAAATATAATTTAATTCCACGCCCAGCCCGGGAATGACAACGGGGCTATAATTTGAAGTCAGATAAGTTTCATGTTCAAAATTTTTATCTCCGCGAAGATAATAGCTCAGGTTCATACTCGCGTCACCGAATACATCCAGCTCAAAATGCTTCAAGGGCCTGAATTCTAAGCCTACGCGAGCGAAACGCCAATCCACAAGCGGTGATGGCTCGGTTGACGTATGGGAATTCACCCAATTTTTTTCTTTAATCATCCTCCATTCCGCAGGGACATTTCTGATTCTGGTTACCGGCATTGAGCCCTGAAGATCAAGCCCTAGGGCGATAAGCGGCCGAATTACATTTTCGGTATTAAAAATTCCGGAATGCCGGCTGATATGGATCCCAAGCTCGTTGAAATCTCTTTCTTCGCCATATTCATAGCTATTTGCATATCCATTATTTTTTGATTCGTTTCCCCGTGGAGTCGCGCTTGAACATCCGGCAAAAGTAATGACAACCAATACAATATAAAATTTGTAAAAGACCATACATCCTCCTGTTGTAACCTCACAAAGAACACAATCATACAGTATGGCAAATTTTCTAAAAAAAGTCAATGCCAGTTTTATTTTGCTGAAAAATACCCCGGCTTTTTTAATAAAAAAACTCGCATCAAATTACGAGTTTTTTATAAAAACAATTACAAGTTATTAAGATTTTTTTTCCTCTTCTTCGGCAATAGGTCCGATTTTTTTAAATTTAACACTAAAAACCGGCTCATAGGCATTTTTCTTTTCATCCTGCACGGAAATGGTTTCACCCTTGACCAGATGATTTAATGCGATATCGCTTAATAATTCCAAATCAGTGATAATATCAACTTTAATATTTTCCAATTTGTTAAATTCACTTGAAAAATCGGATTTTATCGCGCTTTCAATTTGAATTTTTTTCTCCTTAAGAATATTCAAATCTTCTATTGTCTTTTGATACTCTTCAGAATTTTCCAGTGCTTCTCGATACATGGTCTTTATATTCTTCTGCTCTTTTTTTGATTCGCGAATCCTATTGAACACTACCTGAATATTTTCCATAAATAGTATTTTATGTATAAAAATAAAAACTGCCCTTAAGGCGATGTATTCTATTATATAATAAATTTTTTATATTGTGAATGTGGATAAATACGCCAAAAATATATTACAGTATTGTTAGGCTGTCTGATGCGATAAATTCCAACAAAGACGCGTTATTTCTATCCCAATCGCTTTGAAGATCCTTGGAAATTTCTATGGTTATCGCCGGGTTATTGGTCGTCTCGGCGAACCATCGCGTTGCCGTGCCGGGATAATCCCAGCCCCCAAAATAATCATAACCGGTTTTTTGCGAAAACCATCGTGCAATTTTTTCCGACGATTCTCCTGCTTCTGGTGAAATTAGGGCGCCGCTTGAATGAAATGATATCATTATATTGGGCTTATATTGTTTCACAACATCGCGGATAGCCTGGCTTTCTCTTTCCGAAAACGGCTCATTTCCTGCAAAATTTCCCTCCGATCCGTATTTTGTCCAATTCGTTGTTTCAAAATTCAAATTTAAATTAACCTTATTCGCATTCAAATTGTCTGTCCTATCATAATACCCGTCCGGATTTACAATAGGTATAATAATCAATTTCTTGCTCTCGGGCACAAGCTTTGGGTCTGCCTTTATCCCATCAATAAGTTTATTCAACAAATCAACAGTTCCCATTTCATTTCCATGTATTGATGCCATCATAAAAATAATATTAGCGCCGTTGCCAAGCTCATACCCGCCGATCTCTTTTCCTTGTTCCGAATACCCAAATACCTTTTTTTCCATCATAAATGTTTTTTCTAAAATATTTTCAGCAACTTCCTGTTTTGTAAAAAAGGCATTCCATACTTTTGTAAAATCAATATTTTTTCCTGAAATCAAATAAATCACTCCAACTATCAAAATCAGCGCAACAAAGGTGTTGCCCGCATATTTTGAAAATTTGCTGGTTCTTTTTTTCCAAACAATATTGTCTTTATTAATAGGATAATTCATAATATGTAAAAATATTCATCTACTATAAAGATATCACAAAACAATAGAAACAAAAAACTCCACCCAATGAATACAAATTGTATTCATTTAAAAAAGACCGTCGAATTGATGATCTTTTTTAAATTTCAATATTTTTTGAACAAAATAGCTATTCAACCACATACGTAACCGATACCATGGTCTGTCCCAATTCAGCGTTATTGGAATTTTCCCCTATAGTAACGGATGTTTTTTCCTTATCTTTTGAAAAACTTGCTATTTTCCCCGCTCCCATGTCAATTTCCATTTCTTTTTTCCATCCGAGGCCGGCAAGGGTGCTGATATATTTTTTTAAAATCTCTCCCTGCTCGATGGCGGTTGAATATGTAATGGTCGTGGCACCCTCGGCGGTCGATGACATCATAATTTTGGCATCTTCAGCAATAACAAGATCCTTGGGAAAATTCTCAGGAAGCTTCGCGGTTCCGCCGGTCGAATACTGGCTCTCGCCATCCTCGGTTTTAATAGTAACATCGTTTCCGTCTTTATTTATATCAACGTCCGCACCTGTCTGAGATTCAATGATTTTTTCCGCTGCCTTCTCTCCAAGCGATTGCCTGGAGCATCCGGTTATTGCAAGCGCAAGAGCCAAAAAAATAAACCCGAACGTAATTGTTTTTTTCATATTATTATATGGTTTATGGATAAAATATATATTATAGCAAATTATTAAATATTTTACATAATTAAAAATCCCTTCATAAATGAATATAATTAATAATAAATCCATTATCTCAATTATACACCACTATAAAAATTATTTAAAGAAGTTAAAAAAAATAAAAAAACGGCTCAATGGTGCTGAGCCGATGATAGTATATCCTTACACATCCTCTATCTTTCCAAATCAAGGGTTTCATCAATTTTTATTTGACTGACAAAATCCAAAACATGGCTTACCAAAACCATGGCTCCCTGGTATTGATCAAGGGCTTTTGCAATAACAGGCAAATGGCGGAAATTAATATGGTTGGTCGGCTCATCAAGTATAAGCAAGCCCGGCTCCTGTAATACAAGCCGCGCGAAAGCAACAAGCCCCTTCTGGCCTTCCGACAAACTTCCGATTTTTGATGAAACCTGATGAGCGGTGATCAAAAAACCGGCCGCAACCGAACGCATATGCTCCTCCACTTTTTTATCCATAACTGACATCAAAGAATCAAATACCGTGTCTTCAAAATTCAGGGTTGAAAAATCCTGCCTATAATAGCCCACTTTCACGCCGGAAGTTATCACGGCGCCTTTGGATTTTCCCGAAGCTAAAATTTCCAAAAGCGTGGTTTTGCCGATTCCATTAGGCCCGACGAGCATTAGACGCGAGCGTTTGTTTAAGGTTATATTTGCTTTATGCGATACTATTTCATGGTTTTTCATTGTTGTAAAAGAAGAAATATGCATTATCTGCCCCACGAGCCCGGGTTGCGCGGGAATAGTAAACGGCCTGATTGCTCTGTCCTCTTTTCGCACATCAACGATTTCTTCTTCAAGCTCAGCCGCTTTTGTGCGCATGCGTTTTGCCAAAAGCCTCATTCTTCCCCCTTTGTTCGCGAAGAAATTCGCCTTCTCCTTATTTTCCAAAATTGTTTTTGCAAGCTGGGCGTTTTTCATATTTTCTTTTTCTATGCGAATAGCGATTTCTTTTACCACGTCAAAATAATTTCCCAGATATCTTTCCATTTTGTGTGTATGGATATCAAGGTATAAGACACCGTCAGTGAATGCATTTAAAAAATCCGCGTCGTGCGATATCACAATGCAAGTTTTTTCGTAGCCGATAAGAAATTGCGTCAAATGTTCAATCCCAACCTTATCTAAATTATTCGTCGGCTCATCAAGCAAAAGCAAATCAGGATCCTGTATAAGGGCTGATGCCAAAAGTAAGCGAGCCTGCTGGCCTCCGGAAAGTTTATTCACGGGCCTTTCTATGGGCACATTAAGATGTACGATTTCCAGCACATCGTGTATCTTGCCTTTGATCTGAAAAACCTCGCCATCCGCGTATTGCCTGAAAAAATCAAGCACGCTTAATTCAAGCTGTTCACGCGGGATAACCTGCCGCGCTGTTGCGACCGTAACTTGGCGCCCGACATGAATTTCGCCCGAATCAGGCTGAAGCAGCCATGTTATAAGCTGAAAAATCGTACTTTTGCCAGCTCCGTTTTGACCCATAAGCGCAACTTTTAAGCCGCGGCGCAATGAAAAATCAACCTCATCCAAGATGGGCTTGCCGTATTCATAACCAAATGATACCTGGTCAAATCGTAATATTGTCTCTTCTTTTGGCATATGCTTAAAACAAAAAAAAGGCACTTGCCCTTTTTTTAGGAGCTTACTTCATACTCTATAGTATAGCAATTTTTTTCAAAAAAATCAATGTAAAAAAATTATTTAAAATGAGTTAAATTTTTTTCTAAAACTGCCATGGGATTTTTTCCCTGCTTGCCGTCCACCTGACCCGTAAGAATGGTAGGCGGGTTTGGCAGCGGATTTTCCGTTGCTATGCCCCTGAAATTTTCGGAATGGTTTAGTGTGGGACGAAAATTCCTTTCTCGGCCCAGCATACATCGGCATGGGCTCGCCAATCGGGCCAAGGTCCGGAAGTTTGGATACTTTCAATTGCGTGCGAATAAGGCGCTCTATTTCCCTTACCTTATTTTTTTGGTCAGGAGCTGCGAATGATATTGCTTTTCCCGATAATCCCGCGCGCCCGGTCCTGCCGATGCGATGCACGTAATCCGAAGGATCGTCAGGCAAATCATAATTTATAACCAGTTCAATATTTTTTACATCAATACCTCGCGAGGCAATATCTGTCGCAACCATAATCCTGTAGGTTCCCGCGCGAAAACCATCAAGCGCCCTGCGCCGTTCAGATAAAGATTTTCTGGAATGAATTTCCGACGCGCTATGATTCATACCTTTGATCGCCTGGCAAATTTTTGAAGCTCCATGCTTGGTCCTGGAAAAAACAAGCACGCTTCCCTTGTATTGTGAAAATAAAACATTCAAAAGGCGTGTTCTTTGTTCCCTTCTCACAATAAAAAGTTCCTGCTCTACAGTGTCCGCCAAAGTTCCGCTTCTGGATATTTCAATATGCACCGGCTGTTTCATATATTTTTTTGCAATGAGCAAAATATTATCAGGCATTGTTGCTGAAAAAAGCATGGTCTGATGTTGAGCAGTTATTGATTCTAAAATCTTTTTTATCTGGGGCAAAAAACCCATATCAAGCATGCGGTCAGCTTCATCAAGCACCAAAACAGCCACTTCGCTTAAACGCAAAGTCCTGCGCTCCAAATGATCATTAATTCTTCCCGGAGTTCCAATGATTATATGCGGGTTAAATCTAAGTGCGTTTATTTGTTCGCCCATAGATGCTCCGCCGATCAAAACAGCGGTTTTCAGCCCAAAGACTCTTCCAATTTTTTGCAAAGCATCGTTTACTTGTAGCGCCAATTCACGCGTTGGCAAAACCACAATGCCTTTTTTTGCAGGCATAAAAGCAAGCCGTTGTAGCATTGGCACGCCAAAAGCCAAAGTTTTTCCCGTGCCGGTCTGTGCAATACCAATCAGATCTTTGCCTTCAATGGCAATAGGAATGGCCTTTACTTGAATTGGGGTTGGAATTAAAAAATTCAACCTTTCAAGCACTTCTAAAATCCGAGGGGAAATTCCAAGCTCGGAAAAACTTATATTTTCTTTAGTTTTTACAGTACTTAATTCTTTCATAAAAAAAATGTGACCCGAGAACCAGGGCCACATTTTAAAGTAAAATGACGCAAGTTACCGAGATTTAATTAATATAACTAATAGTACATGAAAAATCTATATTTGTCAAGTTTAGCCAGACAATTTAATTCAGATGTCCGCTAACAATTGCTCCCTGCGACAAATCCTGTTGTCCACGCGATCTGCAGGCTGTACCCGCCCGAAAGGCGGTCAATATTCAATGCATCACCTACAATATACAAATTCGGCACTAGCCGAGACTGCATGGTTGTATTATTAATTTCTTTAAGCATAACTCCGCCCGAAGACGCAATCGCAACTTCCACGCCCAATACTCCCGATGTGGTTAGCGGAATTGCTTTCAAAAGCTTTCCCAAACAAATCCTTTCCTCGCGCCGTACGCTTCGGCAGGCAACGGTTCCGTCAATTTTTGCAATACCAAGTATTGCCTCTCCAAGTCTTGCGGGAACAAGTTTTCCTAAGGTATTTTTCAACATTGTATTGCTTTCAGATGTAAAAAGCGTCTGAATCTTTTTATCCAATCCGCCGTGGTCCATATCCGGAAATACATCAAGCGTTATCGTAACATCGCCATTGCGCATAAGCTCTGCTACGGATTTACTCATATTTAAAACTGTTGGTCCGCTAATTCCAAAATGCGTAAAAAGCAGCTCCCCACGAACGACTTTATAATTTTTTTTGTTTTGAAATATTGTGAGCTTAATATCATGAAGCGTTAACCCGCTTATTTTTTTCACCCATAAATCTTTAAGGGTAATAGGAACAAGCGCCGTCTTGGGATCAATAATAGTATGGCCAAATTTTTGTAGCCAAATAAATCCGTCTCCATTTGATCCCGTATCGGGCTTTGCTATGCCTCCGGTTGACACAACGCACGATCGCGCTTCTATTATATTTTTGCTCTTGCAACGTATGCAAAAAATATTTTTCTTCGCATCACGCGAAATTCCCGCAACCTGTGCATTGCATTGTATATTAACTTTCCCCTCTTTCATATATGCGATAAGCGCATCTAAAATTGTTTGTGCCCTATTGGAAACAGGAAAAACCCTGCCTTCGGCTTCAATTTTTGTATCAACGCCAAGTGTGTGAAAAAAATCAATAGTTTTTTCAACGCCAAACTGCGTGAAAGCGGAAAAAAGAAATTTTTCACTTCCCGTATAGTGCGCAAGCATAAGACGGGTATCAGGTATAAAATTTGTCAGGTTGCACCTGCCTCCGCCGGTTAAAAGCAGTTTTCTGCCAAGATCAGAATTTTTTTCAAGTAATACAACCGATCGGCCCGTTTCGGCTGCTTTTCCGGCCGCCATCATGCCGGCAGCCCCCCCGCCGATAACAGCAACATCCCAAATATTTTTTTCTTGTTTTTGCGTAGCCATAATACTTTCAATTTATCATTTTTTACAGGATAACTCAATTTTTTAAATAAACAAAAAACGGCCGGGGAAATATTCCCGCAGCCGTTTTTTTAAAAATAGATTATTTCAATTTTTTCTTGGACTTTTTCACAGCAACTTTTTTGTCAGCTGATTTTTTCGCTTCAGGTTTTACAACCAATGTCTTTTCTTCCTTAACAGCTTTGACAACCGCTTCTTTCACAATTTTCTCAGATCCCGGCTTTGCCAAAAGATTTAAAATTTTATCAAGCTTGGAATGTATGGCGTCAAGCACTTCTTTGGATTGTCCCGAAGACTGATCCGATCTCCTGCTGCCCGATCCCTCATTTTTTCCAAAACAATCATTGCAATACACCGGTTTGCCGGCGCTTGGCTGAAACGGCACTTCACAGTCTTTTCCACAGGTGTCACATACAGCCTGAAACATTTTTTTATTTTCACGATCCGGCCTTCTGAATTCCCTTCTGTCCGATCTTCCCGATCTTTCCGACCGGTTATCAGATCCGCCCACATCCTTAAAACAGTTACTGCAATATATCGGCCTATCGCCTGTCGGCCTAAATGGCACTTCGCAGTCTTTTCCGCAGTTTGAGCATACCGCAGGATGCATTTGCGGCCGACCCCTGTCGCCACCCCTGTCGTTGAACCTATCTCCTCTATTAAATCTACCCATATTTTTTAAATTTATATAATTATTCAAAACAACTGGTACTCCCAGCAATGTTTATTATAATATTTTAATAATTTAATACTATCATACTTTTAAGATTTTGGCAAGTACGAGGAAAAATATCTAAAAAATTACATACATTGGGCAATTTACAGCATGCTCCGCAATCATTGCATTTGCCCTTTCTATTTTTCGCAACAGTTTTTTAATTATTATTGTATTTTGCATCGCGATTTCATTGCTCTAAGATCATCAGAGGTTAATTTTTCATTCACGCCTTCATTAAGATAGTACATTATTGCTTTGGGATTATCAATATGCTCAAGTCCGAGCGCGTGCCCGAACTCATGGGCAAGCACCCGCAAAAGCTGGGTTGAATCATTGAATTGAAAAATATTTATTACCGTGCCTTGGGCATTGCTTATATATTCGCCCTCATCAAATACTTTTTCCTTAGACGAGCCTATTGTATTATATTTATTCACATGCAAATTCAGTGTTTCAATCAATGTATTAAGGGCCGATCCTGCGGAATTTATAGGATCAACCAATTCATTGATAGATCCTTGTGCTTCATTGATTGTGTTAACCTGGCTGATCAAATCTATTCTTCGCACTTCTAACGCGTCATATTCCTCTTTCAACGCTCCGCCACGAGCATTCCAGCGCGCAACATCTTTATCATAAGCGATTTTATCAGCATTATAGGAAGCAAGCATCGCATCCAGGCGAACTTTTTTTTGGTTATAATTTAAAAGCAGCGTATCATATTTTGCTTTTAATATATCGTAGCTTGATTGGTCGCCATGTATTACTATTCCCATTTCTTTTAAATCATCCGTGGATTTCTGCCTATGATCGTAGATAAAATTTATCTGTATCATTGCGTTGGGAGAATATTCAAATAATTGCTTTTTAACCGGAGTCTCCCATATGGCTTCGGCCTGTCTTGTATATTCCAATAATTCCGCGCTGGTAAGATTAAAGCGCGAATCAAGATTTGCAATTGAATAGGTTATCGGCTTGTGGCATGGCAAAAATTGGCTTATAATATCTTGCCAAAGTCTGTTTGTTTCATCTTTATAATAATAGCCAAAGCCCAAGAATAAAACCACAATAAGCAAACTGAAAAAAAATTGTACTGCAAAACGTTTCATATAGTATAT
Organism: Parcubacteria group bacterium GW2011_GWA2_38_13; assembly: GCA_000992395.1. Classification (GTDB taxonomy): domain Bacteria; phylum Patescibacteriota; class Patescibacteriia; order Buchananbacterales; family GWA2-38-13; genus GWA2-38-13. The sequence continues at coordinate 5,565 of LBUD01000021.1, read as the reverse complement.
ATTTATTTACGCGATTTGGCACGATTCTTTCGTAAATCAAAAAATTTTCCACCGCACGCTTTTATATAATTTTTATGTATCACGGCCAATTCTTCCAAAGAAATTTTTCCAAATGCTTCTTGGGCGCGGGATGAAAGCTCGCGGAATTCTTCGTCGCGCTCAAGCACTTCGGGATGAACCTTAAGAGCTGTACGGTTCCAGCCACAAAGGTATAATCCGGACAATGTTCGAACCCTTGATAAAGCAACGTATCCTTGGCCTTCCACAAAAGAGCTCCTTAAATCTACAAAGGCGGCATCAAGCGACATCCCCTGACTTTTATGCACCGTGATCGCCCAGGCTAGCCGAAGCGGAATTTGAGTTATCTTGCCAAGAATTTTTCCGCGCTCATCAATAGTCCAGTCCATGGGTTCAACTATGATTTTTTTCCCGTTTTTTATTTTTACAATGGGAAAATTTGTTTGCTTTTCAAAACCCGCGACAACTCCGAGCGTACCATTCACAAACGCGCTCTTCGGGCTGTTTTTCGTAAACATAACGACTGCTCCATTTTTCAGCAACAGTTTTTCGGGAGAAAGGCATCCTTTTTTTAATTGTTCAATAAGGGACTTTCTTCCAACGCACGACATTTCAAATTTATGAATTTCATCGAAAATTTTATCAAGTTCCGACAAATTTATGCGATCAACGTCTTCATTGTGCGTAAAAAGTTTGGTAATGTCATCGGCAAGCGATTCCGAATCCATAATACAACGTTTTTCCAAAAGCGAACAATGGGCGCTGGTAATGGCGTTGCGTCTCAGCGATGATAAAATATCTAAAAAAATTTCATCTTCCTGCCGGTGTTGCTCAGACAAATAGCAAATAAGCGGACAGGTTTCTTTCCAGGTTCTTGATGTGAAAGCAAATTGCGGCCTCTCGGTCTCACGCGCAACCGGCGGCAGCTGAAAAAAATCTCCGACAAAAATTATTTGGATTCCTCCAAATGGCTCTGAAACCTGTTTAATCTCCCGGCACACGAAATCAACGCATTCAAGCGTTTTACTATCAAGCATTGAAATTTCGTCAATAACAAGAACTTTCGTTAAGCGCACTCTTTCATAAATTCTCTGATTCGTCGAGATGCGATCCATGTCCCATCTTGAAATAAATTTACTAATGCCAATTCCGCTCCACGAATGAATAGTCATACCGCCCAAATGCGTGGCCGCAATTCCCGTAGATGCCGTTATGGCGACTTCAACTTTTGCCTGCTGTAAATATTTTACATATTCATTTATAACAAAAGTTTTCCCGCTGCCCGGCTCGCCTGTTAAAAAAACATTCGCTCCGGTTTTTAAAATTTTTAATGCCTCTGCCTGGGTCATGATGGTAAATAATTACAATGTATTCACGGATGCGACTTCGGATAATTTTGATTTGTCCAATTGCCGGCGATTATATAAAGCAAAACAAAAAGCAATAAATAAAATCAATGCGCTGCTATACATAGGCAGATTTACAGATCTTTCAAAAGCAATACCGGCCGCAAGCGGTCCAAAAATCATCCCGATTGATGCAACAGAATTCAGTATCCCTAAAATCTCCCCGCGCTCGTTGGGCATTGCAAGACCGATTGCCTGGCTTGTCAAAACCACGCGCAATATTGATTGGGCAAATGCGCTGATTGCTACACCTATAAAAAAAATAATTATGCCGTCTATAGCATACAACAAATACCCAAAAGCGCCGAACAACAGCACCCAAATACCCAAATGATGTTCTTTAAAATACCTAAGCCAGATTTTTTTCATTGCAAAGCCTTGATTAAAAGCTACCACCAAACCAATGCCGGCCATCACAAGACCGGCGGTAAATTCTTCAAAACCGAACCGCGCGAACAGATACAAAGAAAAAATTGCCTGCCCCAAAGAAACGGCGAGTACGAATAACAGCCAGACCCCGTAGGCGGGGCGAAGCACGCGATTATTCATTGCGCGCATAATTGGCGCAAGCGGATTAAAATTCAATTTTTTGGCAGACGATCTGTTGATATGTGTTTCCGGTAAAAACCAAAACGCGAATACAACGTTTGCAAGCGACAAAAATCCTACAAACCAAAAAGGAAACGAATAGGACACTTGCGCAAGAAACCCTCCAAGAAACGGACCCACAACAAATCCTATGCCGAAAATCATCCCGATCAGCCCTAAATTGGCAGTCCGTTCTTTTTCGTCTTTTGCAATATCCACAAGATAGCTTTGGGCGGTGGTAATATTTCCCGCAGCAAGGCCGTCAATTATTCTGCCCGCAAAAAGCATGATTACGCTATTGGCGCCGGCAAACACCAGCCAGCCGATAGCGGAAGATATAATACTCACAATCAGTATGGGTCTGCGGCCGATCTTATCCGACAGCGCGCCCAAAAATGGGGAAGAAAAAAAAGAAAAAAAAGAAAACACCGCGAACAAAAGAGTCATCATGAAAGGACCCATGCCAAACGTCTGCACGTAAAACGGCAAAACCGGCATGACAATGCCGAAACCGAGCACATCAATAAAAACCGTCGAGAGAATTGTAAATTTAGCCTTGTCCATGAATTTATATTTTTTACATACTTATTTTACCATTTTCAAGCCGAGAGAGCCATACAATAAAAATAGTATAAAATTTTTACGCATCGTGACAAAAGTGCCAAATTATGCCATGCTATATATAATATACTATGATGAAATCCTTTGCAAAAAAACTAAATAATTTTTATGAAATTAACGAACGGCGCTTCGGGATTGCATTTATGCTGTTTGGATTTTGCGTAGACAGCCTGACCCTCAAGCGCATTGATTTATTATTTGAAAATCTGGTTATCGCGTGGTATTTGTTTATCGCGCTTGCGTGCATTGTTGTTATAAATTTAAATGAAAGCGGGCGCGTCCGCCATCCAATTTTACAAAAAATCAGCCACTGGGCGCCCGTACCTATGCAGGTTGCTTTTGGCGGACTCTTCAGCGGATTCATAGTCCTTTACTCGCGAAGCTCCGCCATCATCGCAAACTGGCCGTTTGTCACTATTCTTATTTTGCTTATGGTGGGAAATGAATTCGCAAAATCGCGATATGCAAAATTCACTTTCCATCTCGCTATTTTTTATACCGCGCTTCTTTCGTATTCAATCCTTCTGGTTCCCGTTATTGCAAAACGCATGGGAGCATTTATTTTTTTTATAAGCGGCATTGCCAGCCTTTTTATTATTATTCTTGTTGTAATACTTTTAAAAAAACTCACGCCCGAGCGCCTGGATAAAAGCAAATTTTCCTTAGCAGCATCCATTATCGGCATATTTGCAATTTTTCATATACTATATTTTACCAACATCATTCCGCCCGTTCCCCTGTCGCTGAAAGCAATTGGCGTCTACCATGATTTACAATCCAACGGTATAACCTACGATGCCCATGTGGAGCCGGCTCCTTGGTATCAATTTTATAATGAAACAAGCAGAACTTTTCACCGTTACAAAAACGAACGGGTTTATATTTATAGCGCGATATTTGCGCCAACCAATCTCGCGGATAAAATATATCACCGCTGGTCAAGATATGACGACATATCAAAAAAATGGGTTGTGCAAAACACGGCCTCGTATCCCATGGTCGGCGGCCGCGATGGGGGTTTCCGCGGATTTTCGTATAAACAAATTATCGAGCCGGGGCTTTGGCGCGTTGATGTGGTGACAAAAAGAAACCAGCTCATCGGAAGAATTACATTTACAATAGAAGATTCACAAACAGAACCTGTCGTACAGGCAGTGAAATTATAATATTGACTTGCAAAATAATTTTTGCTAGTATTGTTTATACTGTTTTGCATATAATTGTTCATTAACCACCATGCCTATGCAAGGAGGTTCGGCCGTGTCGTTATGTTTATCGCTCAAACCGGGTGATCGCTGCCCAAGTTGCAAATGCTCCTTGTCTTATAGCAATTGGACCGGAGTCCATTGCTGCAAATGCGGTTGGAGACCGCCGCAAGACCAGTGGCCGAAACAAGATAAGCGCACACAAAAACAACGATAGCATCGTCTTATGTTAAAAACCAGCGCTTCGGTGCTGGTTTTCTAATTAAGGCTCATCCAAAAAAACCAGGCTCCATAAAAAATATCACAAGACCCCACGGCGCCGAATGTTTTTCAAACATCTGCGCTTTTTTATTAATACAATCAGGAAGCTCTATTTTTTAATTCCTTTGAATATCGCGCGCCGATAACAAGCGGAAGTATAAAGGTAATAATATAATATACATATACATCCAATTTGTAATATCCATCTTCGGGCTTGAAAATTTTTACAAGAAAAAAGTAATCAAAAACAATTGCAATCGCAACCCAGGCAATGGCAAGCAAGACATAATACAAAAATATATTTCCTTTGATTTTTTTTAATAACACCCAAAGTGTTATGAAAATTCCTACGGGCATTATAACCCAGCCGATCACAGAAGGCGGCACGACAACAAAAAGTATTATGCCAAGGGCGTATCCGATAAGCCATAAAACAAATCCCCAGCCAAAAGCATCTTTATAGAATTGTTTGGTAAAAAAATTATTTTCCTTTTTCTTTTTTATAACCCAAGATCCGGCAACGATTTTTCCTTCTTTTTCAAGCTCGTCTAGATATCTGGTCGCGCTCGCGTCAGAAACACCAACAGCCGTTTGCGCGTCGTTATTGGTAATCTCGCCCGATAGCCCCTGAGCTTGTCGAAGGGCAAATAATTCCAAAATCTTTTTCTTAGCTTCTTCTTTAGCCTCGCTTTGCACGTTCTTTTTATCCTCGCGCACCCCCATCACAATGGCTCCACCGATTATCACTCCGACAACCAAGACCCCGACAATGATTAATGACATTGCCATATGTTTATATTAGTAATTATTCTTATAAATTTTGTATCTATCTTAATGGTGTCTTATTCAAACGATCATTGATATTCATATAAATATACATTGCGCCGATAGACATGGCAATTAATATAACAAAAGCCATTCCGTATTCTATCTCAAAGCCAGAAACGAAAGACAATGCGTATACTGCCGCACCAATCCCCAGAAAAAATAATCCTAATGGTATCTGATTCCCTTGTTTTGGCTTTAATGCTTTTAAAAGTCCTTCAAAAAAAGTACTTTTTGAGAGTATATATGTGATTAAACTCAACATAATAAAAGCTGCTATATTATACCACGTGCTCTCTCTTTCAAAAAAATAATACGCAACGGAAATCGCAACCAAAACGAAAATTTGAAACAATACATTAAAATTTTTAAATACCATATCTATGGTTTTTAAAATCTTTGCTTCAGCAGCAAAATATCCAAGAAGAAAAAATGCTATAATATAAACAAATATCATATGAGACCTGCTGTCTATTTCGTATTGAGATTGCAGGAGAAATACCGGTGAAAGAAAAAATAAATACATGCACACAATAAAAACAAGCGTATATCTGATAGGATATTTACTGAGATTAAATTTTTCCGCCACATATATGATTAGATAACAAATCAACCATGAGAACATAACCGCAAGCATCCGC
>LBUD01000020.1:26211-27073 GCA_000992395.1 Parcubacteria group bacterium GW2011_GWA2_38_13 | reverse complement strand
GTCTTTGAATTCTTTTTTGCAATACGCGGCAATCATACCGATTCCAAGCGGCATTTTATTCATCGCGATTGTCTGGTATGTGTGGGTCAGATCGCAAAGCCAAATATGTTGTGCCATAATTATATTTTAAAAATTTCTTTCATGCTATTTCACGCGAGTTTCTACTATTGTAGCAAATTATGAATGAAAAATAAAGCCAATGCATACATGCTATAATGTATTGAAAAAAATGCAATTTACTGCTAAGCTTTACTCATAAAACATAAAAACATAAAACATAAAACATCTGTTATGTGTTTTATGTTATATGTTATGTGAAAACACTATGTCTTTTTCCATTGGAATAGTCGGCCTGCCAAATGTCGGAAAATCAACGCTTTTCAAGGCTCTTACAAAAAAACCCGTGAATATTGCTAACTACCCTTTCTGTACCATTGATCCGAATATTGGCGTTGTTGTTGTGCCCGATGAAAGGCTCAATGAATTGGCGCTTGTTTCAAAGCCCGCGAAAATAATTCCAACTGCCATAGAATTTTATGATATCGCGGGTCTTGTCAAAGACGCGCATAAGGGCGAAGGGTTAGGGAATAAATTTCTTGCGCACATTCGCGAAGTCAAGGCTATCGTGCATGTTTTGCGCGGGTTTACCGATCCCGACGTCATTCACGTGTCAGGCGCCGTTAATCCTGAATCGGACAAAGAAACCATAAATTTAGAATTAATTTTTGCAGACCAAAAAACTCTTGAGCGAAGGATCTCGGATACAGAAAAAAAAGCCAAAGGAATGGATAAAATTGCCATGTTGCAATTGGCAGTATTAAAAAAAATGATGGCTCATCTTGAGGCCGGAAAACTCGCCAAT
>LBUD01000020.1:1672-26187 GCA_000992395.1 Parcubacteria group bacterium GW2011_GWA2_38_13 | reverse complement strand
GGGGGGAGGGAGAACAAAAAAAAGATTCCTCTCCCTCGGTGGGAGAGGATGTCCGCCTTGGGCGGACAGGAGAGGGAGCAGATGATTATATTAAAATCTCCGCGAAAATCGAGGCTGAACTTGCGGACTTAAGCGACGAAGAAGCAAAAACATATTTAAAAGAGCTCGGGCTTGATTCAAGCGGGTTGGATAAACTTATTAAAAAGTCTTACGAGCTTCTCGGGCTTATTACTTTTTTTACAACCGGCGCAGACGAAACCCGCGCGTGGACAATAAAAAAAGGCGACAAGGCGCCGCAAGCGGCCGGAGTCATTCATACAGATTTTGAAGAAGGTTTTATAAAAGCCGAGGTTATCGGCTGGAAAGAATTTGTTGAATGCGGATCCGACGCCGTTGCCAAAGAAAAAGGGCTTATGAGAATTGAGGGCAAAGAATATGTGATGCGGGATGGCGACGTATGCAATTTCCATTTTAGCGCTTGACTTTTTTTCAAAATCAACTATAATGACCAAACGCTCTTTTCATCGTTTTTTGGCTTTCTCCGCCCAAGGCGGACTTTCTCCCCGAATGCTTTCGGGGACTTTTCCAAAGGAGGCGTGCTATGAGGCTTTCTATTTGCGGCGTTGGATTTGATGAATTGCTGATTATTGAAACCCTAACCCGTCAAATCATAGAAACACTATATTACGAAGGAGGAAACGTCCGATACATAGCTCGTAGCGACTGGACGTTTAGGATAAACTTTGAAGTAGCAGCTACTTCAAGAAGAGGAATAACGACTTTAATGATGTTGGAAAAAGAAGGTGACTTCAAGACTATCAAAAAACTAAAATACTATTTTCCAAACGGATGCGATCTCAGAACCTTTGTTATGATAATACAAGAAAAGTTAATAACCTTGCTCCTTATCGGCGGCAGATACCCAGCATTAGATCTTTACGCCAGTCAAAAAAATTTTGCGCAGTTCTATCTCCATTTTGAGTAATTCAACAAAAGCGAGACATTCGTGTCTCGCTTTTTAAATTGTCGGCTATAATATTAACAAATCCGTACGGGCGATTAATAATCGCTCCTACTCATATATTTATTTTTTTTGGAAAATCACAATCTCTCTCACCACTCTCTGATCTGATCTGCTATATAAGAGTTCTTCCGTATTTACTTTTGCAAACCCCAAATCCTCAATTCCATTTTTAATATTCATATAAATAAAATTTCCTCCAAATTTCCACCTGGGCACAACAATAACTATTTTTCCGCCCTTTTTTATAATTTTTGAAAATTCCTTTGAATATGTTTTGTTAATTCGCGAACATCTGCTTGAAAAATTCGTAATTCGTAATTCGTAATTCGTAATTCATTTTTCAGCCATTCAATATTTTTTTGACTATCCGAAACCGCTTTCTCCGAAATATCACACCCTATAACATTTTTAAATCCCAATACAATCGCCTCTTGTAAAATTGTCCCCGATCCGCAAAAGGGATCAAGCATAATATCATCATGTTTCGCCTGCGATAGATTAATCATGATTTTAGAAAGCTTCGGGGGCAACATACCGGATTTCGCATCGCGGGCAGGGCGTCCGAAATCACGCATTCCATACTCTTCAAACTCCTGCACCGCGCACGTTTTCGCAAGTATTGTATTATCCAAAATCATATATTCTTGGCATTTATTTTTCGCAATAACAACCGATGACAAAACCGGATCGCGCGAAACAACAAATCTTACGCTTCTCCCGCCTTCTTTCAATTCTTTTTTTATCTCCATGCCGAGACGCTGGGTTTTGGTTTTATATTTCAAATCCATGCTTTTCACGCGGGCATAATATTCACTGATTCCAAAAACAATTTTTTTACCACTATCTGTGCTCAATAAATCTTCAATAATATTTTCCTTTGAAACTTTATCTGAAATTATTCTGCCGATTTTTATTGTACCGCCAAGCTGGCGCAAAAGCTTTGTGCAATCAATTTCGTCTTCTATATCAAATTGCGCGTATGTTTTGCCATCAATCAAAAAATTTGCCCGTGGCAAAACCGCCCGCAATTCCGCGAGCGAAAGCTCAAAATTATTGCCTAAAATTGAAACATAGCGTACCATACAATTGTATTATAACATAAATAAACCAATGAATCCCACAATAGCATATAGTAAAAAAAATGAGAAATTCTTCTTAATAGCGATAGTTTTTTTATTATTTATAGCAACAAGAATGTATTGGATGTTTTCAAGAGAATTTTGGTATGATGAAGTATTTACGGCAATGATAATTAAAGAGCCATGGGATGTAATGTTAACGCATATACGCCAGGATGTCCACCCGCCGCTCTATTATATCGCATTGAAAGTATGGACATATGCAACCGGCATTAATAATATTGGGTTGAGAAGTTTTTCTGTTTTTTGCAATGCGTTAAATATTTTTGCTTTGTATATATTTTTAAAAAAATATTTTTCCGATAAGCTTTTGACGCATTTCCTTATCATTCTTATTGCGCTCAATCCTCTTTTTATCCTATACTCCACGGAGGCAAGAATGTATGCCATGCTTTCGCTTTTTTATTTCCTCGCAGTGTATTGTTTTTTGCAGGCTTCAAAAGATCCAAAAAAAATAGCCCCTTGGATACTTTTTATTATTTTTTACACACTTTCAATCTATACGCATTACATAGCATTGTTTGGCATTATCCCGTTTTTTCTCTATATAGTATTTATAAAAGATAAAATTGCAAATCTGTATAAATTATACGTTTCGTCGCTTATCGGCTTTCTTGTATTTTCCCCATGGCTTCCTATATTTTTACAGCAAAAGAATTCAAACCCAAACGGGCTATTATGGCTAACATTACCCGGCATACATTCGCTTATAAAAACTTTGCTTGTTATGATTTTCGGATCGCGCGGAGCAACTCCGGGAATTGCACAAGTAAATGATTATTATTTTTTACAATGGCCGCAATGGGCAATATATGTAAATGCCTGTATTGTTGTTTTTTTGTGCGTCTTTATCATATACAATTATAAAAAATACAAACATCTTGCATTATTTTTTCTTTTTTCATTTATTCCGATAGCTATAATATTCGCAATTGCAAAGATTCAGCATCTGAGCATATACCATGAAAGATATTTTATTATATTTGTTCCATTTTTTATAATTTTTTTATTTTCCGCGCTGTACGCGGCAGTGGGGAAAAAAATATTTATCGCTATTGCAATCATGTATTGCGTAGCGATTGCCTTGATCAAAATCCCCTCCTCGAATTCCATAGCCCCGCTTGCCATGCATATTTCTGAATTATATTCTGACAAGCAAATTATTGCCACGGATCCGAATCAATTTATAATGCTGAAATACTACCTGCCCGACAATATGGATAAAAATGTGCGACTGTATAATGCTCAAAATCCATCAAATGATTTTACGTCATGGATAATAATACAAAATTCCGACAGAATTTTTTCCTTTCCAAAACGCGTTGAAAATGCAATCATTGTGTCCCAAAGCAAGGAATTCCTCAATACACAATTTCCGGACGTTGAAGTGTTTAAAATAAACAATTATTACTATAGTAAATAATAATCATTAAAAAACCCCGATTTGACATTTTATATAACTGCTGATATAATACACATATTATTCAACCTTTTCCATAAATTCCGGCAAATGCCCGGATTTATCCCTAAAAAGGGGATCAGGGTTAATAAAAATGCATATTGTAGTATTTTTAAAAACCCCAAAGATCAGGGTTTATTTTATTTAATTTAATAAGTATTAATAACAAGCTATGAATTTATACGAATTGCTCTATATAGTCCCCGCCAAATACGCGGAAGACGAGCTTGGGCCAGTACAAGATCTTATAAAAAAGATTTTGGAAAAAAACGGAGCGAAAATAACCAAAAGCGAAAATCTCGGCAAGAAAAAATTGTCCTACCCGATAAAGAAATTTTATCAGGGATATTATCTATTGAATGAATTTGAAGCTGAAGGAAAAAATATCAACGAGCTTAATAACACATTAAGACTTACTGATGAAATTATCAGGCATATCATTGTAAAAGATCCTCCTCATATGGAGATTAAACAACCTATGGCGCCCATAGTTGCCGGCAAGAAAAAGATAGAAGTTCCAAAAACCGCGGAAGAAACCGCTGAAACCGCGCAGATCAAAAAAGAAGAAGAAAAAGATAAAATAAAACTTGAAGATTTGGATAAAAAGCTTGATGAAATTCTTGATACCAATAATCTTTTATAAAATACGTTTTTTTATAATTAATTTGTAATTCTATGGATTTAAACAAAGTAATGCTTATCGGAAATCTCACCCGCGATCCGGAAGGAAGAACCACTCCCACAGGCCAGATGGTAACAAGTTTTGGGCTTGCGACAAATCTTGTTTGGACAGATACCGCGGGAGTAAAACAAAAAAGAGCGGAGTTTCATAATATTGTCGCATGGAGGCGCCTTGCGGAAATATGCAACCAATATTTGAAAAAGGGGAATAAGGTATACATTGAAGGCAGGCTTCAAACAAAAGAATGGCAAGGCCAGGATGGAGTAAAAAAACAAAGAACGGAAGTAGTCGCCGATAATATGATTATGCTTGAAGCAAAAGGCGGACCATATACGCCAAGCCCTAGCGCTTCTCAGCCGCGCGAAAATTTCCAACAGCCAAGCGCACCAGCACAAAACGCGGTTCCTCCAAAAGAAGTTGATGAGGGCGTAGATGAAATTCGCGTAGAAGATATACCATTCTAAAAAAATTTCTAAATCCTAATTTCTAATTTCTAAACAACGGTATTTATGATAAAAAATAACCCGGCGCCAAAGCCGAAAGTATGCTTTTTCTGCCTGAATAATATCAAGGAAATTGATTATAAAGACGCGCAGGTCTTACGAAGATTTATTTCTTCGTATAATAAAATCGTCCCGACACGAAGAAGCGGAACATGCTCGTTGCATCAAAGAAAAGTTGCGCTTGCGATAAAACGCGCAAGGATAATGTCTCTATTACCGTTTATTAACAGATAATGCGAATTCGTATTTATTCGTATCATTAGTACAATTCGTATATTAGCATTATATTTTTATGTTATCGACACTTAATGACATCAAACAAGGAATGACCATTATTTATAATGGCGAACCGCATGTCGTGCTTAAAGCGAATTTTGTCAGAATGCAGCAGCGAAAACCGGTTATGCAGACAAAGATGCGCAATGTTATTACCAATAAGGTGGTTGAATACAGCTTCAAACCAGGAGAAAGAGTTGAAGAGGCGGATATAACGCGAAAAAAAGTTAATTTTCTCTATAAAGCCGGGGATGAATTTGTTTTTATGGATATTGCTGATTATGAGCAAACTCCGATGAAATCTGAGATGGTCGGGGATAAAGCAAATTTTTTGAAAGAAGGCTGCGAAGTGCAATTTGTTGTTTTTGACAACCGCCCCATTAATCTCGAGCTTCCTCCAAAAATGGAATTTAAAGTAATAACCACAATGGATGCGGTAAAAGGCGATACGTCCGGCAGAGTCTTGAAACAGGCGACAATAGAAACAGGGCATACTATCGGCGTACCTCTTTTCATCAAAGAGGGAGATACTATTCGGATCAATACCGAATCGGGCGAATATGTGGAGAGGGTGTAATTAGCTTTTTAGCTAGTTAGCTTTTTAGAAATAATGTAGGGGCGATTCATGAATCGCCCTTTTGTAATTTTTTCAGTTCTCAACAAGGCGCATCGTCCCCAGCAATATATCTTCAGCGTCATGCAGGTCTTGCCCGAATGCGATAACACCTGACTCGTGCCCGCCCATGGCAAAAATTTTTTGTTGTTGCATCATCGGATTTTCGCACAACGAAATTATAGCGAGTGCCAAATTGGCAGTCCCAAAACCTGTCTTTATCGGCGTTGATAGAAACTTTTTATTCATAAAAAAATCCCACATCTTTTTGCAATGGACATGAATGACCGCTTGTATTGCGTCATTGCTTTCATAGAGAGCGCCATGGGTCAAAGATTCCGATGATGGCATATTTTCTCCGGTTGCATAAACTTTATTTTCCTTAAAAATACATTTTTTTATTTCGGTAAAATAGTTAGGCTCTAAAATTCTATATTTTCCCGTCTGCGACGCGGTAATAATGAATTCCTTGTCGCACGTTCTCACGCTGATATTCCCATATCCCTGTCCGTTTGCGTCAACGCCGATAAAACCAAGATCAAAAAGCTTTGTCCTGCAATCATTTATAGCTGAAATAATTTCAGTATTGCCAATTTTTTTTTCCGTAAGATGACATGTAAATTGTATAAGGCCCTCGCGCGACATAAAAAAATTTTAAAAGGACACCGAGCTTTTGGTGTCCTGAATTTTAATTGTTCAAAAGAGCTTCACGATCTTCATCGCTTGTTGCGAATTGGGCGAGAAATTCGCACGCTTCACGGCTTAATTCTTCAGCCGCGGCTTTTTCTTCGGCGATTGATGGCGAGCCATCTTCTCCGGGCAACTGTCGCCGATACCATTCCCTGAAATCGTGATCAAAAACTTTTTCAACCGGCAAACCCAGTTGCTGAGCAGTTGCTTCCAGAAAAAATCTATCCAAATCATTTATCCATGAATCCATGGCTTCTTTTCACTCCTTTCAAGAGATTTAAAGACCATTATATTATTCTCCCCCTCGTGAGCCTGCCTGCCCTGCCTACCGGCAGGCAGGCTCACGAGGGGGAGAAATATTATCTATTTCACCTCATCGGCACCAACAACTTTTTCTTTTGCCTCATCGTCAGCGCTTCTAATCGTCTGCCACACTTTCTTTTTAATTTCACTCATCATTTTTGGATTTTCCCGTAAAAACATTTTTGCATTCTCCCGCCCAACCCCAAGCTTAATATCATTGAATGAATATGAATTACCCGATTTCGTCACAACTTCATATAAAACGCCGGCGTCAATAGCATCGCCGGAAACCGATATCCCTTCATTATACATAATATCAAATTCACATGCCTGAAACGGAGCGGCTACTTTATTTTTTACAACCTTTACTTTGACCCGGTTTCCGATATTTTTATCTCCTTGCTTTATCAGGGCAGACCTTCTCACTTCAATTCTTACTGATGAATAAAATTTCAAAGCAACTCCGCCGGTAGTTGTTTCGGGATTTCCAAAAAACACGCCTATTTTCAAACGAATTTGATTAATAAATATTACTATGGTGTTGGATTTTGAAACAATACCCGCAAGCTTGCGCAATGCCTGGCTCATAAGCCGAGCCTGCAGACCCATATGCTGATCCCCCATCTCTCCTTCAATTTCCGCCCTGGGAGTCAGAGCCGCGACGGAATCTACGATAATAATATCAATGGCGTTTGATCGCACAAGCGTTTCAACTATTTCAAGCGCCTGCTCGCCGGTATCCGGCTGGGAGATAAGGAGTTCCTTCACGTTCACGCCGATTTTTTTCGCGTATTCAGGATCAAGCGCGTGTTCAGCATCAACAAATGCAGCAATCCCGCCAATTTTTTGCGCTTCTGATACGATATGCAAGGCCAATGTGGTTTTACCGGACGCTTCAGGGCCAAAAATTTCTATTATTCTTCCTCTTGGCACCCCGCCTATTCCCAAGGCTATATCAAGTGAGAGGCATCCGGTGGGAACCGTATCTACGGCAACGCGCTTTGCTTCGCCCAATTTCATTATTGATCCATCGCCATATTTCTGCCGGATTTGAGACAATGCTTCATCAACTGATTTTTGTTTTTCTTCCCCCTCATTATTTGCGGTTTTTGCCATACTATTAGAGATAATGAATTATAAACCTGCCTTGCCTAATTATTCTTTTTCTCTTACTACCACTTTTCTTAAAATGGTATTTTCTTTACTGTGATTTTTCCTTGCTGTCACGACTATTTCATTGATTCCATTTGATAGATTTATTCTTTCTGAAAAACTGCCGTCGGTATTTACAAGCACGTCCTGCCCGTTAATAGTGACAACTGATTCTTCTTCGGTAATACCTTGCACTTCAATATATTTGCCGTCAACCAGTATATCAGACGCGGGCGTAGTTACAAAAAGTTCCGGAGGTCGGATTATGGCTTCAACCTTAAATCCCAAATACAGCATCGCGATAAATACAACGCATGACACAGACGCTATTTTAATCAATTTCGGAATGGAAAAAAAATAAAATCGCGATAAAAATTTCACAGGGCTCATCATCCTTGAATTTTCCGCAGGCTGTATATTTTTATACACATCTTTTTCTCTTTTATAAAAATCTAAAAGCTCGCCTGAGTTCAGATGCAGATAATTGGCATACGCTTTAATAAAATTTTTCACGTACACCTCTCCGGGAAGTTTTGGATAAAGCCCTGCCTCAAGCAAAACCAAATAATCCTGAGAAATTCTTAAGGCATGGGATACTTCGCTTATAAGTATTCCTGAGGTATTTCTTGCTGCCCTTAAAATTTCGTTAACGGCATTTTCTGTTTTTATTCTTTTTTTTCTAAAACTCACCATAATTTTATAAATCCTAAATACGAAATCCTAAATCCTAAACAAATTATAAATTCCAAATCACAATGTTTCAAACTATTTCGAATTTGAGATTTTGAATTTGTTTCGAATTTCGATATTCGAATTTCGTGCTTTTATTAATTATATCACTGATTTTCCTCTTCTTCAACTAAATCTTTTTCAAGAACCACTTCCTCCATATTGTTTTTAAAATTTGATAAAATTTCCCTTGGTTTCGCGCCGTCGCCCGGGCCGATAAATCCTTGTTTTTCTAAAATATCTAAAATTCGCGCAGCTCGCGCATAGCCGATTTTAAGCCTTCTTTGCAACAATGAAGACGATCCTTTGCCTGCTTCAATTATAACGTTTTTTGCTTCAGGTACCAATGAATCTTCGCTGTCATCATAACCTCCGCTATTACCAAATCTGTCGCCTGTAAGACCGGCTTGTTTTTCCGTAACTTCGTCCAGATATTCCGGCTTGCCCTGAACTTTCAGATGATTAATAACTCTTCTTATATCTTCATCCGTAGCAAGCGCTCCTTGCAAGCGCTTTGGCTTTGAGAGATCGGAAGAAATATATAACATATCGCCTCTGCCTAAAAGTTTTTCAGCTCCCGATGTATCCAAAATTGTTCTAGAATCAACAAGTGATGCCACGGAAAATGCAATACGTGATGTTATGTTTGCTTTTATAAGACCGGTAATAACATCAACGGAAGGTCTTTGTGTGGCCAAAATCAAATGAATCCCAACAGCACGCGCCATTTGCGCCAATCTCACGATAAGACCTTCAATTTCCGCCCCTGCCGCCACCATAAGATCCGCCAACTCATCAATAACAATAATTATGTAGGGCATAGTATCTTCAATATCACGGTTATACGCCTGTATATCCCTTTTTTTAAATTGGGCAAGTTTATCAAATCTTCGTTCCATCTCAGTCAAAGCCCAGCGGAGCGCGTTAACGGTTTTTTTCACATCAGTAATAACCGGCGCGATAAGATGCGGTATATCATTATAAGCAGGCAGTTCAACTCTTTTCGGATCAACAAGAATAAACCTTAAATCGTCTGGTCCGTTTTGATATAAAAGACTTATAAGAATGGAATTTATGCATACGCTTTTCCCTGAACCGGTAGAGCCGGCGATAAGAAGATGGGGCATTTTTTCAATATCCGCAAGCCATGGCGTTCCTTTCACGTCTTTGCCAAGCGCGATCATGCGATTTGATTTTCTTTTTTCAAATTCCTTGCTTTCTATAATGGTACGTAAAGGAACAACCGCGGACGTTGTATTTGGCACTTCAATTCCCACGAGCGATTTTCCGGGAATTGGCGCTTCCATTCTAATGGGATGCTTTGCCAAGGCCAAGGCGAGATTATCGCTCAAACTGACTATTTTTGAAAGCTTAATTCCCTCGGATGGTTTTAATGTATATTGGGTAACTGTCGGACCCACGCATACCTCGCCCATTTCAACCGCTATATTAAAATTTTCAAGGGTTTTTCTGATTATCTCCTGATTTGCCTCAATATCTCCGCCCATGGGTTTGCTTGTGGATCCCGATAATAAATCAATGGGTAAATCAATTTTTTGTCTTCGTATTTTTTTTTCTAAAACCGGCTCATGAATAATTTGATTTTCTTCTTCCTCTTCTTCATCTTTTTCTTCAACCTCAAAATCAAGCGGCAATTTCTTTTTATTAAATTCCTCCGCTTCATCATCGGACTCTTCGGACGCCTCTTCTTCCTGCTCGGCATCTCCTTGCGCTTGTGGGCGGAAAAAAAAGAATGAAATAACTTTTTTTATAATATTTGCAAAATCTTTGAAAGAAATATCTAAAAAAATTAATATGCTGATAACAAACAGCGCGAGAAGTATCAAAATGGCCGCCCAAAACCCCATGTATTTTTGTAAAAGAAACGATAAGGCTAATCCTAAAAATCCGCCGCCAAAACCTTCCTGCGCCGCTCCCACAAGGTTATCTGAATATCGTAAAATATGGATAAGATTATTTGAGCTTATAAAAAAAAGCAATGCGCCCATAACCATTATTACTCTCATCTCCTCTTTTGACTGCCGAACCAGAAGATAACCAATATATATTAAAATCAAAGGCAAATACCATTTTCCAAAGCCAAGACCAAGCGTTGCGTAAGCATTAATTTTTGTGCCGAAAACGCCGGCTATGCCAAATAAGCTTAAGAGGATAATTGCCGCAACGGTAAAAGCAAGTATGCTAAAAATAGTCCTTTTTGTTTCAGGAGATAAATTTGAGAAATGATCAAAAATACGGAGAATTCCTTTTTTTTCATCAGATCCCGAATTGCTATAATATCGGGCAAAGGCATTTTTGCCAAATATGCGACTAAAAAAGCCTCTTTTTGTTCCTCGAGCCATATGATTATATTATATCATATTTTTATTATTGTATCAGTATGTGGAAAACAAAAAAAGAGGCGTGGCTATACACATGGTAAATTTTTTATTATATGTGATATAATGATTTTATAAGAATAACAATAAAATATGCCAGAGGAAAATACAAAACAAATTCATACAACCGCTCTGATCGCCGTTATATTATTAGTTGTATATGGGATAATTTCTATGATTTTTGGAGTTTATACTTTTCTGGTTTACGTTTTTAATTTTGAGGGTTTTGATATATTAAGTTTACCAGTTACTATTGCATTTACTCTCATATATGTATCTATACCCCTGATGCTTTTTAATGCCGCCAAACAACTTATTGATGGTAAAAAAACAGGAGCAAGTATGGGGATGGGTGGAGTTTTGATTATCGCAGTACCCGGTTCATTGGCGATGCTTGAATATGTTTATGTTGAGGATGATTTAATATTGATTCCTGTTGTTTGGCTTATATATAATATTTTCCTATTTTCTTTTCTAAAAAAATCAAAAAAAATATTTAATAGATAATTTTTTCCAGTATAATTAAAATATGTAAAAACCCGATAATATTTTATTATCGGGTTTTGGTTTTATTACAGAGGATATTCTCTGCAATCCAGATTATCGTTTGTCTCCCCAATCCCTGGTTCTGGATAAGGAGGGGGCGGTGTCTTGGTTCCCAAGAACAGGAAACCGAGTGTAAAGATGGCATCAGAGATATCTATGTCACCAGAATCATTTGCGTCTGATGCATCTTTGCAAAGAGCATTACCCTGTCCAGTGAAAAGATACCCAAGAGTATTGACGGCGTCAGAGATATCTACTGTGCCGTCAATATTGCTATCCCCTCTGATGAAAGAACATTGTGCGCTAATGGTAATTTTCATCTCATCAGTTGCTGTATTATTTGCTCCATCGCGAATAACAAGTGCGATAGTATAATCTCCGGAAAGTAATTCCAAGGCTTGTTCCTGACCTATCGCCAGGAGTTCACCCCGATTAAACCAACGGAATTCAAGGTTATCACTATCCGGGTCGTACGAAGAAGTTCCATCCAGAGTTACTGAAACTAACTCATGGCAGTTTACGGTAAAAACCTGATCTTCTCCGGCATCTGCAACCGGTGGCTGGTTTCCATTATACGGATCTTTCCAAAAAGTTATATTTCGTATGTTCACAAAAGCGTCTGATTGTGTGGAGGCGAGATCTATCTGAAGAGTAATACTCTGATTATGAAACTCGCGAATATTTCGCAAACCTGAAACCAGATATGCTCCATTAAACACTGTATCAGAGTTTATGGAGAATAGTGGATACGAGCTTTCTTGAGAAATCAAAGTTACTTCCAGGTCTGCCGGGGCAGGAGCAGAGGTAAAGTCATACTCAAATGAGATATAATCCCATTGAGGATTGACCACAAAATTAAGCGTGTACCGGGCAGTAAGCCGTTCAAATTCAACTTGTGCGCCCCCGCCCTGGCCGCGTCTGCCTATTCCAATAATAGCTTCTGTGGAATTGGCATACGAGCAGTTGCACTGATAGAACTCATCAGTCCAAAAGTTTCCCCTCGTGACATCTTGGGTATGTTCTTGAAGCGGAAGTTTAGGAGTAGGGCATTCAAGGAGATTATCAAGACCAAAGGCGTCACCAGGGACTTGCAGTGAACAGATAGATAACTTTGAAAACTCAAGTGTTCCTTCTTGGTTACAACCTTCTATCGCGGGTCTTTGCAAGTCATCTGGATTCTGTGGATTTGCCGAGAGCAGTATTGAAGCATTAAAACCAATATTTACTTCCCAGTCAGGATCTCGGCATGTTGTACTTTTTTTAAGATGCAGTATATTTCCTTCAACAGTTTCTCTATACCATTCATGGGGCTTAGAATGGCATATACCATAACCGCATGCTACCAAATCAATACAAGGCACATCAACTCTGAAGTGAGCATTATGCGAGAGTAAGTTTGTACATCCGGCATAGGAGTCAATATATACACCTTTGCTTCTTAAATAGTTGCAATTGATGTCAAGATTTCCGATTCCAATACCAGTATCAGGCGTATCCCATAGCGTTATTTGTGATGGTGGAAATGTATCCTTAAAAGCTGGATGGTCAAAAGAAAGAAACATAGAAACAAAAGTCACAATATGCGAACCAAGACTATGACCCATAAAATGTATGGGGCCGGTATAATCTCTGGGAAAAATATCAGAAAGTGATGACTTGAGTTTTTGAACCTGATCATCAGCTTTTGTTGCTGCTGTATTTGGGAGAAGACTCGTTGCTTCTGGTATCCACTCCCATGCCATGATATTGGCTTGTTTATCTATTCTATTCAATCGCGAATGTATGGCTTGGGCCATTTGTTCGACCCAGCCAGTGATTGGGTTACTTGCTCCCAGCAACGATTGCCATCCGTGCACGATTACCGCTGTACCATATTCGGGATTAAATTGGCTTGGGTTCTTGAGGTCTACCCAATTATCTTGTGCGGAGTCGTAGATCTTAAGTTGCCATCGGCTGTTGGGAGTAATAATTTTTTGACTGTTTCTGGATTCAGAAGTACTATTAGCATTTTTTGCTGATATGGAATATTTCACCTCTGAATTGGGAGGAACAACAGCATCTATATATGCTCTCTTATCGCCCGAGGTTTGGAAAACATAAGTTTCTCCAGATGCGCCACCGCCTTGGCCATTATCATCTAAAGGAGTTATGGTTCTTTCGATGATGAAATTCAAGATATCGGTTGAGTCATGCTCCCACGCGAGACCTATGCTTTGCTCGGCGCGGAGTTGCGCAGAGAATTGGTTTGGTGGAAGTGGGGTGGGCCATATATCAAGGCCGATTGTTCGTGTTGGAGGTATAGTGTTGCCGCCTGGCGCGAGCGTTAGGACATTTGAGACAGAACTTCCACTTCCACGCAGACCATCTTGAAATCGTAGACGTCCTATGAGTCCACTTGGCGGTACAGGAGATTCAATGTTAAGTCCAATATTAAGTACAAATTCCTCGCGGCTTGGATCTAGTGTGACTAACTCTGCAAAACAAAGGACAACGGCGGAAAATGCGCCATATTGTCCATTGTTATTTTCAGGGAAGGCTATTTCTGTCTGTTCAAAGCCGGTGAAGAGGTCGGAACAGCATCTGAGGCCAGGACCCCAATGAGAAGCACAATCAGCTCGTGTGTCAGACGTTGTCACGTCTGTAATCTCTAATGCGCCCTCAACTACAAAAACCGTGGACCAACCAACAACCCTGTTTTCAGACACAATCCCTGGAGTAGGGGCAATGAGTACTTGGGCGGTTATTGATGTTGCTCCCGTTGGCAGTGAGACTGAATTTGTATCTCCGATTCGAACAGAACCGGGCGATGTCAAAATCATGTCAAATTGTGCAAATACATCGGGAGAGAAGAGACATATGAGGGTTGATAGAAAGATTCTCCGTATAAGTACATTCGAGAAAACAAAACCGAAAAGAACCGAAGCCGAAAAGCATATGCGAAGCATAAGAAACTCCTTTAGTTGAAGAACCGGTAACCAGTAACGGGTAACGAGTAAACGGCTGTTGGAATCATGAATCAAGAATTATGAATCATGGTTCCTTGATTGAATTTCAACAAGGGAATGCCCTTCGACTACGCTCAGGGAATAAATTGGTACGAACATATAAGACTTATTTTCCTATTTCCTAATTTCCTCATTTCTTAATTTCAGCCATTTCATCTAAGTTGTTATGGATCCCCGCATTCGCGAGGATGACATTTTTTTTTCAATTGTCAAAGAACCTTGATACATTTGACATTTGACCGTTAACAATTAACTAATTTTGTCGCATGTTAGATGTCAATTGTCAGTTGTATAATAAAGTATTTTAGCGAAAAAGTCAAACAAAGTTGCCAGCAATAAAAAAAGAGAGAAGCTACACTATAGCCCTCTCTTTTTTTATTCTATATACTTTTTTACTTGCCCTGTACCTTGAATCCTGTTCCTGCCGGAATGAGCCGGCCGATAATAACATTTTCCTTAAGGCCTTCAAGCCTGTCCATCCTGCCTTGTACGGCCGCATCAATAAGCACGCGCGATGTTTCTTGAAATGACGCTGCCGAAAGGAAGCTGTTGGTTGATAATGATACTTTTGTAATTCCCAAAAGCAAACGTTCGCCTTCTGCCGGTTTTTTTCCAAGCTTTTTTATCCTGTCATTTTCATATTCAAATTCTCTCCATTCAACTCTTGATCCTGCCAAAAAATCCGTATCGCCGGCTTCTTTGACATACACGCGGGAAAACATCTGCCGGGCAATAATTTCAATATGCTTATCATTAAGTTTTTGCCCCTGCGATGTATAAATATTTTGAATTTCCTTTACAACATAACGCTGAGTTGTGGTGATGTCTTTTAATTTGAACATCTGCCGTAAATCCAAATTTCCGTCAGTGAGAGAATCGCCGGCTGCAACCAGATCTCCATTTTTCACAGTAATATGGTATTCCGGCGGTATGGCATAATCTTTTGTTTTGTATTCATCAACAATAACCTCTATAACATCTCCTTCTATTCTGACAACGCCCGGCCGGTGTGCTAAAACTTTTTCTCCGTCTGAATTCAAAAATAACGTTGTCTTCTCGCCTACTTTCTGCCCGTCCTTAACCTCAATGCTAACATTTTTTCCCTTCTTCGTATCCTTGTGTTTTACGTGATAGCTGTCCTTGCTGGTATCGGGATACGATATTTTAATTATTTTCTTTTTCGTGTAATCGCTTTCTTTCGGGTTTTCAATCGTCACGGTTCCGGCAACCTCAGTCATGAATGCTTTCATCTTCGGAGTACGGCATTCAAAAATTTCTTCAACTCTGGGCAAACCTTGCGTGATATCAAGTCCGGCAACTCCTCCGGTATGAAATGTTCTCATGGTAAGCTGCGTTCCCGGCTCTCCGATGGATTGTGCCGCAATAATTCCAACTGCTGTTCCCATATCAACCATTTTGTTATATCCCAAATCATATCCATAACACTTTTGGCACGCTCCGCGCCGATTTTTACACGTGATAAGCGAACGTATTTTTATTTCAGCCAAATCAAGCAGTTTCAATTTTGCCGAAATTTCCGGGGTAATAAGTTCGCCCGATTTTATCACCGGTTTTTTCGTATGGGGATCATTGATGGTTTCAAGAATAATGCGGTATAAAACACGATCAATAATATTCACTCCCATATCTATGCAATCTTTTTTCCTCATCACATAACCCTCTTCATCATGGCAATCTTCGGCTGTTATAACAACATCTTGTGCTACATCAACAAGTCTTCGGGTAAGGTATCCTGCGTTTGCTGTTCTTAAGGCTGTATCAGAAAGTCCTTTTCTTGCGCCGTGCGTGGAAATAAAGTATTCCAAAACGTCAAATCCTTCTTTAAAATTCCCCTTAACCGGAAGTTCAATAATATCTCCGCGGGGATTCGTAACCAATCCTTTCATACCCATAATCTGAATTAATTGCCCCCATGAACCTCTGGCTCCGGATTCCACCATGGAATAAATGGACCCTTGCGGATCAAGTGCTTTCTTTGAAATACCCACAACCTTATCTTTCGCCTTCATCCATGTTTCAATAATTTTTGTGTGCCTCTCGCTTTCCGTAAGAAGACCCATATCAAACTGATCTTCGATTTGAGATACCAAGTCTTCTCCCTCGCGGACAATTCCTCTTTTTTCTTCAAGCATAGGAACATCATCCATTCCCCAGGAATATCCGGATTTGGTCAAATATTTGAATCCCAATGCTTTAATATCATCTAAAATCTCCGCGCATTTTTCAAATTGGGAGTAATCGCTAAGCATCGCGCTTATAATATTTTTAAGACCTGAACTTCCTACCATCTGGTTCATAAATATATGATCTTTTGGCAACACCTGATTAAATATAATTCTTCCCACCGTTGTTTCCAACAAAGCTTCTTTTGGCATCTTCTTTGAATTCTCGTCAAAGACTTCTTTATCAAGTCCTGCAACACGAACTTTGATTTTATCGCACACTCTGATTTGTTTATAATTATACGCCATTATAGCTTCTGCGCTTGTCGGGAAAGCTTTTACTTTTCCGTTTTTTGGCTCAACCATTGAGGTAATATAATATATTCCCCAAACCATATCCTTGGATGGATTCGCTATCGGATCGCCGGTCGCGGGCTTCAATAAATTTTTTGATGAAAGCATGATATTGCCGGCTTCCCATTTTGCCATTTCCGTAAGTGGAACGTGCACTGCCATTTGGTCGCCGTCGAAATCAGCGTTGAATGCGGCGCAAACTAAAGGATGTATCTGTAGTGCTTTTCCTTCAATTAATATCGGCTTGAAGGCCTGAATTCCCAACCGGTGTAAGGTTGGAGCGCGGTTCAAAAGTACATAGGCTCCTTTAACAATTTCTTCAAGTATATCCCACACTTCGGATTTTCCGGATTCAATATATCGTGATGCGGATTTTACATTATGAACCAGCCCCTGTTTGATAAGCTTGCTGATGATAAAAGGTTTAAAAAGTTCAAGCGCCATTTTTTTCGGAATTCCGCACTGGTGCAATTTAAGTTTAGGTCCCACAACAATGACGCTTCTTCCGGAGTAGTCAATACGTTTTCCCAAAAGATTTTGCCTAAAGCGTCCCTGTTTTCCGCGCAGAACGTCAGCCAATGATTTTAACATTCTTTTCTGGCCTGTTGATGCCACAACGGTTTTTCCATGGCGCGCGCTATTATCAATAAGCGCGTCAACGGCTTCCTGAAGCATTCTTTTTTCATTTCGGCAAATAACCTCGGGCGCGTTTAATTCCACGAGCTGTTTCAAGCGGTTATTTCTATTTATAATTCTTCTATAGAGATCGTTAAGATCCGACGTGGCGAATCTTCCTCCGTCAAGAGGAACCATTGGCCGTAAATCAGGCGGAATAATAGGAACAATGGTAAGTATCATCCATTCAGGGCGAATTTTATTATTTTCCAAATTTTTTGCAAGCCGCAGGCGCTTAATTACTTTTTCTTTCACCTGTCCGTGGGCATCAAGAAGTTTTTCTTCAAGCTCGCGTATAAATTGCGCCAAATCAACGCGCTCTAAAAGTTCGCGCACGGCTTCTGCGCCAATACTTGCTTCAAAAATATGCCCATATTTTAAAGAAAGGTCCTGGTATTCCTGCTCGCTGATAATCCTCATAACTTTAAGATCTTTGAGCTCCTGTTCGGCAATTGATACAATTTCTTCGAGTTCAGCAAATTTTTGATCACGCATTTTCTTAACCGAATCCATTTCCAGCAGAACTCGCTCATCCATATCACTATCAGACTTGCCCGGATTTTCTTTCATAACTTTTCCCTTGACCATTCCGAACTCACGGTTGAATTCATCTTCAATTTTCTTTTTCTTTGCTTTAAATTCCTGCTTGATCTGCTCAATCGTGGATTTTTTTAAATCATTATCAACTTTTATAATAATAAAATCGGCAAAATATATCACCCGTTCAAGCGCTTGAGGAGAAAGATCCAAAATAAGTCCGATTTTTGAAGGCACTCCGCGTAAAAACCATATATGTGAGCACGGCGATGCGAGTTTAATGTGTCCCATGCGTTCGCGCCGGACAATGGATCGTGTCACTTCAACTCCGCACTTGTCGCAGACAATGCCTTTATACCGGATTTTTTTATATTTTCCGCAATAGCATTCCCAGTCTTTGGAGGGGCCGAAAATGCGCTCGTCAAAAAGCCCGTCGCGCTCCGGTTTTTGAGTCCGGTAGTTTACGGTCTCGGGTTTAGTGACTTCCCCGCGGGACCACACAAGCATTTTATCCGGCGACGCGAGAGAAAGACGCAAAGCATCAAAATCCAATGTTTTTTTGTCATCATTAAACATAATGTTGTAAATTTATATTGATTGAATAAATAAAATAATTTGGATTTACAATCAAAGCTATTTCTGCTCTTTCTCTTCCAATTTTTCTATTTTTTCCACATTCACGCTTTTGAAATCTCTTTCGCCACCGCGAGCCATTTCCAATGATGCGTTATGCCCTTCCTTGCCTTCTTTCACCAACTCAATATCAAGGCAAAGCCCGTTGAGTTCACGCATCAAAACATTGAATGATTCCGGTATATTGATATTTTTAATCGGTTCGCCCTTAATAATGGATTCATACGCCTTGGATCTTCCCGGAACGTCGTCGGATTTAATCGTAAGAATTTCCTGCAAAGTATGGGCCGCGCCATATGCTTCAAGGGTCCACACTTCCATTTCACCAAATCTCTGACCGCCGAACTGCGCTTTTCCGCCAAGCGGCTGCTGGGTAATAAGCGAGTATGGGCCGATTGATCTTTGGTGGATTTTATCTTCAACCATATGATTGAGTTTCATCATATATACGTAGCCGACGGTAACATTATGATCAAAAGATTCTCCTGTTCTTCCGTCATACACAACCATTTTTCCGTCTTCACTAAACCCGGCTCTTTTTAATTCGCTTTTAATATCTTTTTCAGAAACTCCATTCAGCGCGGGAGAGGCGGCTTTATATCCCAAAGTATGGGCCGCAAGCCCGAGATGCGTTTCCAGAATTTGACCCAAGTTCATTCTTGATACAACTCCAAGCGGGCTCAAAATAATATCTATCGGCGTTCCGTCTTTCAAAAACGGCATATCTTCAATCGGCAAAACAATGGAAACAATGCCTTTGTTCCCGTGGCGGCCCGCCATTTTGTCACCAACCTGAATTTTTCGCAAATTGGCGATTGAAACCTGTATCATTTTAATAACGCCGGATGAAAGCTTGTCGCCGGCATCGCGTGAAAATACTTTTATATCCACAACTTTTCCGTGCTCGCCATGCTCAAGATATAATGAGCTGTCGCGCACGTCGCGGGCTTTTTCGCCGAATATGGCGCGCAAAAGTTTTTCTTCCGCGGAAAGCTCGGTTTCTCCTTTTGGAGTGATTTTTCCAACCAATATATCTCCGGATGATACTGATGCTCCGATTCTTACCACGCCCTCGGCATCAAGGTCTTTGAGTTTTTCTTCGCCAATATTCGGAATATCCGATGTCACAACTTCGGGACCGAGTTTGGTATCGCGGACTTCAATGGAAAAATCTTCAATATATATAGATGTGAAACAGTCTTCCTTCACAACCCTTTCAGACACGATAATGGCATCTTCGTAATTATATCCTTCCCATGCCATAAACGCGCACAAAACATTTCTGCCAAGAGCAAGCTCGCCAAGCTCCGTTGCAGGACCGTCCGCGATAACTTGCCCCTTTGCCACCATATCTCCTTTTTCAACAATAGGCCTTTGGTTAATGCATGTGGAAGCGTTGGATCGTATGAATTTATTTAAATAGAAATTTTTTACATCACCTTTTTTGGATTTCACTTCAATTCTGTCTGATTGCAGGGTGGAAATTTCTCCGTCAAACGGGGCTAAAATAACATGGCCGGAATCTTCAGCAGCCTTTTTCTCAACGCCGGTTCCCACAACAGGCGACTGGGGATGAATGACCGGTATTGCCTGCCGTTGCATATTTGATCCCATAAGCGCGCGGACAGCGTCATCATGCTCCAAAAATGGGATTAACGACGTGGCTATTGAAATAATTTGGTTCGGAGCAACATCCATGCAATCAATAATTGATACGGAATCAATTTCCGGTTCGCCCTTCTTCCTTACATCAGCATTTTCATGCAAAAAATATCCGTCGTTATCAATGGGTGTTGTCGCCGCAGTCGTCACCAGTCTTTCCTCTTGAAACGCGCTTAAATATTGCACGTCATTTGTAACGCGCGGTTTAACCGGTATATTTTGTAATGAAGTTATTTTCTCAAGCTCTTTCGCGATTTGCGCGGTTATAGTTTCGCCTGCTTTGACAACAACTTTGTTGTTGTCAGGATTAATAACATCAGCGCGCGAAATTTTTTCTTCAGTTTCTATCGCGATATTTTTTGGATCGTGAATAACTTTTCTATACGGAGTTTCAATAAAACCATATTCATTTACTCTCGCGTACGAAGACAGATGGCCGACAAGTCCGATGTTCGGGCCTTCAGGAGTCGCAATCGGGCAGATTCTTCCATAGTGCGTTTGGTGCACATCGCGAACATCAAATCCCGCGCGTTCGCGTGAAAGTCCGCCGGGTCCCATCGCTGAAAGCCTTCGCTTATGTTCAAGTTCAGACAATGGATTGGTCTGATCCATAAATTGAGAAAGCTGAGAAGACATGAAAAATTCCTTCACCGATCCTATGACCGGCCGCGCGTTAATAAGTTTATTCGGGGTGATTTCATTAATATCAATCGTGCTCATGCGGTCTTTTACAATGCGCTCCATTCTCGCCAAGCCGATTCTAAATTTATTTTGTACTAATTCACCGATTGCTCTCACGCGCCTGTTTCCAAGATGATCAATATCATCAGCTTCTTTTTGTGAAATATTAAGCCTGATTATTTCTTTAATAATATCAATAAGATCCTGGCGCAACAGCACTCTGTTTTCTTTATTAATAGGAATATCCTGCTTGAATTTTTGGTTAAGTTTATATCGTCCTACCGGGCCGAAATCGTAGCGTTCAAAATTAAAAAACATTGCGTAAATCAAATTCTTCGCATTGTCCGCGGTTGCCAGATCTCCCGGCCGTATTCTTTTATATATTTCAATCAATCCTTCGTTTTGATTTTTGCTAACATCCTTTCCAATTGTCGATGGTATAAAGGATACGTCAGGATGCGTATCGGTATCTTTGAATAATTCTAGAATTTCCTCGTCGCTTGAATATCCGAATGCCCGCAATAGCGCGGTTATGGCAACCTTTCTTTTCCTGTCAATTTTTACCCAAATGACATTATTTACATCTGTTTCAATTTCAAGCCAAGATCCGCGGTTTGGAATTATTTTTGCGCCATAATATTTTCTCTCATTTATTACTTCTGAAGTAAAAAATACACCCGCCGATCGGATAAGCTGCGACACCACAACCCTTTCAATGCCATTGATTATAAATGTTCCGCGGTCGGTCATAAGGGGAAAATCACCCAAAAAGACTTCCTGCTCAATTGATTTTTCCGAGCGCTTGTTGGAAAGCCGGGCGTTGACCCTTAAAGGCGCTTCGTAGGTCAAATTTTTTCTTTTTGAAGTCACTTCATCGAACTTCGGCTCATCAAGATAATATTTTTCAAAATATATTTCCAAATCTCTGCCAATAAAATCCCGAATCGGGGAAACCTCATCAAAAAGCTCCTTCAACCCTTCTTTCATAAACCAGTCAAATGAACGCTTTTGAATTTCTATGAGATCAGGCAAAGGAAGGCTTTCATAAATTTTTCCAAAAAATTTTCTTTCGCCGGCTTTTTGAGTTTTCATAGATAAATATAAAAATATTAAAAAATAAATTTAAAAAACTTAGAAGAGTAGCAAAAAATTCTCCTCCCTAAGATAGAGACGAGATTGAAAATAATTGTGTGATTACTTTGTAGAAGTGTATAAACCCACTATAGTATAATTTATAATAATACCTTTGCCACCAATAGCGGGAAGTTTTATTTGACTTTTATAATTTAACATAATTAAAAACAAAAGTCAAATATTTTTTGCCTTTTTTTAAAAATTTTTTATATTTATCTTAAATAAGCTAAAATAAATTATATAAGGATAAAAAATACTTTTTTTCAAGAGAAGTTATCCACAACATAAAAGTTCAAAGTTCAAAATGCAAAGTTCAAAATTTAGGAGTCCCGAAAGCTTTCGGGACACATTTACTTTGCACTTTTAACTTTGCACTTTGAATTTTTTCAGCTCTTCCCTTGCCACTGTCCTATCGTCCCATGGAATTTTTTTATTATTCGCAACCACGATCGCCTGCTCGCATCCTTTTCCCGTTATGATAACTAAATCATTTTCTTGCGCAATCTCAAGCGCCTTGCGAATGGCCAAGCGCCTGTCTGAAATTTTAAAAAGATTATTATTTTCTATTTTCCCTGCTTGAAGAGCGCCCGCCGCCACCTGATCAATAATTTCCTGAGGGCTATCATCGTACGGATCCTCGTTTGTAATAATTACAGAGTTTGCATTCTCCCCGGCAATTTCCCCCATCACGGGTCTTCTTGCCAAATCCCTTCCGCCCCCGCACGAACCCAATACATGGATAATTTTATTTTTTTTCACTAGCTCCAAGGTTTTATAAAGCTGTTTAAGCCCTTCGGGCTCAGGCGCGTAATCAATAATAACGCTGAATTTCTGTCCTTCGGAAATATATTCCATCCTCCCCGGAACCGATACGTTCCGTAAACCGTGCTCCATGTCTTTTATGTCACAACCCAATGCCAAACCAACAGTTAACGCGGCAATAGCATTGTAAACATTGTGTTTGCCCGGCATGGCAATTTCCACATCTTGGCCTAAAAATATAAATTTTGAATTGTTTGGGTTGATAGAAATATTTTCTGCGCGCACCTCTTCAACTCCCTTAATGTCATATTTTAATCCAAGGGTATATCCATATTTTTTATCCGCGCCAAATTGCAAAAAATAACTCGCATATTGGTCATCAAGATTAATAATAGATACACGGTCAATTTCTTTTCCGCGCAGTATCTTTTTTTTCATGCTTGCCATGTGTTCAAAAAGTTTGCCCTTTGCTTTTTTATAATTTTCAAAACCGTTGTGCGCCTCTATATGCTCCGGGGTAAGATTGGTAAAGACAATAGCATCGTAATGAATTCCCATATGCCGAAATTGTATAATGCCCTGCGACGAGGTCTCAATAATCGCATACTCGCAACCAGCCGCAACCATATCTTGTAATAATTTCTGCAGATAGAATCTTCCGGGCATGGTCATTTTCATATCGTTCAGCCAGCGCTTATCATTTATTTGAAATTCGGCTGTTGAGGCAAGCCCAACTTTTTTTCCGCACGCTCCAAGCGCTTCGGCAATGAAACGGACCGTCGTTGTTTTGCCATTAGTACCCGTAACCCCGATAACGATTATTTTCTCTGAAGGGTTTCCGTAATAAAAAGAAGCAAACCTTGCCATCAAATAATGATATGCGTATAAAACAATTTTTGGAGTAAATTTTTTTATAAATACCTTCATAACCAAAATATAAACATATTTCAATACTATAGCAAAATAATGCATTTTTGTAAACAAAAATCAGCCACGAGGCCGACTTTTGTTTTTATTTATACATCCTTTTGCGCCGGATAATGATCTTACGCAATTGGAAGTTTTCCTACTACTATCGTCGCCGACATGACCTGCAGCGATAGCATGAAGTATGAGAAAAATAAGAAGCCGGTTGCAAACGCAGAATACAATTGCATATGCACTCTTTTTTCTACTTGCTCGTTCATATATTTTTGTTTTGATTGCTTTAGCAATCATCCCGAAAGCTTTCGGGATAAAAGCCATAGCTTTTATTTATTTTTGCTTTTGCAATTATCCCGAAGGCCTTCAGAATAATAGCTATGCTTTAATTGCTTTAGCATCCGTTTCCTGACTTATGCAGAAACGAAGCAAAGCATTATTAATTATTAAATA
>LBUD01000020.1:0-1649 GCA_000992395.1 Parcubacteria group bacterium GW2011_GWA2_38_13 | reverse complement strand
GCTCCGTCAGCGCATCCTAATTGCGCGCCTTCGTTGATATATTGTGATAGGTTGAACATATCCGTGATATCAATTCGTCCATCGCCATTCACATCGCCTCGGAGGAATTTATTTGTTGCTCCCGGCACAACAATTCCTTGCGTAAAAGAATTATTTGATTCGTCAGATTCCTGAATTTTATTCAAAGGATCAATGGTTGCCTCAAATTGATATTCTCCGTGTAATGAAAAAAAACTAAAATATTGATTGTCCATCCAATATGGATCTCCAGGCATAAATGGCCAAGATTCGGTGAAGTTTGCTGTGGAAATAAATGCCGATTTTCCCGAAAGTTTATCTTTGATTTGGTATTCAATTGGACCAATATATTTTTCGCTAGAGTTATTGTTTAAAAGGATCACGACGCTGTTTTCCAGAGGATTGAAGGAATTAAATGACGACTTTCTGTAGGTGATTCCTGATACGGTAAAATCTGGTTTAATAATAGCTGTCGGTATTGGCGTTGGAGTGACCGTAGGCGTAGGACTTGTGCTTGGAGCTGGCGTTGGTGAAACTGATGGTGTTGGTGTAGGAGTAACTGAAGGTGTAGGGGTTGGGGCAGATGTATTTTTCCCGCACACCAAAGAATCTTGGGTAAGATCCACACCGGCAATTTTTGTACCCGGAGCTTTTGGCTCTTTGCCTCCTCGATTAAACCAATCTGACCAATACACAAAATCCGATATATCAACTTTGCCGTCATCATTGACATCAGCTCCATCAGCGCATCCTAATGCTACGCCTTCGTTGATATATTGTGAAATGTTAAACATATCTGTGATATCAATACTACCATCGCCATTCACATCGCCTCGGAGGAATTTTGTCGCAGTTGTCTGGTTTGGTGTTGGAGTTGGCTTTGGAGAAACTGCAGGTGTTGGCGATACTGATGGTTTTGGCGAAGCTGTCGGCGCCGGGCTCGCTGATGCGGTCGGCGTTGGAGTTGGAGAAACGCTCGCGATTGGAACTGGACTCGCGGAAAAAGTCGGCGTAGGCGTTGGAGTAGGTGTTGGGGTTACTCTTGGGGTCGGGGTTGGTGTCGGTGAAACAGAAGCCACTGGATTTTGCGTAGGAGTGGGCGTAGGGGTTGAGGAAGATGAGCCATTCCCGCACACCAAAGAATCTTGGGTAAGATCCACACCGGCAATTTTTGTACCAGGAGCTTTTGGCTCTGTGCCTCCTCGATTAAACCAATTTGACCAATATACAAAGTCTGAAATATCAACGGATCCGTCATCATTGACATCAGCTCCGTCAGCGCATCCTAATTGTGCGCCTTCGTTAATATATTGTGAAATGTTAAACATATCTGTGATATCAATTCGTCCATCGCCATTCACATCGCCTCTTAGAAATTTTGTCGTAGATACCGAATTTGACGTTGGGATAGGAGTTGGCGTAGGAGTAACCGTAGGGGTGGGAATTATACTTGGAGTTGGCGTTGGTGAAGCAGAAAGAACGGAGGTAGGAGAAGGTGTTGCGGATGGACTTGGGTACGGAGTTATTGAATTTACAGGTGTCGGAGACACAGAATATTTAACACCCATTATTTTTATAGGCAATTTTATTGGTCTTTGTACTCCTGACATAAAAGAAATTTGCACTAAAAA
>LBUD01000019.1 GCA_000992395.1 Parcubacteria group bacterium GW2011_GWA2_38_13 | reverse complement strand
AACGCTTGAAAAAGCAGCTAAAGAAACGAATGCCATAATTACCGTTGAGGATCATTTTGCCGAAGGCGGTTTGGGAGAAGCGGTGACCAGCTTTTTATCTGGTGTAGGGGCGGGTCTTGTGCCCGCCCAATCTGGGCGCCCACAAGGGGTGCCCCTACAGATAGTCAGTCTTTGTGTGCGCAAAATGCCAATGTCCGGCACACCGCAGGAACTGCTGAATTATGAGGAAATATCAAAAGATGGTATAATTGAGAAGGTAAAAGAAGTGTTAAATTGAATATTGCAACCAGTAATCGGTAATCAGGAATCGGGAATAAGGAATCAGAAATTAGTAATATTACTAATTGTCATGGTGAGCGTAGGCAATGACATAATAAAAAACCAAATGCGCCCGAAAAATCTTAAAACCAAAATTTTTCTTGATAGCGGAGATCCAAATGAGACCAAGGAAATTTTGGCGACTTTGGGATTTTTGGACGGACAGACAACCAATCCAAGTTTGATTGCAAAAAATCCTGAAGCGCAAAAGCGATTAGCTGAAGGAAAAAAATTTACGCTTGATGAGATTTACGGATTTTATAAGGGTGTGGTTCAGGAAATTTCAAATTTGATACCGAACGGCTCGGTTTCTATTGAAGTATATGCTGATAAAGACACAAAGGCGGAAGAAATGCTTAAGCAGGGCAAAGAAATGTTTGTGTGGATTCCAAACGCCCATATAAAATTTCCTATTACTTCAGAGGGGTTAAGAGCCGCGAAAATCGCCGTTAAAGATGGATTACGGGTGAACATGACGTTATGCTTTTCCCAAGAGCAGGCCGCGGCAGTGTATGCGGCAACACGAGGCGCAAAGAAAGGACAAGTATTTATATCGCCATTTATCGGCCGGCTGGATGATAAAGGGTTAAGGGGGGTTGATTTGGTAAAAAATATAATTGAAATGTACAAAAAAGGCGATGGGCATGTGGAAGTTTTGGCGGCAAGCGCGAGAAGTATTGATCATTTGTATTATTCTATATCAATGGGTGCAGACATTATTACCGCGCCTCTGAAAATTTTGTCTGAATGGCATAAGAAAAAAATGATAGTTCCAAAAGATTATGAGTTTTATTCTCGCGAATTACAGCCGATTTTTTATAAAGATATTGCTTTAGACAAGCCGTGGCATGAATTTAATATTCAAGACGATTTGACGGACGCGGGAATTGAGAAGTTTGCGGCAGATTGGAACCTACTCATTAACTACTAATTTTTTTCCAATTAACTACAAATTTATTCGTAGTATATTAGTTTTAATTTGTTGCTAATTCGTAGTTTTATGAACATCATTGATATCTCCCACGCCATCACCCCAAAAATGCCTTTGTACCCCGGAAGCCAAAAACCGGTCTTTCGTGCCATGCGAGGAAAAACGTCAGTGAGCTCCAGTATTTTAATGGGATCGCATATCGGCACGCACGTGGATGCGCCATGTCATGTGTTTCGTCTTGGATCAGGGGTTGATGAATTGCCCTTGGAATCAATGGTCGGAATGTGCAGAGTTTTGGACTTATCTTATGTGAAAGAAGCTATACATATTGAAGATCTAAAAAAATATAAAATTCAAAAAGGCGAAAGAATCATGGTGAAAACAAAAAATTCTTCTCGGGGATTTAAAAATTTTTTTAGCGATTATATTTATTTGTCGGGGGAGGCGGCTCAATATTTGGGAAAAATTGGAATTGCCATGTTTGGCATTGATTACTTGTCCGTAAAGCAAAAAGGAAGCGCGGATAATCGTCCGCATACGGAACTTTTAAAAAGAAAAATAGTAATTTTTGAAGGTTTAAATTTGGTAAAAGTAAAAGCGGGAAAATATTTTTTTGTCGGATTGCCTTTAAAATTTGTCGGGCTTGACGGCTCGCCCGCGCGTGCTATTTTAATTCCCATGAAGGTGGGGTATAAAATTAAATTGTAACTACTAATCTACTACTAATTAAAACTAATTTACTACGAATGACCGAAAAAGATTTGATTTATCCTGAGTTAAGTTATATAATCGTGGGTATTTTGTACGAAACACATTCTAGGCTCGGTAATAGATTGCATGAAAAATATTATCAAAGAGCAATTGCGTCCTTACTAAAAAAAACAAAATTGCCATTCAAGGAACAAATTCCGGTGAATATACTTATTGAAGGAGAGAAGATAGGAAAATATTTTCTTGATTTTCTCATAGATGGTAAAATAATACTTGAAATAAAAACCATTCCATTTTTTAAGCAACAAGACTTTAACCAATTGAAAGCATATCTCAAATTTTCTGGTCATGAATTAGGAATACTTGCCAATTTTCGAACCGACAGTCTTGTATTCAAACGTGTTTTAAATATTTATTAATTATAAATACTAATTAAAACAATTAATTATAATATATTCGTAGTTAATTAGTGGAAATTAGTAGCTAATTCGTAGTTATATGATGAGCGACGCAATAAAAAATTTTAATAAACAATTTAAATTCCGCCCAAAAATAGAAGGGGGAAAAATTAAAAAATATAAGACCTATGTTGTTTGCGGTATGGGAGGGTCTCATTTGTCGGCCAATATTCTTCAAACCGCCATGCCGGGGCTGGATATCATTATACATAGTGATTATGGCTTGCCGGCGTTTTCAGAAAACAGATTAAAAAAAGCAATAGTTATCGCAAGCTCGTATTCCGGAAATACGGAAGAAACCATAAGTGGATACGAAGAAGCGAGATCAAAAAATTTACCGATCATTGCAATCGCGGTCGGAGGGAAACTTATTGAAATGGCGAAAAAAGACAAGGTTTCATATATCGTGTTGCCCGGCGGTATTCAGCCGAGATCCGCGCTTGGTTATAGCATTAAGGCATTAATGAAGGCGATGAAGCTCAATGACGGCCTGAAAGAGATTGCGCTTTTGGCAAAAAGCATAGAGCCTAGCGCCTACGAACAACGAGGCAAAGAATTTGCAAATCGATTGCGCGGAAAATTACCCATTATATATTCATCAACAAAGAATTATTCCTTAGCGTATAATTGGAAAATTAAATTTAATGAAACCGGAAAAATACCCGCTTTTTGTAATGTGTTGCCGGAATTGAACCACAATGAGATGACGGGATTTGATGTTAAGGACGCTACGAAAAAACTATCAGAAAATTTTTATTTTGTATTTTTAAAAGATCCGAAAGATAATCCGAAACTTCAAAAGCGCATGGATGTTTTAGAAAAACTTTATAAGGATCGCGGATTGGCAGTAGAAATTCTTGAATTAAAAGGGGAGAATGAATTTCAAAAAATATTTTTATCATTGGTTTTGGCTGACTGGGCGGCTTTATATACAGCCGAGGCATACGGGCTGGAGTCAGAGCAGGTACCGATGGTGGAGGAGTTTAAAAAGATGATCAGTAATCCGTAACAAGTAATCAGTAATCAGTAATTTTTATTATTACGCGTTACCCGTTACGGGTTACCGGTTACTTTTTGCCCTGTGGATTAATTTAGTGGCGTATTTATTGAATATTTTGTATAATACGAATATAAATTATCATTGACTTCAATCCCGCGTTTTTGGGATTATGATCGAGAAGCCGATGCATCATGATTTATTAAAAAATTAATAATTAATTTGCGTAAATTATGGCAAAAATGACAAAGTCTCAAATCATTGCCGCTCTTTCGGACAAAACAACGTTAAAAAAGTCTGATATTTCCAATGTATTGGAAACAATGACAGCGCTGGCATATGATGAAGTAAAAAAGAGCGGTGAATTTGTCGTGCCGGGAATCGGAAAGCTTGTAAAGGTTCATAGAAAAGAGAGAATGGGAAGAAATCCGGCAACCGGAGAGACAATCAAAATCGCGGCCAAAACAGTTTGCAAGTTCAGAGTGGCCAAGGCAGCAAAAGAAGCGGTTTTATAGAATTTTCTACACCATCCCTCCTGATAGTTATCAGGAGGGATTTTTGTATCTAAAATTATTCATATTTTATAAATTTGACAGAATGGTTGGCAGTGATATACTTATGTATAGTAAATTAAGTTCTTTTTTCAATTTATCCTTCTGAAAGGAGGTATAAAAGTTAGAGTGTAACGGTGGTTGCTTTGTTTCGTGTTTTGCTGAAAGGGTAGAAGAAGATGAAAGTCACTCGCAAGGGAGAGCTGATCGACAGGGTTCGCAGGCAGGTCTCGGCATTGCCGAGAAGGAAGCTCTGGCTCGGGGTATTTCTTCGGGTCATCCGTTCGTCCCGTAGGGGAACGCGAGATGTGCGCGGATGCCTCACACAGAGTGAGGTCAAGCGGCCTTCCGAGAAGGGAGGCTTTCGCAACGGCACGCTTGTTCTGCGCCCCACACTTCCTGCCCTCGATCATCAGAGGAGCGCTCTTAGGCGAATCAAGATTCCGCTTCGCCAGATTGTCGATATCTTTGTCGAGTGCTAGATCTTTCTCGGTAGGTGTTGGTCTGTTCGAAAACATACAAATAGAAGGAAAAAAATAGAAAAATATGGGCGGTAAGCACAAAGCTTTCCGCCTTTTATATTAGCCCATTTGTGGTATAATATAATTATGGCAAAAATAAATAAAAAACAAATAAAAAAATTGTTAACCCCGCAGGGAGTGAATACGAGGGCATTGAGAAGGAGTATAAGGCTCAAGTTTCACCAGACATTATATTTTCCCAAAGATTTTTTTTGGGGTACTTCTACGTCATCGCATCAGGTTGAAGGGAATAATATATTTAATGATTGGTGGCGGTGGGAGACGCAATCAAAAAAAAGGCATCATTCCGGCAAGGCATGCGATCAGAAGAAATATTTTGAAAAAGATTTTGAAATGGCAAAAAAGATGCATCAAAACGCGCACAGATTTTCCATTGAGTGGTCACGCATTGAGCCAAAAGAAGGATGTTGGGATCTGGAAGCGGTACAGTATTATAAAAATATAATACGGTCTTTGCGGAAAAAACACATTGAGCCGTTTGTAACTCTTCATCATTTTACTAATCCGGCATGGTTTTCAAGAAAGGGGGGATGGGATTGCGCGTCTTCACAATTTTATTTTTCCCGTTATGTAAAATTTATCGTGGAAGAGCTGGGGCATGATGTTCATTATTGGATGACAATTAATGAACCGCTAGTCTATTCGACTATGTCATACCTCGCCGGACTTTGGCCTCCTGAGAAAAAGAGTTATTGGCTCATGCTGAAATCATACAGAAATCTTATCCGCGCGCATAAAAAAGCCTATCGCCTTATTCATTCTATTTATAAAAAGAAACTTTGGGGAAAGCCAAGCGTGGGCATTGCGTCAAATTCGGTTTCCATATATTCATATAAAAAGCATTCATTGTTCAATTGGTTTTTTGCGCTTATCAGTGATTGGATTTGGAACCATTCGTTTTTTACTTTTTCTCGGCGTTATCATGATTTTATAGGTATTAATTATTATTTTCATTATCGTGTTAGGGGTTTGCATTTTCAAACATTGCGGTTTTATCTGGAAGCAAGGCAAGAACACAGAGAAATGACATCGGTTGGGTGGGAAGTGTACCCGCAAGGCATATTTGATGTATTGGTGGATTTAAATTCTTATAAACTCCCGATTTTCGTAACAGAAAACGGCATTGCAACCACAAACGAATCTAAAAGATCAAGATATCTTATTTCATATTTAAAAGAGGTTTACCATGCGATACAAGCAGGCGTGGATGTCAGGGGTTATTTTTATTGGTCTTTGATTGATAATTTTGAATGGGAAAAGGGTTTTGAGCCGCGTTTTGGACTTATTGGAATTAATTATCGCACTATGCGTAGAAAGCCAAGACATGCCGCGCTTTTGTATTCTAAAATATGTGAAAATAATAGTATTCCGCATAGTTTTTTGAAATATCTGGGGCATTCGGTGCGATAGGAGTTGCTAAAAAGAGAAAAGGCTGTTAAAATTATAAAATAATAATAATTAATTTTTTTATTATTATTTTTATATTTTTATTTTTTCAATTTTAAATTTATTTATGAATATTTTTACATGGAAAATAGGCGGTGCGGCCGGCGATGGTCAACAGGTTGCGGGCTCTCTTTTCGCAAAGGCGTGCAATCAAGAGGGGCTTTATACATATGGATACTCGGAATTTCCATCTGCAATACGCGGTGGACACGTGGCATTTGGCGTAAGCGTGGCAGAACGGCCGATTCATGCTTTGTACCATGATGTATATCTGCTTATCGCACTTAACGAAGAAACCGTGCAACTTCATACTGAAGAAATGGCAAAAGGAGGAATTATAATTTATGACAGCGGAAAAGTTACGGCTCAGGCGATTGAGGTTGCTAAAAAAAAGAAAATTGAAGTGTGCGCGATTTCGCTTGCCGAACTTATTAAAGAAAATGGCTTGAGGCCGATTGTTACAAATATTATCGCGTTGGGCGCATCGTTTGGGATTTTAGAATACGACGTCAATGTTGTTTATACAATGCTTGATAAGGTATTTGGAGCAAAATCGCCTGAAGTAAGGGACATGAATAGAATTGCCATAGACGCGGGATTTAATTACGTAAAGAAAAATTATCTTGGAAAAAAATTATTTTTTAAACTTAATGAGATACAGGCGAGCAAAGAAAAAGTAATATTAAATTCCAACAACGGAGTTGCTTTAGGCGCTGTTGCCTCTGGTTGCCGGGCGTATATCGCGTATCCAATGTCGCCGGCAACAACCATATTGCATTCTGTTGCCGAATGGGCCAAAAAAACAGGTATGGTTGTATACCAGCCGGAAGATGAAATCGCCGCGGTGCACGCAATGATCGGCGCTATGTATGCGGGCACCAGAGCTATGACCGGAACTTCCGGCGGAGGTTTTGCCCTTATGACCGAGGCTGTTACATTATCAGCTATTACCGAAACGCCTGCGGTCATAGCTGTATCGTCGCGACCAGGGCCTTCAACAGGATTACCGACATGGACCGAGCAGGGAGATTTGCGTTTTGTCGTACATTGCGGTCACGGTGATTTTTTACGCGTAGTGCTGGCTCCAAGCGACCCGCAAAGCGCGTTTGAACAGACCGCATTGGCATTTAATCTTGCAGAAAAATATCAAATTCCCGTTTTTATTCTTATTGATAAATATTTATCCGAAGGGTATAAATCATTTGATAATTTTAAAACAGAAGTGAAAATAGAGCGGGGGAAAATGCTAACTCAAGAAGAGCTTTTAAAAATGAAAGAATATAATCGTTACAAGCTTACCAAAGACGGCGTTTCTGCCAGATCATTGCCCGGCATGCAAAACGGGCTTCATCTTACGAATTCAGATGAGCACGATGAATATGGATTTACCATTGAAGGATGGACTCCTGAGATGAGAGTTGCGCAGGTGGACAAGCGGGCAGCAAAACTTCCGGCCATACTGAAAGATCTGCCAAAGCCGGAAATATACGGAGAAAAATTTGCAAAAATTGCCGTACTCGGCTGGGGATCAACTCGCGGACCAATGCTTGAAGCAATACAA
Source organism: Parcubacteria group bacterium GW2011_GWA2_38_13 (assembly GCA_000992395.1). Lineage (GTDB taxonomy): Bacteria > Patescibacteriota > Patescibacteriia > Buchananbacterales > GWA2-38-13 > GWA2-38-13. The sequence continues at coordinate 19,085 of LBUD01000019.1, read as the reverse complement.
ACGTTTGAAAATATCAAATACGTGCACATTCCTGTTGTATGGCCGATAGATCAAAAAGCAATAGAAAAAGCCATTGGGAGCGCAAAAAAACTTGTTATTATGGAAAATAATCCAACCGGTCAATTTGCTGAATTATTGCGAGGTATCACGGGCATCACGCCCGCGAAATTGATTTTGAAGTACAGTGGAAGGCAATTCTGGCCGGAAGAAATTGTGGAAATGATTAAAAAAATTAAATAAATAATTATTTACCATTATTGTATGCCAAAACTAACAGATTTTATCACAACGAAAAAATCAACTTGGTGCGCCGGTTGCGGAAATTTCGGCATTTGGGCGGCAATCAAGCAAACATTCGTGGAGCTCAATATTGAACCGCACCAAGCCGTGAATATTTTTGATATCGGGTGCAACGGCAATGGATGCAATTGGTTTCGCTGCTATGGCTTCCATTCGCTTCATGGCAGGGTTTTACCGGTTGCCGTGGGTATTAAGCTTGCAAATCCAAAGCTGAAAGTAATGGCAATCTCAGGAGACGGAGGGGCCTTGGGAGAGGGCGGAAATCATTTTATGCATACCTGCAGAACAAATGTAGATATGACATATATTATCCATAATAATCAGCTGTATAGCTTGACTACGGGTCAAATGTCGCCTGAATCGGCTCAGGGTATGAAAACAAAATCAACTCCGCAAGGCAATCCCTTAGTGCAACTCAATCATCTTCAGATCGCGATATCCGCTGGCGCAACCTTTGTCGCACGGGCATATGCCTTTGATATGCAGGAGCTTACACGGATTTTGAAAGCGGCCATAGAACACAAAGGTTTTTCAATAGTTGATATTTTACAGCCCTGTGTTACTTTGAATTTGATAAATACATCCTCCTGGTATACTGATCATATGAAAAAACTTGATGATACATGGGATCCTGCGAATAAAGAAAAAGCCATTCAAATATCGGGCAGCTGGGACAAGGGAATACCCGTTGGCATTATTTATAAAGAGGAGAGGCCAACGTTAGAAGACAGTTATTCTTTAAACACCAAGGAACCATTAACCCAGCAAGTTCATGCATACGACGTTCGGGAATTATTGAAAGAATTTGCATAAAATTTTTTGCTATTCCCAGGAAAGATTTCCGCCTGTTTGATATTCGTTAACGCGTGTTTCAAAAAAATTTTTTTCTTTTTTTAAATCAATAATCTCGCTCATCCATGGAAATGGAGTTGGTGTATTGTATATTTTTGGCAAATGTATTCTTTCAAGCCTTCTGTCAACGATGTATTCCAGATATTGGCGGATCACATCGGAGCGAAGCCCTAAAATTCCGCGAGGAAGGCAATCGCGCGCGTATTCATCTTCAAGCTCAAGTGATTTGATAATTATTTCAGAAATGGATTTTTTAAAATCTTCGGTCCATATTTCAGGATTTTCTGCCACTATGGCATTAATAAGGTCGGATCCGAACGCCAAATGCACCGACTCATCGCGTAAAATATATTGGAATTGTTCGCCGACGCCGACCATTTTATTCAGGCGCAGAAGCGAGAGCATCATGGCAAAACCCGCGTAAAAGAAAATGCCTTCCATTATCACATAGTATCCGACAAGATCGTAGACGAATTTTTGTATGTTTTCAGCGCCGGTTGTGGTAAAATTCGGATCAAGTATGGATTTTGTAATGCTTACCACAAAATCATCTTTCTTTTTTATGCTTGGGACACTCAGGTACATATTATAAATTTCATCAGGATTAAGCCCGAGTGAATCGCAACAATAGATAAAGGTTTCCGTATGAACCGCTTCTTCGTATGCTTGGCGCAGGAGGTATTGGCGGCATTCGGGGTTGGTTATGTGCCGATAAATGGATAGCACTATGTTATTGGCGGTCAGGCTTTCCGCGGTTGAAAAAAATCCTAAATTCCATAGAATCATACGCCGCTCTTCTTCAGTAAGCCCGCCTTGTTTTTTCCATAACTCAATATCTTGTTGCATGGGAATTTCTTGGGGTACCCAGCTATTTGCAACGCCATTTTTATAATGCTCTCGCGCCCATGGATAGTGGATAGGGAGAATTTTATTCGGATCGGTGGAGGAGTTATTTAGGATTTGATTTTTCATATGTTTTTTGCCCTTAATTCTTAATTCATAATTCTTAATTCTATTTTTACTGGCAAGACTCGCATGTTGGGTCGTCAATTTTGCATAGCCGGATGGTTGAGGATTCTTTTATTTGAGTAATGGTAATTTTTTCCATGTGTGGCATGGCGGTTGTTTCCGGTATGGGCGCGGATAGAATAGATGGAGTTTGAGAATTTTCTTGTTTCAGCCCTATGGAGCTTTTTTCAATTCCTGACGCAGCCAAGGTTCTTAAATAATATGTAGTTTTTAGACCCAAATTCCACGCCATCATATAAATATCGGATATTTTTTTTCCAGATACGCCTTTATAAAATATATTTAAAGACTGGCTTTGGTCTATCCATTTTCCTCTTTGAGCGGCAATTCTTACAAGCCACTCGGGATCAATATCAAATGTTTCTTTGTACATATCTTTTATATTCTGCGGAATTTCCGAAATATTGGAAATATTACCGTCATTTCTTTTTATGGCATCAAGCATGTTTTCGTTCCAGAGATTAAGTTTTTTCAAATCTTCAATCAGGTATTGGTTGGTTATGGTAAATTCTCCGGACATGTTTGATTTAACATATATATTTTTGTATATAGGTTCAATAGACGGAAAGCTTCCCGCGATATTGGAAATTGTTGCCGTTGGGGCAATCGCCAGACAATTGGAATTTCTCATGCCATATTTTTTAATTGCCTCTCTGGCAGGACTCCAGTCAAGCCGCGATGTTTTTTCAATCGGTATTATTTGGCCGCGCTCTTGTTCCAATAACGCTAATGTGTCATAGGGAAAAATTCCCTGGCTCCATTTTGATCCCTGGTACGATTCGTATGCGCCACGTTTTTGAGCTAAGTTGGCGGACGCCAGTATGGCAAAATAGGAAATGGTTTCCATGGAATAATCTGCAAATTCCATTGCTTTTTCCGAATCAAAGCGGATATCTTGCATATATAAAGCGTCCTGGAATCCCATTATTCCCAACCCAACCGGCCTATGCTTTAGATTGGAATATTGCGCTTCTTTCGTCGGGTAGAAATTAATATCAATGGCGTTATCCAGCATATGCATCGCAAGGGTTACGGTTTTTTTTATTTTTTCCACATCAAGCATTGAGCCGGATATATGCTTTGTTAAATTTATAGAGCCCAAATTGCATACCGCGGTTTCTTCGCGGGAGGTGTTGAGGGTAATTTCGGTGCAAAGATTGGATGAGTGCACAACCCCGGCGTGATCCTGCGGAGATCTGATATTGCACGGATCTTTAAAAGTTATCCAGGGGTGCCCTGTTTCAAAAAGCATGGTAAGCATTCTTTTCCACAGATCTTTTGCTTTTATTTTTTTGAAAATTTTTAATTTTTCCGTATCAGCCAAATTTTCATAATAAAGATATTTTTCATCGAATTTCTTTCCATATACATTATGGAGCTGGGGCGCTTCGTCCGGGGAGAGGAGTGTCCATGAGCCGTTATTTAATACTCGTTTCATAAAAAGATCGGGAATCCATACGGCGGTATTCATATCGTGGGTACGCCGGCGCTCATCGCCCGTGTTTTTTTTAAGTTCAAGAAAATCTTCAATGTCAAAATGCCACGCTTCAAGATATACGCAGGTTGCACCGCGCCTTCGTCCGGATCGGTTGATGGCGACGGTGGTGTCATTGGCTATTTTTAAAAATGGTATGACCCCCTGGCTTTCTACCCCGGTTCCTTGTATTTGAGCGCCGGTGGCGCGGATAGAGGTCCAGTCGTTGGCGACTCCGCCGGACCATTTGGACAGTTGCGCGTTATCGCCGATACATTTAAATATATGATCCAATGAATCATCAACCGCTGTTATATAGCATGAGCTCAATTGAGGATGCGTTGTGCCTGAGTGAAACAGGGTCGGGGTTGAAGGAATAAATTCAAGCTTTGAAATAACATCATAAAATTGTATTGCTTTGTCTTCTTTTTCTTTTTCATTCAATGATAAACCCATGGCAATGCGCATCCAGAAAGACTGCGGGCTTTCCATGCAAAATCCCGTATCTTTATCTTTTATAAAGTAGCGGTCAAAAAGCGTTTGAAGGCCGAGGTATTGGAGAAGGTCGTCTCTTTCGGGATCGAGCGCGTCCGCAAGCCGGATAAGATCAAACGACAGCATTTTTGAATCCAATCTTTTTGTATCAACAAGTATTTTTATTTTTTTTACAAAAGATTCGCGGTATTGATTATTAAAATTTTGGTAATCAATAGTGTCATGCCCGATGGTTTCTTTATAAATAATATTACGCAAAAGTCTTGCGGTCAAAGTAGAATAAAGCGGATCGCGTTCTATAAACGACCGTGCCGAAAGAACAAGTGCTTTTGCGATTTCCCGGCTTTCTATGGGATCGTAAAGCTCTTTTTTAAATTTCTCCGAAAGCGATTTGATATCTACTTGGTTTTCAAATCCAAGAGCTGCAAAACGCAGGGTTTTATTAATTTTTTCTATAAAAAATTTTTCATGTTTTCCCGAGTTTTTAATAACGGTAAAGTCATTATTTTCTATTTTTTCCCGCATAAGCTTTTCTCGTTTTTCCCTTATTATATTATGCTCATGGCGATAGAGTATATAGGCTTTTGCAACATCAAAATATCCTTGTTTCATAATTTCTTTTTCCACAAGATCCTGTACGTTTTCGACTGTTGGTACCGATGAGTGAAATATTTTTTCCATTTCCTTAACAACATTTTCGGTTATAGCAATAATAATTTCTTTTTCCGACGATCCTGTTACGGCAAGAAAAGATTTTTCAATGGCGCGAGAAATTTTTAATGGTTCAAATTCTGTTACGATGCCGCTTCGTTTTTTTATATTTTGTATTTGCATATATTTTTAGAAAAAATAAAATCCGGCGAAATCCATGAAAATATTTTCAAGGAAATTTCCGGATTTTATTTTTTTATTGCTTTGGGACTTCATAGGAGCCTCGTGCATAAGAGTTATTATCTCATTATACAACCAATGCATTATATGCGCAAGAGCTCTAAAGAAATTTTAAGACATTCCACCAATTTTCTATATATTCAGCGCGTCTATTCTGATATTTTAAATAATACGCGTGTTCCCATACGTCAATGCAAAAAATAGGAGTATGGCCATTGAGATGCGGCGAGTCTTGGTTTGGCGTTGAGTAGGCCTCAAGCTTGCCTTCATTATTTCTGACAAGCCATGCCCAACCGCTACCGAAGCGAGTCAGAGCCAAATCGCTGAATATTTTTTTAAATTCTTCCAAAGACGAAAAAGTTCCAACTATTTCCTCAACAAGTTTCGCATTTATTTCTTTTTTTGGTGACAACGTCTCCCAGTAGGCAATATGATTAACATGTCCGCCGCCGTTATTTTTCAGCATGTTTTTGTCCGGTTCGGCCATATCAAGTTTTGGCAAATTTTTGAGAAGCGATTCAATGGGATCATCCGCAAGTTTCGGATATTTTTCCAAAACAGCGTTTAACTTATCCACATATGCCTGATGATGCTTTGAATGGTGGATTTCCATAGTTTTCGCATCAATATACGGCTCAAGAGCCTCGTATGAGTAGGGGAGCTTGGGTATTGAATATTTCATATGTTTTTTTGTTGCTTCAACTTTCATTAATTATTAGTGTTCTATTTTGGGCTAATTATTTATACGTTACCTTGAATTACGAAAATATATGCTTTGCGTCTTTCAAATATTAAATCCAAATGTCAAAATCCAAATTACAAATCAAATCCAAACTATTTAAATCCTAAATACGAAATCTGATTTATGATTTGTTTAGGATTTAGGATTTAGAATTTCGGATTTATTTGATATGAGAATTTCTGATTTTAAAAATTTGAGCTTGATTTGACATTTGAGTTTTGGATTTTAATTACCATCTTATTTATCTTTGAGGTTTCCCGTGCTGTTATTTTTAACTTTTTTTAGCATTTCCGTTGCTTTTTGTATGCTGTCGGTAACGTAGAAAATTTTAAGCTCATTTTTTGCAATAAGCTTTTTTTTCGCAATGGTATGCTCAAGCCATTGTAAAAGCGGAGCCCAGAATTTTTTTCCAAAAAGTATTATTGGTATATTTTTTTTTATTTTACGCGTATTCATAAGATTACATATTTCAAAAAGTTCGTCAAGCGTGCCATATCCTCCTGGAAAAAATACAAACGCTTCAGCGGCATAATCCAGTATGACTTTTCTATTAAAAAAATAATAAAACCCGACGCTTTCATGGACATATCTGTTTTTTCTTTCTCCTCGGGGCAGGAATATATTTATTCCGGCCGATCTTCCGCCGGCTTCATCTGCGCCTCGGTTTGCCCCCTCCATTATCCCCGGGCCGCCGCCGGTTATTATGGTGATACCATTTTTTGCAAGCGCTCCGGCAAGTTCCTGCGCTTTTTTGTAGTACGGATCTGAGGTTTTTATCCGTGCGGATCCGAAAAACGTTACTACTTTGTCATGAATAAATGTTTCTAAAAATGAAAATCCGGTTTTTAATTCTGTTAATACGCGCACGAGACGGGCGTCTACGGTAGGATCGTGGTAGAGAAGCGACTTTCTTAAATCTCCCGTCAGATCTTTATGCTTTTCTTTCATAAAATAAATGTTATTACTTAGTGTCTTTCAGCTGAATCGCCGAAATAAGATTTAATATAATAATTATTGCTAAGAATAAAAATAAATATTGAATTGAATAAAATTTTAAAATTACAACCGATATGGCTGAGGCGAAAAGCCAGCCAAGGGGCGTCATATCGCGAAATAAGTTTATTATGTCAATATCTTTCTTATTAACAATTTTGAAAAAATAAACCTCTTGCATTGCCTCTACGAGCGCCGCGCCTACGCGCGTCATGAACAAAATTCCTGTCCAGAGGTAAACGCTTTGTGAAGAAATAAAAAACATCAAGCCGGTGAAAAAAGCCATTATCACCATGCCAAGTATCAGCATTTCTTTTTCTCCGAAATATTTATCAGCAAGCTGTCCCGCGGGAAGCTCAAGCACCACAAAGGGAAGTAAAATGATCGGAAAAATAATGCCGATTGTTTCCCATGAAAATCCTATATTTGTATGGAGGTAAAGCGGAGTATAAATGACCATAATCGCGTAAAATATTCTGAGAACAAACGAAAGAGAAAAGATATGGAGCATGCTCGCGTTACTTTTTAGTATTTTAAATAAATCAACCACGGGTCTTCTGTTGTATTGTACGCGGTCCTTAAGATATTTGCGGGTGAATAAAAGGATTCCTAAAACAATCGCGGCCATGCCGGCGGATGCGATAAAAGTTGGTCCATAATTTTCCGTGTCATCAATTATAAAACCGGCAACGAGCGGTCCCAATACAATAGCCGAGTTTATAAATGTTAAAAATAATGTCCTGGTTTTTCCGGTTCGCTTATTCTCTGTAATATTTTCAAGAAAAATATCCAAATTTATGCCAATAAGTATTATAGAAACAAATTGTATTACATAGAAAATAAGAACGGTCAGGATATGCTGCGAAATCAGAAAAAATATTGTTCCAAAAATATACGCAATAGTAACTGATACCATGACCCAGTAATTGGTGAATTGTTTTATAAACTGGGGAAATGCGTAGATAACAAGCAAATTAACAATCGTTGCCAATGTAACAAATAAACCGATGTATTGTACATCAACGATTTTTTGGAGATATGAAGATTGTATATATAATGTAAGCGCGTGGGCAAAATAGATAAAAAATCCTAAAATGCATATTATATAAAAAGTTTTTTTATTTGCGGCCATATTTTTTTTAATTAATTACTTGTATTATATCATAGTATTTAAATATTAAAAAACTCCGGTTTCTAACCGGAGTTTGCGCATTATAGAGAATTTATTATAAATTATTGTCTACCCCCTCGGTTGTTCTGTCGTCGGAAATAACATTTTTCCCGCATGCCTTTCTGTTGGCATAAAATTGCTTCCATGCGTTAAGACGCGTTGCATCATACGCTTTTCGGGATTTTTGTAAAGCGTTGGTGTAGTTTTGCCACGCATTCTTAATAGCTGTTCGCCGGTTTTTTTGGTTTCCGATATTCCATGCGGCTGAAAGGTTGGTTTTTCTGTTTTTCAGCGCAGTTTTTTGATCTTCATAGCGCTGGTCTATTACTGTTAATAATGAATCGTCGCGTTTTCCAATGGCGTTTTGTATGCATTGTTTTTCCTGGACAACATTATTTTTCGCAAATGCAAAAACCGGGAGGCCAAAACCCGTGAACAGTATTATGAGGGAGAAAAGAGAGATTGCAATTTTATGCGTATTTGGTTTCATATGGCTTATAGCGAATAATTAATTATTAATTATACTATGGAATCCACTCCCGATGATTTAACGGGAATGTAATAATAGTTTTTTGAATTTTTTTGAAATATGAATGAGATAGCCCATTACGAAAAAGTTAGCCAAAAGCATTATAATATATTCCATTGGAATGAATTGCGTAAATGCATTGGCTACGTCCGTTAGATACGCGGTATTCATCTCAAATCCGTCAAGCAGATATTGGAACGCGGAAAAAATATTGGAATCCCCGATTTTTGAAAAAACGACCCACAACGAAAACAAAAAGTTTGTTGCCAAAACCGATATTGCAAAAGTGAATTTTACTTTAAATTTATAAAGGCGGATGTTTTCTAAAATTTTTTCATGCAAACCATCGGGAATATTTTCTTCAGGTATTTCTTTTATATATTGCGCTATTGGTATATTCATATTTTTGAAATTAATTGTTCTTTCAATGATTTTTTAGCCCTATAAAGATTTGATTTTACCGTATTAAGGGGAACGGATAGTGCATCCGCAATTTCTTGATATGAGAGCTCTTCGCGATAAAAAAGTATTAGAATTGATTTATATGACTTTTTTATATTATTCATCGCGTACTCAATCGCATCTTTGTTCTCTAGGCTCTCTATCATATCATACGCGGTTTCATCTTCTATTGTTTCAATTGTGCCCATATCTTCCATAAATTGTTCAGGATGTCCTCTTTTTTTTCTTAACCAGTCATACGCTGTATTTGTGGCAATTTTGTAAACCCATGCATTAAAATTTTTGTCTAAATTTATTGATTTTATGTTTTTATATAATTTCAGAAAGGTTGTCTGGGTCAAATCTTCAGCATCTTCTTTTTGGCCGACCATTCTATATAAATGGCTGTATATGCGTTTTTCATATATATAAAGAATTTTTTCAAAAGCCCGCATATCTCCTTTTTTTGCAGCTATAATAATTTTCTTTTTTTCTTCTAAATTTTCCATAGAATTTATAATTTATACATATAATATAATACTATAATAATTAAAAATAATCAAGAATAATCGCTTATCCACAACAAAAAAACCGGCAGAAAAATTTTATTTTTTCTGCCGGTAATGAGCGAGCCATTGGCTGTATTGTTTGTAACAGTGATGGAATTTCTCGCTCATTGGATTTGAGTCAGGCAGGCATTCTGTCTTTTGTATTTTTTTGAGAGACAAATGGAATCTTGCCTGCCTGATTTTTTTAAAGCGGACAACGATTGTTTTGTGTAAACAACAGCGTCATTGTCCGCTTTTAAATTTGAATGGGCGAGAACAGACATAAACTTGCTCAAAGAGCAGACCAGTACTTGTTCTCGCCCGAAGTTTTTAAACAACGGGCATATTACCTCTTGTTTTTAGGAAACAGCCCGAACGTTGCCCGTTATTTTTTAAAGATCAAATGGATGGACAGGGACGTACTTGGTTTATACCAACGGCTTCATTGTCCATCCATAAATTTAATTGTAGGGGCGGACGTATAAGTTAAAAATTAAAAGTGCAAAGTTCAAAGTTAGTTAATGTATCCCTTCGAGGTTTAATCTAATAATTTTTAAATAATAATGCGCGGAGCGCATACCAAAACTTTTAACTTTGCACTTTGAACTTTAAACTGATTGTGTTTCCTCTTCAAGAGGTTCAATATCTACCTCCCCTAACCCCTCCTTCGTAAGGAGGGGAAGATTTTTTCCTCCCCTTTAGAAGGGGAGGCGAGGAGGGGTCGTTATCAAACCCCTTGAAGAAGCCCGGTAGCTAAAGCAAAAGCTTCAGCTACCGGGTAGATAGGCGAGATACTCTTTGATTTGTTAATAAACAGTACTACTTTTGTCTCGCCTGAAAACCAACAGTCTTTATATTGTTTTTTAAAAACAGAGTTTGGATTGTCGGTTATTTTTATCTGGCCGGACAGCACAATATTTGTATTTAACACAACATCAATTGTCCAGCCGTGATTTTAATGTAAAGAACAAGTGGGGAGCGAGACAATTAACGCTTTGTTACTACATGCCACCTCTTGCCTCGCTCCCCATTTTTTATTTGGCGGACAATGCTAACATTGTAAGAAAACAGCTTAAAACTTGTCCGCCAAAATTCTCTTTCTTTCCCTCTCCATGGACGGGAGAGGGATTAAGGGTGAGGGTGTGTATTACGCTGTCATCTCATCCTTGGTATCGTTATCGCTTTCCAAATCCTCGGACTTTGTGTCCTTGAGTTCGGGCATGTCCAGAATTTTTCCGTCCTTAATCCGCGCCTCGCGTTCGCGGGCGATTTTCCACCACTCGTGGTAGATATGATTGCAGATTTGCTCCGCGGTTTTCCATATGCCCATCTTGTGGATGTGGCCATCCGTATAACACTTTACCAGTACAGGCTTTCCGGTTTTTGAATCTATCTTGTCCTTGCCGGTCTTTGGGTCTGCTGATGGCATCATTACGGGTTCTGGGTGGCGTTCCCGAAGTTTTGCCTTGTTTTCCAGGAGCTTTCTTCCCCACAAAGATGTGGGTCTGCGATTTGCTTGATCAACCAAAAGGAAAATGGCTTGCCGAATCGGGCTGACTTTTGAGACAGAACCTCGGCGCTTGCGTGGAAATTGAAGCCGGGGATGGACAAAATTGCCCTTTTCATCTTTGGTTTTTGGCCGAAGTTCGCAGTATGAGCGGAAGCTGGCGTCTGTAGCAAAACGGCGGATATCGCCAACTGTGGCAATAATTTTTGCCGCCTGCATGGGACCCCAGCCCTCAACTGGTTCAAAAATTCTTTCCCAGAGGTCTTTTGTCCCTTCCACCGATTGAATAAGCTTTTTTACGCGTCTCGCTTCCTCTTCTTCTATCGCTTCGTAGATTTTGTCGCTGGCAATTTCTTGCAAGCAAGCATCCTCAATTGTACCTTCGGGGTAGAGGTCCTCTTCGCTGGTGAATATGCTACCAACCAGACTCTGCTGAATTTGCTGGCCGATGGCAATACGGTTTTTCATTGCCCGCATGCGCAGATCCAGCAATTCACGTACAGCGATCACTTCACGGTCATAGATATTGACTTCGTAAAAAAGTTCCGGATGGGACAAGAAAAGCTTGCCCGTGTTGTAGCCGTCTTCGTCGTTGTCATCTATCTCTCGGTTTTTTGAGAGAATAAACGACGGAACGCGAAATACCTTGGCGCTAATCTTTTTGCCTTGCCGAAAACACGCGGCATTCCAACGATCGCCTGATCCTCCAAGGATGCCTGCGACCGTGTCACCCTTCATGAGCCCTTCGTAAAGCACTGGAACGTGAGTGGCAACGAGAACTTCCTTCCCTTGCTTCATTATATGTAACGGATTGACATCTGAAATATCCGCACCCTTCTTCAGCTTTTTCCAGCTAACGTGCCGGAATGGATATACTGAAGGATTGTCTGTTTCTTCTATTTTCTTTTTTGCAACAGGAAACCTTCCGCGAATGAAATCAAGCTCGTCGTCTTCGGTCTCAAGCTCAATGCGTGAAAGCACATTACCATCTTGGTCCAAAACAACGACTTGCGTTGCGCGCGGATCGTTATCCGGACCGCCCTTTCTGCGATGGCGCGTTCCAAGAATATTGCCCCCGGTCCGTGCCATTTTCCGAACGAGTTCGTCCTTCAAAACGACTTCCTCGGACATCGAAACACCTCCTAAAAAAATGGTTTCCCTCCTTCGTCCGTTTTGGGCGGGCTTATGGAGGGTGTGTTGTCCTTTGAAAAAGGACAATTGTAAAGAACAAATGGGCGGACAGCTCAATATTTGTATTATAACATCCTCATAGTTGTCCGCCCTGAATTTATTAGAGGAAACTGGCGCTTTGCGCACTATTGACAGTTGACCACTGACATTTAACAAATAACCAAATTGTTAAATGTTTTATGTCAAATGTTAAAATGTTTTTTCATTTCCTCTTCAAGAGGTTCAATATCTACCTCCCCTAACCCCTCCTTCGTAAGGAGGGGAAGATTGTATTCCTCCCCTTTATAAGGGGAGGCGAGGAGGGGTCGTTATCAAACCCCCTGAAGAAGCCCGGTAGTGAAGTTTTTTTCACTTCAGTTACCGGGTAGATAGGCGAGACAACTGTCGAATTGTTGTAAACAGTATTCATGTTGTCTCGCCTGAAATTGTAAGATAGTGAACAAGGTTCGAATTGTAAAACAACGTCACACTTGTTCACTATCAAATAAAAGATCAAATGGATGGACAGCAGTATCTTTGTGAAAACAACAAGTTTGTTGTCCATCCGTAAAAATTTTGAAAGAAAGGGCGGACAGAACGAAAGTTGTTTGGAACACTGCCATAATTGTCCGCCCTCGGTAATTTTAGCAACACACAGATGCGGGTTTGTTGTTATTACAACCAACTGGTTGTCTGTTGTAACTCTATTGTATTATCATATTTTATAGAAAAAAGCAAGTGTAAAAAAGCCAGTCATTTTTTGACTGGCTATACATTTTCAACTTTAATCTTAAATCTATCTTACTCTCTATTTACCCACCAGGGTCCGTTTTTATCAGTATGCCACCATTCAGCCGAATCCGTAGACATTATTTTTTCCGCAAGTTTTACGGCAGTTTCTGTTTTAAGCCGCAATATTGTTGCGGTAAGCCATTCTTTAGCACGAGAATTTCCCGTGTCAGCCTGCTCCTTGAGAGAAAGAATGAATTCTAAATTATCGGCGTCTTTGGCCAATATTGATTCAATCGTTACGCGCGCCTTGTATTCTTCTAAAATATTTTTTATATCCTTGCCGAAAGGAATTGATTCGGTTAATTCTTGTATAGCCTTTTCTTCATCAGCGCTTGCATATTTTTGATGCACGTAATTTAAATCAGATGTCCGCGCTTCGGGAAGGTCGTGGAATAGGCACATTTTTAAAACTTTAGAAATATTTGCCTTGCCATCCAGCATTGCAAGAACGTATCCGATAAACACAGTCCGATTGGTGTGTTCGGCAACGCTTTGATCGCCTGATCCTAAAAAATGAAATCCCGACCGCGGTGTTTTTGCGAGCATTCCTGTTTCAAACAAAAAATTTACAATGAAACGCATGGAATCCATGGCACCTCCATTTTTTTGTAAAGAGCTGTTATAAAGAACTGTAAATTTTTATAGCAAATTTTTTTAGTAATGTCAATTGAGCATGATTGCTGATTTATGGTAGTATGAAGTACGGTTTTGCTCATTAAAAAATCAATGTAGTGAAAGGATGGGATATGTGCGGAATATTTGGATTCACCGGCGGCGACCATGCGGCTGATATGACTCTTTTAGGGTTGTTTTGTTTGCAACACCGCGGACAGGAAAGTTCTGGAATAGCGGTATGGAATAAAAACCGTCCATTTGGCGAAAGGGTTTTTTGCCAAAAGCGCGTCGGATACGTATCGCATTTGAAGGATAAGCTTCAAAAAGAAGATTGCTCGGGCACGGTTGCCATTGGACACGTGCGGTATGGCACAACGGGAGGATCGGGATTAGCGAATGCGCATCCGCTTGTCAGAAAAATTAACGGGTCAACCGTTGCCATAGTCCATAACGGCGATTTGACAAAAGTTGACTATGAAGGGAAAACGTATACCATTGATGCATTCAGAAGTCTTTTGCAAGGGGAGGGAATCCCGTTTGAAACCGGATCGGATACGGAAATTATTCTCCACCTTATTGCAAAAGCGCGAGGCGATGGCATTGTTTCAAGAATTGTCAGTGTTTTGAATTCGTTGCATGGTGCGTTTTCGCTTTTGATTCTATGGGAAGGGCATTTAATTGCTGTCCGTGATCCCTGGGGTTTCAGGCCTTTGTGGATTGGAAAACATAATGGAGGATATGTTTTTTCTTCCGAGGATTACCCATATCTTCAATTGAATATGCATCCTATCCGGGAGATACAGCCAGGGGAGATTGTAATTGTAACGCCCGACAATAATGTTATTTTTGAACAGATACAAAGGGCGGTTGTGCGACAATCATTTTGCTCATTTGAATTTGTTTACTTCGCAAGGCCCGATAGCCATATCTACGGACAAAGCGTCAGCTCGGTGAGAAAAAGATTTGGTAAAAAATTAGCCCAAGAAATATTGTTGTCGGGGGAAATGCCTACAATAGAAAAAGTTGTTTCCGTGATGGATTCCGGAAAAACAGGCAGCCTTGCGTTTGCAAAAGAATTGTATCGGCAAATGATCGTTGAACACTTGCGCTGTGGCAAGCCCTTGGATGAAATTCCGGAGTTTCCCTATGATTACGGTTTGGTGAGGAATCATTATTCGGGAAGGAATTTTATTACACCCAAAGACCGTGAAAAAGATGTTGATCTTAAGCACAATGTTGATCAAGACTGCGTTTGCGGATTTCACATCGGATCGGGTGATGATTCAATTGTAAGGGCGACAACTGCCAAAAAGCATGCCGAGAAGTATCGCAAGGCCGGCGCAAAAAGCATAACAACGCTTGTTTTCGCGCCCCCGGTAAAGCACCCGTGTTTTTTTGGCTTAGACACAAAGCGCATTGAGGAATTGGCGGCCGCCACTATGTCCGAGGAAGAAATACGCAAAGCAATTGGCGCGGATTATTTGTTCTATTTGTCGTTGGAGGGGTTTAAGGAGTGCCTCGGGTGTTGGGAAAATTTTTGCACAGCGTGTTTTGACGGCACGTATCCCATTTAATAAAAAAAAGGCAGCCATAATAATGACTGCCTTTTAAAATTATATATTTAAATTTTTTCAGCAATTTTTATTAATAATCGTACGGGAGTTCCAATGGCGCCTTTTGCAAGATATTCTCCTTCTATTGCTGTCATGCGCGGAGCTATATCAAGATGCACCCAAGGGAAATTTTTGGCAAATTGGTAGAGGAACATAGCGCCCGTTATGGCTCCGCCATAGCGAGTCTTGGAAATATTTGCCACGTCTCCGAATGTTCCTTTGATATCTTCTTCATATTCATCCCATAAGGGCATTGGCCAGACGTATTCGCCAACCTCTTCTCCTGCTCGTTTGAATACCTGCACCAGATTTTCGTCTTTTGTAAAAAGCGCTGTTGCGCGCTGTCCCAAGGCTACTATTGCGGCGCCAGTCAACGTAGCGACATCTACCACTAATTTCGGCTCATATCTTTCGGAATAGGTAAGCGCGTCTGCTAAAATGATTCTTCCTTCGGCGTCGGTATTTAAAACTTCAATGGTTTTTCCTGACATTGTTTTCAAAATATCGCCGGGGCGCATACTTGTTCCGGACGGCATATTTTCCACCGCAGGAATAATTCCAATGACATTTTTTTTCATTTTTAATTTAGCAATAGCGCAAAGGGTATGGATAACCGCTGCCCCGCCGGACATATCCATATGCATATCGGACATACCGTCGCTTGGTTTTATATTGATTCCGCCCGAATCAAATGTTACGCCCTTGCCTATAAAAACTATTGGTTTTCCTGAAGCCTTGCCGCGATATTCTAAAATTATAAATTTAGGTTTTTCAATTGATCCTTGCGATACGCCCAAAATTCCTCCCATACCAAGTTTTTCCATATCCTCAGCTTCCAAAATTTTTATTTTAATACCAAAGCCTTTGGCCGCATCCTTTGCGGAATCGGCCAATACTGAAGGCGTCATATCTTTTCCCGGAGTATTTGAGGAAATTCGGCAGCCATTAATTTCTTTGGCAATAATTTGACCGCGTTCAATTCCTTTTTGAATTTTTATATTTTTTGGACCCAGAAAAATTATTTCTTCAATAAGATCCCATCCCTCTTCTGGCTTTGTTTTGTATTGATTAAATTCAAAATTCGCCATTTCAAAATTTGTTGTCAGAAGCTCTGACAAATCCTGCGGCTGAATTTTTAATTTTGAAAAATCAAATTCTGAGAAAGGGATTACGAGTTTTTTTATTTTATGTTGTTTTGCCGTGGCTATTACTTTTCTTGCTAAAATAAAAAGCTTTCGGCGGGTCATTTCGCTTCTTTTTTCTATGCCCATTATTAATTTTTGTGTATTGTTTTCTATCGTCAATCTATTATTTTTTTGATTTTCATCAAAAGCAATAAATGTATATTCTTTATCTATTGTGTTCGTAGGTATGATGTAAGAGATTTTCATACATATTCGTTTATTATTAAATTATGTTATTCTATAACTAAAATAAATTTTTGTCAACAAAAAAAGCCGGTTGTCCGGGTTTATTCTAAAATTATATATAGCTTACTGTTTATCTAATATTTCCTTAAATGGCTGGATAACGCTGAAAAATTTTTCCATGTTTTCTTGTTTTAAGGGATTTCCCGGAGGCATTAATTCACGCAATGGATTTATTTTTACGCCATTTTTTACCATTTCATAATGC
This sequence comes from Parcubacteria group bacterium GW2011_GWA2_38_13, assembly GCA_000992395.1. Taxonomy (GTDB): domain Bacteria; phylum Patescibacteriota; class Patescibacteriia; order Buchananbacterales; family GWA2-38-13; genus GWA2-38-13. The sequence goes on along the minus strand of LBUD01000019.1, from coordinate 2,288 downwards.
AAATGAGGACCTGTTGAAAGTCCTGTAGAGCCGACATAACCGATTACCTGGCCTTGTTTTACGCGTTGGCCCCTCTTAACAATAATTTTTGATTGGTGCGCATAGTTTGTGGAATAGGTGGCATTGTGACGAATTGACGTGAGATTCCCATAGCCAGCACTGCTCCAGCCGGCAAATGTAATAGTACCGTCTCCGACCGCTCGTATGGGCGTTCCTGATGATGCGGCGTAGTCTATGGCTCGATGGCCGGTTGAAATATTAAATGCAGAAATATAGCGCTGGCCGGTGGTAAAACCCGAAGTGATATACTTAAACGCCACGGGAGCGCGTAAAAACATTTTTTGCAGCGCTCGCCCTTTTTCGTCAAAGTATCCTTTGTTATCATCGCTTTCCTCAAAATAATACGCTATATAGGTGGTGCTTGCGTTTATAAATTTTCCCGCCAGGATTCTTCCTGGCATTACATATTTTCCATCGCGATAACGCTCTTCAACTACAAACTGGAATGTATCCCCGATGCGTATATCGTAAGCGTAATCAATCGCGTATTCAAAAATTTCCGCGAATTCCAAAACCGTTCCTTCTTCAATACCGAGATTCAAAGCATCCTGGTAGAGAAAGGTTGAAATTTCGCCACTATATATTTTTTGCTTTATGTCGTAATTAATTTTTATTTTTTCCGCTAGCCAGATGTCCAAAGTACTCGTAGAGATATTTTTTTTCACGTATAATTCCTCCAAATCATTGATTGGATACATAATCTGCATAAGTTCCTGGCTTTTTTTATCGTATGTAAAATATATTTTATTTCCTGCCCGTATGCTGGAAAAATCATAGACATTTTTTGACGAAGCAAAAATTGATTGCCATGTGCTTGTTGGAACATCCGCCTTGCCCATTACTATGCTAAAAATATCACCGGGGTCAATGGTAAAATTTTTAGTATATTCTTTTTCTTCTTCTAATACTGAAGAATTTTGTACATTGACATGAGTATTTTCATTTGGTTTTTTACATGAAACATAAAAGAAAATTCCAAGGAATATAAATAAAAAAAATATAATTAAAATATTTTTGCGCATAATGTATCAGTATAACAAAAAATACGCATTATGGAAAATTTTTGTCAATATGTTTGAGACATTAAGAAGGCCCCCTGTCCGATTAGAAGAGTGTTTGGACAGGGGGCACAAACGAAGAGAAAAAAATAAAAACCAAAGAACGAAGAAACACATATTGATTATATGTCTTTATATCGCTTTATGCAAGAAGGCTATAAATTACAGGTTTTTTAATAAATACATTCCACTTGCTTTAAACCCGCGCTTGCGATAGTACTTTCGTGTTCCAATGGCCGATATGACCGCAATACCCGCATACCCCATGCGTTTTGCCAAGTCTTCCGCTAATATAATGAGTTTTGTACCCAGTCCCAAATGTTGTGCTTTGCCTTTTTGTTTTTGGCCGATACCAACTGCTTGTCCATAAATGTGGACTTCTCGGATCATGGCGCGGTTTTGAATTTCAAACATAAAATTTTTTTTGCTTTCGGATTTTTTAGGCAATGAAAGCCGCACAAACCCCGCGATTTTATCCTCCTTCGCAAAAGCTTTAAAGGACACATTGTCCTTTTTTGTTCTATACGATAAAAAATATTCTACTCCAATAGATGTTTTATATTTTATTATTTCTAGTTTTAAATCTTTTAAAGCGACCTGTAAATCTTTTACTTCGCGCGAGCGGATGTCCTGCAGTTTTTTTCCTAAATGTAAAACTTCGTTTTCTCCAATTTGCCTGAAATTCGTGAATTTATTTCCGGCCATAATATCCCCGGAAGGGATATCCCGAACTATGCGCGTGAGTCGCACGTATCGGGGCGTCATTGGCAGGATATTCACAAAAAGTTTGAGAAGGTCGTTATATGAATAGGGTTTGTAGTGTCCGTTTTTGTAAAGTGTATATAATTCGGTATTGGCAATAATGGAGGTTGGATAAATTTTCAATTCATCCGGGGAGTAGGGGGGAGTCCACAATTTTTTATAATCACAAATATCGCTTGTAACGCTTGCGCCATAGAGATTTGGCATCCAGTGGGCGTGAATTTTAAAACCGGCAAGGCGCAAAAGATTGATGGCGTGTTTGGTTTCTTTTTGCGTATGGCCGCGCTTGTTTTTATTTAAAATGTTGTCATTGCAACTTTGAACACCTATTTGAATTTTTGTTGCTCCGAAACGCCGGAGCTTTATGACTTCTTTTTCATTTATATAATCCGGCCGTGTTTCAAGGAC
>LBUD01000018.1 GCA_000992395.1 Parcubacteria group bacterium GW2011_GWA2_38_13 | reverse complement strand
CCCAGTCTTGCGCACACATTCCCGCGAAGCAAGGGACTTTCAAGTCAATGGTCCAGTCGGTTGACGGCTCTGTTTTCGTTAGCTTGCCCAATGCTTTAAATTGGTTTGATATGGCATCGGTCCAGTCCGCAAGCGGCCCATGGAATGCCGGTATGCTGGTATCATTGGTTTTTGGCGAATGTTTTGATAAATACGGGCATAGCAATGGAAGCATATGGTAATTTTCAGGGCATACAAAATTTCCTTGGGCATCTTCCGTTGCTTGCGCGAACGCCTCGCCGGTGATGCCAATGTCAATGGCGCACTTTGGCTTCTGTTTTATCATATACTCAACGCTTGCAATTTCGCTCTGTGCCGCTGACTCGCTTAATGCAATGGTCACAACCCTGTCTAATTGTTCCTGCGGAAATACGGTTCCAAAGGTAATGGCATCTGGTCGTATCTGCAAAGCATTCTCAATTTTCGCAGTAACATTAATCACGTGCGCCTCAAATGCCGAGAATAACGGTACAGTTACGATGATTATGGCAAATGCCAATGTTCCAAATATTATTTTCTTCATCATAGATTGATTGCTAATTCTCAACCCGTCTTCCTGCTCCAATTTTTTTATGTCATTCCGGCCTTTCTCTTTGTCACCCTGAACCTCTCTTTCACTCTGTCATTCCGGCCTATGAGCCGGAATCCCACTACTTTCAGGGGGATGCTGAATCAAGTTCAGCAAGACAGTATTTTAGGATTCAGGATGACAAATTGAAATTTAGGATGACACGAGAAACTGGAGAAGGAGAGATGGAAAATCAATTATGGAATAAGTTCCGGTGATGGAGTAACGCCTCCGATACCGACAACTTCCAGCCATAAGTCGCATCCGTAAATCGCGTGTTCAAGCAGTGGGTCTGCCATGTAATCTGCCGGATCAATGTTTGCGTTTCCCGATTCTGTTTTCACAAACGTTGCCCAATCTTGCGCGCACGCGCCTTTGAAACATGGAACTTTCAAATCAATATTCCATGTGTCAGAAACGTCCTGTTCTGTTATGGACAGACCGCCTCCAACCTGCGTTAGCAATGTAGTCGCTAATGTCCAAGGGCCTGGCAAACCATGAAACGCTGTAATGCCAGGGCCGTCGTTATTCGCGACGGTGCCGTCAGCGGTTATTTCATGCTTTGAAAGATACGGGCAGAGCAATGGCATCATGGTTGACCCATCCGGGCAATGGAAAACGCCATTGGCGTCTTCGGTCACTTGAGGATGAGCTCCTGTCTCGTCTACGCATTTTGGCTTTTGCCTGATAACGTATGACACGTCCTTGCCAATGCTTCTTAGGCTGACATCATCCAAGAATACGCCCAATGAATTATTGGTTCCGCCGCCGGCGAATTCAATTTTCGTAGTGGCGGTCGTGCCGGTAAACACATACGTGTAATACTGCCAGGCAATGGCGCCGCCTCCGGCTAATTGCTGGGTCTGAACCTCCACACCATTAATCCTGACCCTCAAAAGGTTATCGCCAAAAGCAGTGTTTGGCCGGGGCGAATACGCGTAGCGTAATTCATATTTGGTTCCGATATCCGTAGCTATGTTTTGGTAAATTTTTACCAAAGCCGGCTCGCCATTCAAAGAACCGCTCGGCCCGTCCCAGTCTGAATCAAGCTCCGTGTATTGGTCGCCTTCCGCGGCCGGACCCAAAACATTTTCATGCAATTCCTGCAGTGCGGGATTTGGCCTGGAAACGCTATTAAATGTATTAACTCCGGTTTCCCATTCAACAGTCCAGCCCAAACCGCTGGTGCCGTCGGGGAAAATCTGCCATTTGGCAGGGTCGGTTACTTCGGGCGTTTCAAATCCAAAATTCAATACGAGATTCCCTCCGCCGCCTTGAGATGATACGAAGCTGTCGCTTAATGACACCGTGAAATCCTTGTCCAATTTTTCCTGCGGGAATACGGTTCCAAAATCAATGGAATTCGTATTCACTTTCAACGCGTTTTCTATGGTCGCAGTAACATTGATGACATGGGCTTCAAAGGCGGCAAAAAGCGGCACCGACACTATGGTCAAGGCGAATGCTCCTATTGCAATCATTACTTTCTTAAACATATATTTAGCCCTTTATGAATTTAGGCGCGTTTAGCGCTCGTTGAGTTATTGCTGATCAATTGGTAATCGTGAAACCCCGGTAACTTCTACCCAAAGATCGCAACCAAATATCATGTGCTCAAGCCTTGGGTCAAGTTCATACGCAGCCGGAACCTGTTCGTCCTGCGCGCATTGTCCCTTGAAACATGGAACTGACAAATCAATATCCCATGTGTCAATAATGTCGTTTTGTGACTTTGCCAATCTTCCCAAAACATCAGTCCAAACAAGCTGATTACCAGACCATACATATGGTTCATGGAAAGAATCTAGTGAACCATCATTTGCCGGAGTTAAATCAGGATGCTTTGAAAGATATGGACAAAGCGACGGAAGCGGACCCCATGTTTCCGAACCATCAGTTGCCAATGGCCGCGGTGGTTGGCCGCAATCAATAAATGGTACATCTTCTGGACCCAACTTCGGATGCCCGGTTGCTGTGCCGGCGCCCAAGTCAACTACTGTGCCATTTTGCGAAGTGATAGCGCACTTTGGCTTTTGGCGAATAATGTATTCAACATCATCTGCGTTTCCTTCAGCGCTAAATGATTCGCTCAATTGCACAACCAATGGCTTATGTAAAACTTCTTCCGGAAATACGGTTCCAAACTTGATTTCACTTGGTGTGACTGATAGCGCGTTTTCTATTTTCGCGGTGACGTTGATGACGTGCGCTTCAAAAGCCGCGAACATTGGAACTGTGGCAATCACGAGTGCGAATGCCGCGAATCCAAATAATATTTTCTTCATAGTATATTCTTATTAAGTATTAAAGTTATAACTATCTGCGTTTTTTAATGAACCAATTAAGTAACTTACCCCATTGTGTTTGACGATTGTATTCGCCAACTCGGGGTTCTTCTTTTCCCCTTACTGACCCTCCTTACTGACTGAGGAAAATCACTTAACTTCCCTTCCCCGATATTTTCGGGGATCGACCTTTAAGGATTATTGATTTAGCTTGTTAGCTTTTATGGATTTAATTTCCCGTCTTCCTCTCTTACCGCACCATTTTCTCTTGTCATCCTGAACTTGATTCAGGATCCCCTTGATTACCGTGGGATGCTGAAATAAATTCAGCATGACAATAAGTATGGAGTGTAGGGGCGGAAAGAAAGGAGAGACCGAAAATCAAATCATTGTAAGATACAATCAAATATTAATTTTGCGGGAACGCCACAACTTCAGACGGTGTAAAATCTACATCATTCGTTATTGGTACCTCGAATACGTCAACTCCTAAAGTAGGAGCGATCGTACCCCACCAGTTATTTTGAGCGTTCAAGGTGCCTTCGGTACCGAAATTTGTATTTCCACCTCCGTACAGAAGAGTCTCAAGATTATTTTGATTTACTGCTATACCCGAGCCAGCTATGCTATTTTCAATTTGTACACCAAATCGAGATATGCTATCACTGACGTTAGTCATTATCTGATTAAAGGCAATGGAATCGCCCGACATAACAGTGAGGGTTGTATTCTTAGTATCGACTGCCACGCCCGCGCCCCACGCGCCAGTAGTATTACTAATAGTGTTGTTCTCTATTGCTACATTACTCATTGCACCAACAGTTTGGACGCCATATCCGCCCTTTGTTACTGCTGAAATATTGCTGATTGTATTGTGTTTAAAGTTTGAATTGCTCAACTGGAATCCGCTATTGGTATCAGTGAACCATTGAATACCTTTTGCGGCGAAACCAGAAGCAGTAGCAATGTTTTTGATCACGTTGTAGGTGATGTTCACATTGCTTAAGCTGGCGTCAACAGGCGAAATTTGAATACCAGATGCCTGATCGGCAATAGTAAACCCCGCGCCATCAAACTGAATACCAGTGATAGTGACATTACTTGCGGTCACGAGTGCTAAAGCGCCTACTGCCGAGCTAGATGGTTTTACAATCGCCGCGCTTCCACCTTCTGGATCATTAAGACCTCTGACCGTGAGCGCCTTATTCACCGTGAACTGATTGTAGTTACCTTCTGCGACACAGACTGTTTGCCCTGTTTCAGCCGCATCTATGCCTTCCTGAATATTGTTAAATGTGATCGCGGTATCTTCACCAAAGCTATCGTCAATTGTGATATTACAAGTTGGTGTTCCTGCCACGAAGTTTGCCGCGCCAACGGTTGGGCGTTCTGGTTCAGTTGAACCAGCAACACTCACGCCATTTACTTCAAGCCATAAATCGCATCCGAATAATTGATGCTCTAATAATGGATCAGCCATATATGCGACTGGATCTGCCAGTGGGTTTTGCTCATGGACAAATGCTGCCCAATCCTGCGCGCAACTGCCTTTGAAGCATGGAACTTTCAAATCAATGTTCCAGATATCAGACACATCACCTGTTGATTTTACTAATTTTCCCGCAACTTGCGTTGCTATCGTTGTTTGCAAAGTCCAAGGACCTGGCAGGCCATGAAACGCGTTAATTCCCGCGCTATCATTCTCCGGGCTATCTGTTGTTATTTCATGTTTTGAAAGATAGGGACAAAGCAATGAACACATTTTGGCTTCTGGCGGATAATATAGGTGACATCATCTACCCTACCCTCTTCTCTGAATGAATTTGAGATAGAAACTTCAAAAGTTTTATCAAGCCTTTCTTGTGGAAATGTAGTTCCAAAAGAGATTTCGCTCGGAGTTACTTGCAAGGCATTTTCAATTGTGGCTGTCACGTTAATAACGTGCGCTTCAAAAGCCGCGAACATTGGGACCGTGGCTATTACCAAGGCAAAAGCCGCGAGTCCAAATAATATTTTTTTCATATTTTTTTTGTAAGTTATTGCGAACGAAACAAAGTGAAGTGAAGCAATCTGTGTATCCGTGGGATTGCCACGTCGCTGCGCTCCTCGCAATGACAATATCTTAATTAGCGTCTCATTAAGCAACTTACCCCAATATGGGGCTCACTTACCTCGAGTATGACCCTCCGATCGAGGCAAGCTACTTAATTTTTTTCAGTCAGCCTAAGGCTGACCGTCGGCCTTTATTCCCGCCCAAGTTTTTAGATGTTATATATATTATTTCTCATAACTCCCTCTACCTCCCTGTTATTTAAAGAGGGAGAATCCCGTTTTCGTTCCAGACTGTCCGAGAATTCGTAAAAATGTAGGGGTAGGTCTTGTGCCTGCCCAGAATTTCTCTAAATCATCGGGCGACCACAAGAGTCGCCCCTACAAAAATTCATTCTCGAACAGTCTGGGCAGGGGGCGTTATAATTCAACATCCAAAAACTTGGGCGGGACTGTATTTTTTAATTTATGTAATGAACATTGCGCTTCGCGCTACAAATAACATTTGACATTTAACAGTTAACAGTTGGTAGTTGGTAGTTGATAGTTGATAGTCGATAGTTAACCTTACTGTGTGCATTGCGCCAGATTTGAGAGCTGAAGCTCAAGATTCGCGTAATCTGCAGCTGCGAAATAATGGTCATCACCCGATGCAATGGTTTTCAGATAGGCTGGATCAACCTGCGCGCCAACACCCACAACAAATATTTTTATACCTGCTGCTTTGGCTGCGGTTGCGGCAGCAAGCGCCACTGCTTCAGCGTTGGCATTATCCGGCGGCCGGTTCGGCTGTCCATCGGTAATTATAACCATGAAATCCGGAATTGCGGGCCTGTCATTTACGCCGCCAAGTTCCGCTGTGGCTATTTCAATTCCTTCTTTAAGATTGGTAAATCCCGAGGATACCAAAGCGTCAATCGCGGCTTTCACTGTGGCGCCATTATCGGTCAAACCGATATCCAAAGTTCCTGTATCCGCGAAACTGTCTTCGCCAACATGATTTCCATCTGTTGACGGCGTCAAAGCGTCCACAAATGCTTTTGCAGCAATTTTTAAATCTGTTATGGCACCCCCAATGCTTCCGGATCTATCAAGCACAAGCATAAGATCAACTTTTTCATTACATAAAATTCCGGGCAAACTCACGCCAGTTACTTCCACCCATAAATCGCAACCGAATACTTTATGTTCGTTGGCTTTTGGCTGTGTATAAAGCGCCGGATTGGCTGAATTGTTTATGCCCGTGACGAAACTCGCCCAGTCTTGCGCGCATTCGCCGGTAAAGCAAGGAACTGCAAGATCAATGTTCCAAATATCTGTTGTATCCTGCGCTGATTTTGCCAAATACCCTGTTGCATCGTTCCAATGAATTACGCCATTCGTTACGGTAAACGGCTCATGAAAAGACGGCAACGACGAATCATTGTTCGGCGTATTATCATCTTCTTTTGAAATATATGGGCAAAGTGATGGCAATGGGCCCCACACTTCACCTAGTGTCAGATTTCTTGACACACCGCAATCTATCCAATATGTTTCAACAACTTCTGTTGTCGCTTGATTATCTCCAACAACAATATGTCCGGTTTTTGTGGACGCATGATCCAAGACTGTACCGTTTTCAGAAGTTACTCCGCACTTCGGCTTTTGGCGGATAAAATATTTTATGTCATCTACGCGGTCTTCTTCCATAAATGATCCGGAAAGAGAAACCGTTAACGGCTTATTCAAATGTTCCTGCGGAAATCGCGAAGAAGCCGAACAATATTTTTTTCATCATATGTTTCTCTTAGGTCATTGCGATACGCCAGCTGGCGGAGGAGCAATCTACTAATCTATTAGATTGCCGCGTCGCTACGCTCCTCGCAATGACAGTGATTTAAAATTATATTAATTATTTAAAGAATCTGGCGGGTGTAAGCAAGTTACACCGACTTACACCCGGCAGGGTTCTTATGAGTTAAAAGTTAAAAGTGCAAAGTGCAAAGTTATAATTCAAAATTTTAAAATTTATTTATTACAAAGTTCACACTAACTTTTAACTTTAAACTGTAACTTTTAACTTTTAATTTTGAACTTTGAACTTATTTTTTGTCAATGCGCTTTCTTTCTCATTTTCATTCCAAATACGGCAATACCAAAAAGTAAAAGCACGGCAAATGGGATTATGACATACCACATATTGAAGCCGCTCATAATAGCCGTAAACGTGCTTCCCAAAATACTTCCTCCGCCTATTTGAAACCTGAACTTGCTTTCAAATCTTTGCTCGCCTTGTTCCCAAATACTCACAAACGCCCAATACTTTCCGTTTGAAAAATTCAATGGCACTTCAATCATCGGGATTTCTTTTCTCTCCAAAGGTTTAATTGCCTCTTCGCTTTCCGGATATGGAAATACGGTTGTAAATAAAACTTTTGTCTGATCAATATCTTTAAATTGCACGCGCACTTCCGGTCTGATATCTATATTGCCTTTATTAAAATATTGAAAACGGATCTGAAGCGGGCTTCCAAGATTAATTTGATAATCCACGGGAATAACACCCACTTCCATATCAATAATTTCTTTATCTGTTACAGTGATTCTCACTTCGCGGCCAATTTTTTGACCAACATTTATACTTGATTCATTGGTATTTTCATTATTAGAAATAATTGAATTAATACTCAAAGAGCCCGTATATATTCCGTTTGCCGCGCTTGGAGAAACTGTTATAACCGCGCTTACGTCAACGCTTTGTCCTTTTGGAATTAATATGGATGTTATGGGGTTGTTTTTATCTCCCATTGCGTAGAATTGTACCCAATCTTTTATGTCTCCTTCTGACATTAAACCGTATTCTTTATCGTTATTTGCCTCGCCGTAAACTTTCAGCGTCTCTCTTATAACCTGCCCCTTTATGGCGTTATTTACGACAATCGTCTGCGTCATCTGACCGATGGCAAAAACAAAAGATGGCAGGATAATGATTCCGGTTAGTATTGATACGATGTATTTTTTTAGCTTTAGTGCGTTCATAGTATTTATAGTTTGAAAATTTCTTATTTTGTCACCCTGAATCTTGTCCTGAACTTGATTCAAGATTGATTCAGGGTCCCCTCGCTATTCAAGGGATGCTGAATTAAATTCAGTATGACAGTTGTTAATTTTGTCATTCCGGACTTGATCCGGAATCCCTCGAATTGTAGAGGGATGCTGAATCAGGTTCAGGATATCAATTTACTTTTTTAAAGATTTTCTGATAAATCTTTCCATTCTTTATTTTCTTTTTCAATAAGATCAATCTTCCATTGTCTATGCCAATTTTTTAATTGTTTTTCTCTATTCAGGGCGGTTTCTATATCATTAGTAATCTCATAATATACCAATTTGTCCGTATTATATTTTTTTGTAAATCCGCCGACTACCTTGTTTTTATGCTGTGTTATACGTCGCGATAAATCATTTGTGACACCGATATACAAAACATTATTATTTTTATTAGTTAAAATATAGATGAAATAATTATTGTTTTGCATTTTTGTTTTCTCTATATTTTGTCTTTCCGGACTCGATCCCTGCCTACCGGCAGGCAGGCGGAATCCCTTTGTAATCCGGGGGATGCTGAATCAAGTTCAGCAAGACAATGTTTATTTCTCCCTTCCGGGGAGCGTTTGTTTTTAGGCAAACGCCCCCGAAAAGTTTCAAAATTTACAGTTCTTCTCCATCAACACAAGACAAGTGATTCTCTGGAACTGCGCTCAAAACAATTGTACCAGTGTACGAATCGCTTGTATGCGTTGGCGGGAATTTGGAGACATCAATTGAGAAGTCCATTTCATCCAATTCTGATAAATCCAACGAATCATCTAATGTATTCGTTGTTTCCGGAGCATACACCGAGAATGCAGCGCCGCTACCTACTCTGGCATCATATTCCACATTCCAAATGCCATTGGTCTTTCCAAAACCCATATCATCTTGCCATACCTGCATTGAAAGCCTGGTGTTACCCACGTTTCTTACTGAAGCCCTAGGACCACCCCATAGAAGATCTCCGCTGATAATCTTGTGGGTGTTTAATCTCACGTTTCCGTACGCAACTGATGTGAAATCGGTCTCAAACGCAGTTACCGGAAGATATGTGAATTCATTCTTCAATGTTCCCTGTAAACCATTTTTGTCCTGTGCTACTGCCCAAACTTCATAATCTTCTGCCGGATCTTCATACGAAATATCCTTTGTTCCGCAGTATACTGCGGCTGTTTCTTTTTGCAATTCGCCGTCTGGATTGCAAATCTCATTATAATCATAGGGGGAATTGAATGTCGGTAGATTGTTATTGAGATTTCTTACTTGGTTGCAAAAAAGATGCAAGCCTTCTGCTTTTGACAGCCTTGTTAAACTATCTTCTTGCATTAATTCGCTGCAACCCAGTCCTGATTGATCGGTTAATGCCACGTGGGATGAACCCAACGCGACCGCAGGATAGAAGAAATCAAAATACACATTATCAATATCTGCCAAACCATCCGGATCGGTTACAACTGCGCAAAAAGCAATTTTTTTATTTACCTGATATTGGCCTGATGGCAAGAATTGAGCGCCTGCATCAACAGCATCATCCATATAAAACTGTGTGCTTGTGGCGACGACCATGTTAACACCTGTGCCAATAGTTCCATTTGCTTCCCATTTGGCTTTTACAATAGGATTTGCTCCTCCTGTTGTATCGCGATTCAAGTTCGTAGTGACATTGGTTTGTGCAAACGCCGGCGCCACTGTCAAAACCAGTGAACACAAGGTGATTGCTGAAACTAATTTTATTATTTTTTTCATAAATAATAATTTCCTTTCATCATTATTATTTCCTTAATTAAAACTTTTTTACTAAGCATCTTACTTCATTCGGGAAAATGTTCTTTTTCCTGTCTGCCCTCCAAGGAGCTTCTCCTAACCGTCTTCTTGGATCGAGAAAGATGCCCATATTTTTTCCTCATTTCAGAATTTCTGAACTCGGCCTTTGAGGAAAATGTATGTTTTTTTTAAATTACTGGCAATTGGCTATTTGTTCAAGTGTAATATTCAAAGCGGCGTAATTTGCAACAGAATAATAATGAGCCGGATCAGTCGCAATATCATTACTTAAAAACGCAGAATCCACATCAGTACCCACTCCAATCACATAAATTGTTACACCGGATGCTTTTGCCGTATTTGCCGCTGATATTGCCTGTGCTTTTCCAGTTGGTGTATTTATCGGCCTGTTTGGTATTCCATCAGTAATAATAATCATGAAATCCGGAACCGTCGGGCGCTCATAGGTAATATTGGTATCCTTAAGTTCGTTTGATGCGTACACTATGCCTTCCATAAGATTGGTAAATGCTCCGACTGCTAATGAATTTATTGCATTATCAATTAATGCCTTGTTGCCAGTTAAATGAAGATCAAGACTGCCGTATGTACTGAAACTTGACTGGCCCATATGGTTGCCGTCGGCAGTTGGATTTAATGAAGTAACAAATGAATGAGCAGCGGTTTTTAATGAAACCATCTCGCCTGAATCAATACTTCCTGACCTATCCAGCACAAGCATCACATCGGTCTTATCAAAACACGCTTGCTGACAATCAGTATCATCCCCGTCTATGAAGCCATCGCAATCATCATCAACTCCATTTGTACAAATTTCATTTATTGGTTGTTGGTTTTGTACGCACGATCCCCAGTTGCCCGGATCAACGCACGTTTGTGTTCCGGCAGCGCATATTCCCAATAGCCCTGTTTCACATGTTCGTGTCTGCCCGGGCGTGCATTGGGCTATTGGTTGCAGTACGCAATTGTTCGTGCAGGTAAATCCTGCTGTAACGCCATCAGCGACATCGCAATCTTCATTGCCGTCGTTATTGGGTCCGCCGGTTCCCATTTCATTTGGAGTTTGCTTTATACCGTCTCCACACATTGTTTTTCCGCCGTTGATTTTTGTCACTTCAATCCATATATCGCAACCAAGCATTTGTTTTTTATTTGCCTGTGGCTGGATGTAATCAGCCGGATTCGCGTCCGGATTTATGGTTGTAACAAAATTATTCCAATCCTGCGCGCATTCATCCTTAAAACACGGCACCTTCAGATCTATTTTCCAAGCATCTTCTAAATCTTGTGTTGATTTAGATAACATTCCGTTTACCTGAGTATTAATAGTTGTACTTGCGTTCCAATTATTAATTGATCCGTGAAACGCCGAAATCCCCGGGTCGTCATTTTGATCCAGGGTATCAACATCTATTTTTGAAAGATACGGGCACAGTGTCGGCAATTTTACAAAACCTTCGGGGCATATAAAATTTCCGCCCGCATCCTCGGAAGACTGCGCGAAAGCGCTATATACAACCGGCTGTGTGCCAGCAACCACTTGTCCGCATTTCGGCTTTTGCCGTATCATATAGCTCACTTCGTCCGCGGTGATTTCATTTTGAAAAGAAGCGCTTAATCCTATTTTTATAAATTTGTCTATTTGCTCTTGAGGAAATACTGTTCCGAATTCAATCAATGGCGCGTCAATAGTGAGCGCGTCATCAACGGTTGCGGAAACATTCAATACAAAAGATTCAAAAGCGGCAAATATCGGAACCGTAAGAAGTATTATGAATACTATGAGAACCGCGTTGAATATTTTTTTCATAAATGTATTGTAAGGTTATATAACTATTCTATATACAATAAAAAAATGAAGTCATAAAAAAAACTTCATTTCGTTGCAAGGCCCCCCGGATTTGTAAGACAGAAATTTTTCATAGGTTTTGGTCTTTGAGATGACTCAAATTATATTTCTATTTTTTTTGTTGCATTAAATTATTTTTATTTTATTTTATTTGTTATATTATATTAACACTATTCTTAAAAAAAAGAAAATAGCATTTTATGCCTACTTATCCACAAGGCAAAATTATGTCATAACATTTAAATTACGAAATAAAATTCGACAAAGGTCAATCCTTTGATGAGCATTTATGCCAATGATATAATATTTCAAAATATAAAAAAATAATCTGGAATTACGGAAAATATTTAGCAAATCAAATTATGAAATTCAAAAGAAAATTTTAAAAAACCCCTCCTTGGCGGATAGGTTTTTATTATTTTATGATCTTTTAAATTGTTTGCATCTTTTTATGGCAAGGTCGGGGCGGGAAATGTCATATCAGGACATTGTAATATTTTGATCCAGTGCACCGTTGTTTTATATACATAGCCGGTTGGAGTCTGCGCGCTGGGTAATCCATAAGCCACCCATGGCTCAAGAATTTCTTTCCAATGAATTTTCTGAAAATCCATCACGGCATTTCGAGTCGCATTATTAAATACGCCTGTAACTTCCAATTTCAATCCTAATTGCTCATTTAGAAATTGTTGCAACAGCTTTACGTCTTCGGAATTATTGTTCCTTCCGTATTTGATATATGGCGTCGGGTAGGTTGCGCTGCAAATTGTCCGCAATGGCGATTCCTCAAACTTTGTTCCAAGAACTTGCGAATGAAGAGTGGGGGTTGGTGAATTTGAAGGTATTGGCGAATTTGAAAGCGCTGGCGTTGGTGTAGGAGTTGGTGTAGCTGTAGATGCAGTTGGATTGTAATTTATTGGACCATTTCCACCGCGAATAATCGGTGTGGGGGTCGGCGTTGGTTCTGGAATTGGTGTTGGAGTAGGCGTAGGTTCCAGGGTTGGGCTTGGTGAAGGATCTGGAGTCGGTGTTGGAGTCGGATCTAGCGTAGGTGTTGGTGTCGGTGTTGGAGTAGGTTCCGGGGTTGGGCTTGGTGAAGGATCTGGCGTAGGCGTAGGCGTTGGTGTAGGTGTAGGAGTCGGTGTTGGAGTAGGAGTTGGTTCCGGGGTTGGTGTAGGAGTTGGACTTGGTGAAGGATCTGGAGTTGGCGTAGGTGTAGGCGTTGGTGTTGGCGCGGGTAGATTGGATTCGCTATTATCTGTTGAACTCATACATTCGCGATCAAATAAATCAATTTTTCCATCACTATCATTGTCTAGTCTATCATTACATTCAGCCGGAGCTTCAATCGCATAGGTATCACTAGCAATTCCAGAATCGCTTCCCGGAGGAGTTACACTGTAAAGCTTGGCGGTAATGGTATAGTAACCCGGATTTTCATAATGATAATTGTTAGACCATGTACCGGAAAACGCATTTGGTGAAGTTTCCACAAAATTTATCGTAGAAGTCACATCCAAAGCGCTTCCATCACCCCAATTTATTTGCACATTATATTGGTCTAATTGGCCAACAAACGGATTGCCTGATGCTGTGCCATTGATGGTGACATCACGGCCAACCATACTTCTATCCGAAATTTCAATATTATAGCTATTTACCACCAATGCTTCAACATACATCTTTGGCTTTAGCGCAGAGAATAAAAACACTAAAACCATTAATCCAATAAACCAATAATTATGATGGTTTTTGCATTTTTTCTTGCCAGAATAAGATTTTTTTAATTTACGCATATGAGTGTATAAAATCGTTTATTAATAAAATTACAAAGTAAATATTATCTTTATGAGTTAATAGAGTAAATTACCACTAAAAATTATAAAAAGTCAAGCGTATTGAAATAAACCATGGCACGTAATTTATTTAAAAAAAATATTTTCTCCTTAAAAAAGCAATGAATATCTTGCGAAGGTTAGTCCTTTGTATTAGTATTGTACTGAGGTCTTTCCTTTGACGGCTATATAAATAATGTTATAATGCCACAGTGTATGAAAAAAATATTATATCATCGCGGAAAATATTACCATATTATAAATCGCGGAATACAGGGCTTGAAAATTTTCAAAAATGTTAAGGATTACATTCATTTTTTGCACTGCATGAAAGAATATAATTCAAATCTGCATATAGATATGAGAGCCATTAAGATGTTGAAGCGATCTGAAATAAATATTCTGGCAAATAATGGGGACGGCCATATCGTGGATATCCTGGGATATTGCCTGCATGAAAACCATTTCCATATTCTGCTGTGCCAAAGAGTTGAAGACGGCATCCCGATGTTTATGAAAAAACTCGGGACAGGATACGCGATGTATATGAATAAATTTTACAATACGTCTGGACACCTTTTTGAAGGCGCGTATAAAGCTCATCCGATTGCTACCGAAGATGAGCTTTTATTTTTTTCAGCATATGTGCATTTGGAGCCCGGGATGAAAAAAAATGGACACGCGCGTTTATTAAAAACGGACTACACTATGCTGAAAAAAGTATCCCAATATCCGTGGTCAAGCATACAAGAATATTTATTACTGCCTTTTGTGTTCGCGGGGCTTACGGAAATAAAAAACGTCAAGCCAAAAATAGATAAAGCGCCAGTTTTAGAGGCGCTTGGTACTCAGCTGTATGAAAATTATATTTTAAATTTTTGGGGAAAACAAAGTGTTTATAAAATTGATAAAAAATTTTTGTAGTAATTAGCTTTCAGCATCAACGGCATTAAGATTTAAATCAAGCTTTTTGGCAAATACTTCATCGCGGTGCTCAAAACGATCATGGGCCGAAAGGTTAGCTCCATTTTCCGACAATACATCCGTAAGTTGCTTAGATACTCCGTCAAGCTTTTCTATTATATCATTTTTAAATTCTTTCAAATCGTCCTTTGTAGCAAACTGTTCCAAGTCTGTTTTTGTGGCATATTGTTTCAAATCGTCCTTTGTAGCAAACTGTTCCAAGTCTGTTTTTGTGGCATATTGTTTCAAATCGTCCTTTGTAGCAACGGTATCTTTTATAAATTCAAGAAGTTCTTGGTTTGAAATATCTTTATTTGTATTTTTCATAGTTTTCACAAATATTTTTAGTGATTGCTATTATAATAACATTTCCAAAAAATATCGTCAATGCGAATATTTTACTGCGTTAGCATGGCGTCCTGCGTATAAGAATTTGACGCATTCCAAAGAAGCCATCCATGAGCGCCGGCATCATACGATGCCTGAATCTGTTTGCGAATTTTATCTTTATCATAAATAGCGCCCATATCAAAATCCTGCAACCACGGACGCAACAGCGCGCGCTTTCCCGCAAAATTTTCTTTGGATTTGATCAGGCTTTTATATACAATTTCATACGGATATTCCGCGGGATTTGCAAATCCTTCAAAATTGGCATAATAATGCGATGGGTACACCATTGGGCAGATAAAATCAATGTAATCAAGCGCGTCTTCGTATCTTTGGCCAAGGCCAAGCCCGTCTTTTCTCCACAATGTCATACCGAAAACATCAATAGATGTATACGCTTGGTACCATTTTATATTTTCACTTATATATTTAAAAAAATTGGCGATGATATAATTTTTTGTAATTTTTTCTTCATCAAACCGGTATTTGATTTCGCTTATATTTCCGTCTGATGGAAAGCGGATATAATCAAAATTCACTTCATCAAATCCCAGACGAATCGCCGCATTGGCGATATCAAGATTATATTTCCACACCCATAAAGACGAGGGATCAACCCACGCAAGCCCTTTTTTGTCGCGCCATATACTGCCATCACTTTTTTTCAGCGCTATGTCGGGAATTTTTTCAGCAAAAAACGGATCCTGAAATACGGCAATGCGCGCGATAGAATAAATATTTTCTTTTCTCAGGCGCTTCAAAAGATTTTCCATATCTGGCGCAATGCGTAAATCTTGCGAGCCGATCATTTCCGCCAATGGCAAGCCGGTATTAATAAAAATTCTTCCCGTGCTGTCTTTAACATCAATGACAACCGAATTAAGCTCAGTATCTTTTATAAAACGTATCAAATCTTCCCTTCTCTCTTTATAGCCGGCAGTATTCGCGGTCCAATATATTGCCTTCGCATTCGGCGCTTCGGCTTTTCTTAATGCGAAAAAAGCCCCTTCTCCATTTTCAGAAACGGTATTAAATACAGAAACCAGGCTTAATAATAATGATGCTATAATAGTGCTTTCCATAAAAAACATTATACCACTTAAATAAATTTTGTATAAGAAAATATTGCTTGCAAAAAAAGTAATAATATATTATAATTGATAAAATATAATGTTTTTGTTGATATCAATTACATTTCTCGGGGATCGTCTAATGGCAGGACAACAGGTTCTGGACCTGTTTATCGGGGTTCGAGTCCCTGTCCCCGAGAAATGTAATTGATTTTTTTGTTAAATCGTCTAGCTTGCTCCGCCTTTGGCAAGAGCCGGAATCAATTTTAATTAAATAGTGGCCGCTACAAAGTACGCCATTCTTTAATTTTTACTCAAGCAGACAAACGAATTTCTTTCAGCAATAAATATTATCAACCCAACCTATTATATAATATAAAAATCAACATTTTAATGTGATACAATATACCTATGGACACGTCCCAAATGAGAAGTTTTAAAAAAATGATAAGCTGGCGCATTATTGCCACTTTGATTACGGGCATGGTGGTTTTTCTTTATACGGGACACTTAGCAGATGCCACATACATAACCCTGACAAGTGCTTTTATTTTAATGATTTTTTATTATATCCATGAAAGGGTTTGGAGTAAAATTAAATAATATATCAAATATGACAAAATATAAAATAAATCAATGCGCGTCTGGGACATACATCCAAAACATTTGTGCCGAAAGTATTTGCTAGCCGAACATCGCGAACTGCATGGACTTTGGAATATTTTGACTCAACACAAAGCTAATGGTTTTTTATTTTAGACTAAATAATTATTGCAAAATAAGAATAAAAGTGCTAAAGTAAAAGCAATAAATATATAAAAAATATATATGCAAAATATCAAATCGTCCTTGTCTTTAAAATTAATTATGATCGGTTTTTTGATTGCGATTTTAATGATTCCTATAGGTATGATTGCTTTTTTGGCTGAAGATCGTGAAAGCCGGCAAGAGGAAGCTTTCCGGGAAATCAGCGGAAAATGGGGCAATGAGCAAACAATAACCGGTCCGATATTATCAATACCATATAAAGATACGATTGAACGTACCACCTCTGACGGGAAAGTTATAGACGAGACTATACGCTACGCCCATTTTTTGCCCGAGGAATTACAAATCAAGGGAATTATTGATCCAACAAAACGCAGGCGGGGTATTTATGAGGTGGTTGTGTATAATGCAAACCTGGAAATCAGCGGGAAATTTTTGGCTTTGGATTTTTCCAAATGGGATATTGCAAAGGATGATATTTTGTATGAACAAGCTTTTGTAACTTTAGGAATTTCCGATACACGCGGCATTAAAGAAAATCTTGACTTGGTATGGGAGAATGAAAAATATGCGTTCAGCCCCGGGGTAAAAACAAATGACGTGGTTCTCTTAGGAATTAATGCCGATATTAATTTAAATCAAAATACAAATGCCAGCCAAAATTTTACTATAACCTTATCACTTAATGGCAGCCGGGATCTTTATTTCTCCCCCCTGGGGCGCAGTACCCAAGTTGAATTGCGATCAGCGTGGTCTGACCCAAGTTTTCAGGGATCTTTTTTGCCCCAAAGCCATACAATAAACGATGCCGGTTTCATGGCATTATGGAAAGTATCGGAACTCAATCGTAATTTTCCACAAAAATTTTTAGGCAGCGTCAGCGCGGTTGAACCAATGATGCAGCCCATATATAGCGAAAAAATGCCTGCAATTTCTCAGGCAGGCACAATCAGTCAAAGCAATTTCGGCGTACGCTTATTGGTTTTGGCCGATGAATATCAAGAAACCGTCCGTGCCCTGAAATACGCGATTATGTTAATAGCTTTGACCTTTTTGGTGCTATTTTTTTACGAAGCCATGCGCGAGGTGCGCGTGCATCCTTTGCAATATATCCTGATAGGTCTAGCCTTAGCATTATTTTATCTTTTACTTTTATCAATTTCCGAATATCTTGGTTTTAAAACCGCGTATTTGATATCAGCCCTGACAATTATCGGTTTGATTACTCTGTACTCAAAATCAATCTTCAAAACGTGGCGACCCGCACTATTGGAGGCGCTGATTCTTGTTTTTGTTTATGGTTTTATATTCGTGATTTTGCAGCTGGAGGATTATTCTTTACTCGTCGGCTCGCTTGGATTGCTAGGGATCTTATCGCTGGTTATGATGGTGTCGCGTAAAATTGATTGGTATAATTTTGCACCAAAAGATTAATCTGTTATCCTAAAAGCGAGAGTGAAAAATTCAAAGCGATCTGATTTATTTATAAAAATTTTTTTAAACTTCCAATTACAATCGGAAGTTTTTTTTAATTTTTTGCTGAATCAATTTCATAAAATATTTGTCAAAAAAATACAATATGAGTTTTTACGAAATCACGCGAATTCTTTTGTCAACCTCTTTTATGAAATTAATCTCTATATATAAGCCGAATATCCCCTGCTTTTTGGAAAAAAAAGATTTTCAAAATGCGTTCATAAAAAATCTATCAAAAAATATTAAAGATAAAGAGCTTATTTCTAAAGTTTTTTTTGAAGCGAGAAAATCCATAGAAAATTTCATGCTTGATGAGCAAAAAATCTCTAAAAAATCCGCCAAATAGCCGGATTTTTAAATATCTAAAATATAATTTATTTTGTAATGATTCCGCCGAATTCCCGGGCTAATGATTCTATCTTTTTATCTTCTTTTACATAATCCGGTTCTTCTTTTCTTTCAATAACAATACATTCAATTTTCATTTTCTTCCCAAGTATTTCCTCCAAAATATTTTCAATCGCCAGCTTATTTTTTATCTCATTTATCCTTTCCTTGTGAAAAGGGTATGAAACACCAAGCTGAATAATATCATTTTTCACTTGAATGGGCTTATTAATCGTGAGAAAAGATGACAGGGTATGGTTATACAATTTTACCTTTGCTAAAATATCATTCCATTTTTCTTTTACTAATTCAAAAGTAACAAGCATCACCGACGGGAGGTCTTTTTTTTCTATTTCCATTTCTTTCAAAGCATTTGGCTCTGATTGTTTTTCAATTTTTTTTTCTTCATTTTTTACAATATTTTCTTTTTTCACGCTACCCGTAGCATTTGTATCATCAACCTCATCTGAAGTCTGGCATATCTCTATGACCGCAAGCTCAAGCGGAAGCTGGACAATAGGGCTTAAGTAAAATTCACCCTTTTTCTTCAGAAAAACCTCAATCATAAATACAAGCCTTTGTATGTCAATGCTTTGAGATAGTTCTAAAAGCTTCATCTCCTGGTCTTTTTGCAGATCAAATGAATATTCGCTTAATTTTCCATTAAGTTTTAAAATCATTATCTTTCTTAATCCTTCAATAATATCGTCTGCAAAGCGCTCAAGATCAACGCCTTCAAACATTATCCTATTTATAAAATCAACCGCTTCCTGCGACTGGCGATTTTTTAAAAAAGTTGCGAATTCAAAAATATAATGAAAATCCGAATACGGTATGACGAGCCGCGCCTGTTCAATGGTTATTTTTTTATCACCCATGGAAAAAATCTGCTCCAAAAGACTTTCTGCGTCGCGGATGCATCCTTCCGATCTGGCAGCGACAAGCTCCACAACTTCCCTGTCAACATCTTTGTTTTCACTGCGTATAATAAACCCAAGCCTTCTCATAAGTTCCTCCATTCTTACCTTTCTAAAATCAAATCTTTGGCATCTGGATATTATTGTATCGGGAACTTTATGGAGCTCAGTGGTTGCTAAAATAAAAATCGCGTGTTTTGGCGGCTCTTCCAGTGTTTTAAGAAGCGCGTTAAAAGCAGAAGTGGAAAGCATGTGGATCTCGTCTATGATAAATACTTTGTATTTTCTCCTCGTCGGGGTATATTTTGCATTTTGAATAATATTTTCCCTCACGTTATCTACGCCCGTTTGTGATGCCGCGTCAATTTCCACAATATCTATGGATCTTCCTTGCGCGATTTCCAGACAGGACTCGCATTTTCCGCAAGGTTCAGATTCGTCTTTTTTTCTTTCAATACAGTTTACTGCTTTTGCCAAAAGACGCGCCATGGTTGTTTTTCCTGTTCCACGAGGACCCGAAAACATATACGCGTGCGATACACAATCCGATTCCAGCTCGTTTTGAAGCGTAGTTTTTATATGATTTTGGCCCTCAACTTCGGCAAATTTACCCGGTCTGTATTTTCTATAGAGTGCAATGGACATAGAAAAAAATTTCTAATTATTCTAATTTCTAATTGACCTAAAAAATAATTAGTTCAAAGTTCAAAATTCAAAGTTCAAAGTTGCAGTTTCCAATTAAAAGTTTTTTAGGGAAAAAGAAAACTTAAAAACTTTGAACTATAACTTTTAACTTTGCACTTTGAATTTTGAACTCTATATATTAGGTCAATTAGAAATTACAATTCTATTCTATCCTACATTTTTCATTTGGGCAAATAAATATTCTTATTTCCCTCTGTCTTCCCTGCCGAAAATTAAAAGTCAAAGATATTTTTACAAAGGATAGACCTTTGATAAATATTTTTTAAAGATTTAAAAATTTGACCAAGTGTCGTAAAATGAAAGATTACTTGTGTATAAAAAAAGGACCAGAA
>LBUD01000017.1 GCA_000992395.1 Parcubacteria group bacterium GW2011_GWA2_38_13 | reverse complement strand
ATTTACAATATTATTGATTACCATAGATACGGTTTCATCGTTGCCCACCGCAACGATTGTCTTGACTCCGAAACGGATTTCATCCGAAATAAGGTCTTGTAGATTTTTTAATGGAGAGAGCCGGCTGATTTTGCCCCCGATGCCAAGGTCGGTAAGGCGCATTTCTATATGAGAGAGTAATTTATGGTATTTGTTGGAGTTGAGAGAATTGTCGTAGAGATAAAGATACATTGCCAGTAGTTTAACATGTAACAATTAACACGCGACAAATTGTTATATGTTTATGTTGATGGTTTAAACTTATACTTTAAGCTTTAGCCCTTCTTCGGCGATTTTAAAATCCCGCATTTTGTTCGGCTTGTCTTTTAAAATTTTTTCAAGTTTTTCCGTTTTTTCAACCCTTACCACGCTTTCGTCTCCCGCGACGCACTTTCCGTTTATTACGGCGCCGGGCGCCACAGAAAGAGTTTTTGTCTTGATGTCGCCGAATATTTTTGCCGTGCTCATAAGCTCCAAATCTTCCTTTACTCTGATATTGCCATGTATTTCTCCGGATATGACCGCTCTTCCGGCCGTTATGTCAGCCGTAATCTTTGCGTGTTCGCCCACGGTAAGATTATTTTCTGTTTTAAGGGTTCCGGATATTGTTCCTTCCACAACAACATTTCCCGCTGCCACAAAATCGCCTTCAACATTCACCGAAGGGCCGATAATCGTTTCCACATCATTTGATATTTGTTCGTCTCTTTTGAACATAAAAAATAATTATTAATTATATGTATATCTTTATTGTATGCGGTTTTTGATACGATGTCAAAAAAAATATGCAGCCATATATTGACAATTTGTTGATTATAAGCAAGTAAAATTATGTATTTCAATTAATGATTGAAAACAGCTAAAAAATCATTAAGCGCTTGCATTATTTTTTAAAAAATGGTATGGTTATGTATTATAGAATAATTATTTAAATAATCCTCATATATGCCTACACAGAAAGCGGCGTTTCGGGCTCAAAGAAAGAGCAAAAAAAACGCATTAAGAAATAAAAATGTAATGGAAAATATCAAATATTTATTGAAGCAAGACGAAAAAACAAGCGGAAAGAATAACGCAGAAAAAACCAAAGAATCCATAGAAAAGACAATACAAGCAATTGATCGGGCGGCGCAAAAAGGAATTTTGAAAAAAAATACCGCGGCCAGGAAAAAGTCACGGATTATGAAAAAATTCAATTCTTTGTCAAAGGCAAAATAAATTATCCACGCATTACAAGCAAGTCGAATAATACCTCCGTATTCATTCGGCTTGTTTTTTTATATGAAATACCCGGAAAGTTTTTTTGACCAACCTAATTGTTTGCTTATAATGGGGGGTTTGATGTTTCCTAATTTTTGACCCAATTGGCAGCCATCTTCTAAAAATATCGATAATATTTGTTTCTGATTATTTTTAATAACAAATATTTTTGATTCGTCCAATTGTTTTAATTGTCGGCAATATCTGTAGTGAAAATTTTTTTGTAATTCATTCTCAAGATCCAGGGAAAGGTTCGCATATAATTGATTTTGACAGTTGTCACGTAATTTTAAAAATAAGCAATAAAAATAAGTTTTTAGCTTTTCGTCATATTCGGGGGCGACAACAAAAAATTCCGGATGAAGATTAAATTTTATAAATAATGTATTTAGGGCTGACAAAACAAATCCCGCACTTATTTTTTCACCGAACATGTCAGAGATTAAACTATTTTTCCCGCAGAATTGTATAAGCGGACACTGGTTTATATAACCAACCACCTTTATGATGTCGTTGAGCCGATAGCGATATAAGCCGCCGTTCGTGGTTATTATCACTAAATATTTTTTTCCGACCTTAATCTGGTTCGCAGGTAAAACAACATTCGGGCTGTCTGGCTCTATGAATTCAAAAAAATGAGAATAGATTGATAGTGCGCAGCCATTTTTTCCAATAATCGGGAAAGAAATAAAGCCTTCGGTGGCGATTAAGCCCTTTGGCTGTATTGCTACATTAGGAAAATATTGCTTGAGATCTTTAAAATATATTTTAGCATTAGCGTCCCCCCAACAGCTGATGACGGTGAGATGGGGCCAAATTTTTTCCCATAAATTTTTAGGTTTTTTCGTGAAAATTTTATCAAGCTCTCGGGCACGCTTGCGAAAGCGTTTATTTTTTTTAGAAAGAATTTTATACAGCACATTCTTATTATCTATACAATCCGGGGAACCGCCGCGTTCTATATTTTGAATTAATTTTTTATGGTTTTTTTTAATGTAATCTAAGAGTAGTGTTAAGAAGGTCGGATTCCAAATTGAAATCAGTGTTAGGTTTTTTTCTTTTAATAGAAACAATGCAGTAAAGTGGCGCCAAACATTTATATCGTGGATTTTTGCCAGTTCTTCCGGGGCCGCAAAGATTTTTTTAAATAGCCATTTTTTAAAAAAACCAAAGTATTCACTATCTTCTTCAAATCCGATGGGTACGACGCTTGATTTATCATTGCATGGCAATGAGGGTGTAATCGACCAATATGATTTCCCTTTTAATATTTTTGGATAATTATTATATAAATTAAAAAGCCAAGGCGCTATGCCTTGCTGGAATTCTTTTTTTAATTTTTTTGTATAGGGGATGTATTTATTTGGATCTGTGGTGCCGCTTGTGGGTTCGAGCTTTATTATTGTATCGCGGGTTAAAACGTTGGTTTGTCCGCCATATATTTGATTTAAATAACGAGCATAAAATTCATAATCAGTAAGCGGGATGTTTTTTTGAAAATCTTCAATTGTTTTTATTGCGCCAAAATTTAAGTTTAAACCAATAATTGTTTTTTTGTTACGCTTAAGAATGCTATATAGTTTTTTTTCCTGGATAGCCCGGACGTGACGCGATGCAAAGAAAAATTTTATATAACTCGGCAGAGAGGACAACCAGATGAGTATATTACAAGTGAATGTGCATAGTATTTTCATAATAAACTGCGAAAAGACAACCATCCGAAAAATTTGATATATTTTTTAATAAAAAATTTTGGAATGGGGATTTTTTGAAAAAGTTTTAAATTATTAATGTCTATCTCTGCCAAACAGGCCAATTCATCGCCCTGCATATGAAACGGATTCTTTTCGGCAAAAAAAGCCACATCCGGATTTTTTAAATTAGAGTCGTTTATTTCACCCACCCCGCCTTTCAATTTTTGTTTATCGTGATCGAAATGGATGATGCCCGTAAGAGGATTATATTCTTTCGGAAATTTAATATGCGCCAGCGCGTTCAGGATTTTTTTCTCCCGCTTGTTGATATTATTCAGCCGGTTAGGATAAAAAGAAATAAAAAATTTTGGTAACAATCGATACGTTCTATATCCTTTGGAGATTAAAAACCAGTAAAGCTTGGTTTTACTTTTTTGTTGCAGGTAAAGACCGAACAGCATCCATTTATTAAACAAATCGTGTTTCCCCCAAAAATTTTTGTCAATAATAGTATCTCCTGAAAAAAGAGCATTTATGGTTTTATGCTCTACGACAACGTTCAACATTTTAAGTGTGGAAAAACCGCAGATTTTTCCGTTGCCAGATTCAAATAGAACAAAAACCCAGTTTTTTTCTTTTAAATCGTTTTCAAATTCTTTTCTGGTTTGACCGTCAAAGTAAGAAATCAGAATGCGATACATTTGGTCTTTTTGACCGTTGTTTAACTCAACGGGCTTGAAAATTTTTGTTTGCGCGATGTATCGTTTTTTCATATTAGAGTGTGGCTAATTCAAGATAAGGAATATTCGTATCCCGACCAATATTAAACCCATCGGGCTTTTCCCAATAATTAATAAACAGATTGCTTTTGTACGCCAAGCCGATAAATTTTTTTAATGATTCTCGCAACCCGTCCTTTTCATGCAGGCCAACCATTAAAAATAAATTATTACTGCCAGCCAAATCATTATAAACAGCTTTCAAAAGGTCAAGAAAAATTTTCGGATCGTTTTCTTTTATGGCGATGAAGCATGTATATATGAATTGTATTTGCTCACCGCGTTTTGGCATTCGCGGAAGATTTAAAGTATTGGCAAGAATGTTATACACAGGATGTAAAATGCTGTATGCGCCATTGTAGCTATCAATACTATTTTGTTTGAAACTTGATTGATCCCATTTTCCGATAACGCCTGCCAACACATTGTTTTTAATTGCAAGATAAAAATCATTAATATTAAAATCTTTTAATATGTTCTTTTCGGTAAAATCATTTTCCGTATAACAAGGAAATAAATTTTTTTTCCCTCCCTCGCTATTTAAAAAATTAACTATTTCCGGCAAATTATCCTTATTTCCTCTGATTATTCTATAATCATTGCTTAATTTATATTTTTTATTGAAGATTATTATTGCTTTGGTCAAATAATTGCCATAATCAATAAAATGTAATCCCCCGTCGCGATGTCTCGTTAGCGTATTGGCGGCAGAGTTATTCCCGGAAATAATGGTGGAAAAATAAAAAGGAACTTTGATTTGCGAATGAACCTGTTTGAGAAATTCAAATCCTTCTTTCAGCAATCCTTTGCCTTTATAATTTTTGTCCATCCTTAAGTTGCTTAAATATCCAATCGTGACGGCCCTGCCATTGCAGTAAACTCTGCGGGTTGCGGTGGTTTGAAAAGCAATGATTTTTTCAGAATCATTTTTTATCACCAATGTTTTGGTGTCCTGGTTCCCAATCATAGCAGCTTGAAAATAACTGGGATTTTTTGCATACACCAAGCTCACGTGGCCGGGAACCGGATTATTATTTAATATTTTTCTGATTTCAGCGTCATTGCACGAAGACGCAATCGAGCATTCCATATAATTTAACCCAAATTAAGCCACTGCCTTTTATAGGCCAGTTTTTTTGATGACATATTAATTGCAAAATATAAAAGCATGTCGGAGTTTTTTTCACAATTGAACCTCAACCTTTTAATAATGGAAAAAAAGCTATAGAATTCTTTTCTGGCACGCCAGCAGGCAAGCGCTAATTCTTTCGGATTCATTAATTTGGGTTTATAAACTATTTTTCCATACGCATAATCCTTATCCAGCCACCATTTGTCATATAGCAGGCGTCCCTCATTTTTCAATCGTTCGTAAATTTGTGTTCCCGGAAAAGGAGTGAGCTGGTAGAAGTTGGCAATAAAAAATTTTTTTTTCATCGCATAATTTATCATTTTATGGATTGAATCTTTATTATCAAAATCATATCCAATAACAAATGAACCATAAATCCTTATTCCAAATTTATAGAAAGTTTCAATGGCGTTGTCATAATCAATTCGAAGATTTTTTTTCATTAGCGATAAATTATTGTTATCTAAAGATTCAAATCCGATCAATAAACCCAGGCAACCGCTTTTTTTTATCAACCAAAGCAATTCTTCGTCTTGGTGGATATTTATGCTTGATTGAGCAGCCCATTTGATCTTAAGCGGAATCAGGGCGGTAAATAATTTTTTTGACGAATTGATATCGGCGCATATATTATCATCAGTAAACATTATAAATTTGTTGGGTTGATTTTTTATTTCTGAAATGGTTTCTTCGATTGGCCGACGGATATATTTTCCTTTGTAAAAAGAATAAATCGAGCAGAAATCGCAATTGAAACAACACCCCCGGCCGGACTCAACCAATGATATGGGATAATATTTTTTACCATGGAAGATTGTTCTGTCGGTATGAATTTTTTCCATATTAAATCTATCTTCTGCTTTATAGATTTTTTGCAGCGTATTATTTTTAAAATCTGATAATAGCTTATTCCAGACCTGCTCTGCTTCTCCCACCACTATCGAGTCGGCATGTAGCATCGCCTCGTCCGGGCATAGTGTCGGATGAAAACCGCCCAATACAACCTTTCTGCCCGCATCACGGAAAATTTTAGAAACCTCATAGGCCCGTTTTGCGTTATATGTTTCAACTGAGATGGCCACCAAATCGCAATTTTCTTTGAAATTTATTGCTTCAATCCTTTCATCATAAAATTTTTTTCCCCACTCTTTTGGCATAAGACCGCTTAAAACCGCAAATGCTAACGGCTGAATGGCAAGGGGTTTTAATATCCTTGAAGAAAATTTAAGATTTCTGCTGATAGATGGGTAGATGAATAAAATTTTCATATTTTTTATTTTTTACCCAAGGGCAATCCTTTCCGTTTACGCGCATCGATTTTTGATAAAACATTAACGGAAAAAAATATAAACAGAGATGATAAGGAATTGCAATGGATTTTGATATTTGACATCCGTTTAATCAGAGAGGGAAAAGAATATAATTTTCGACGATATGTGTGGCATAATTCTGCCAGTTCTTCGGCCGGCATGTTTTTTGGTTTGAAGGCGACTTGTCCGAAATGATAACCCGGCTCGAGCCACCATTTTTTATAAAGCAATCTATCCTCCGCTTCTAACCTTTTATACAGCGGGGTGCCAGGAAAAGGCACTAGATGATTAAATGCGGCGATCGTCATTTTGTTTCTCATTACAAATTTAAATGCATGCTCAAGCGCATCCTTATTCTGGCTGTCATAGCCGAATACAAAGGTGGCGTAAATTCGAATCCCGTAAGAATGCATTTTTTGCGCTACTTCGTCATAAGAAACGGCCTGGGAATTGATCGGCTTATTCATTTCTTTCAAGGAATTTAAATCCATTGATTCGAAGCCGATTAAAACCCCCTGGCAACCGCTTTGCTTCATCAGCAAGAGAAGATTTTCATCTTTTGCGATATTCATGCTCGCCTGGCTGATCCATTTAATTTTTAAAGGGATCAGAGCTTTAAATAATTCTTTTGCATATTCAAAATCGGCGCAAATATTATCATTTACAAAAAAATAATATTTATAATTCAACGACCTGATTTCTTTTATGATGTTGTCGATTGATCTTTGGCGATAGGTATGATTATAGAAATTTGTGATTGAACAAAAATCACAATTGAATCTGCATCCCCTGCCCGCTTCAATAAGGCCTAATTTTAAATAGTTTTTTCCTTTGTAAATGTTCCGATCAGGGAAAACATCGGTTATATCCGGTCTTTGTTCCGCCTGATAGATTTTTTTCAGCTGATTATTTTTCAGATCAATAAGCACGTCCTGCCATAAATTTTCTGCTTCGCCGATCATTACGGAGTCGGCATAATTAGCAACCTCGTCCGGTATCAATGTGGCATGAAACCCGCCCATAATAATTTTTTTCCCCCTTGATTTAAATTCGGCTGCGATCTCATATGCCCGCCTGGCAGTATATGTTTCAATGTTGATCGCTACCAAGTCCGTATCTGTTTGATAATCAATATCTTCCAGACGATCATCAAAAAACTCCATGGTAATGTCCTTTGGAGTCAGACTGGCAAGCTGTGCAATTGCCAGTGGTTCCATCTGCCAGGTTTTTAAATATTTTTTTTGTCTTATTTTTCTGCCAACCGACGGTAATATGAATGTAATTTTCATTTCAATTTTTTTAAACTTTTTCTATACATGTATTTAAAGCCTAAATTTAATATTAATGTTAATAATTTATTTTGTTTGGCCATTAGCGCCCTGCGCAGAACCCCCTTGATTTTATAGGTTTCTTCCCAGCAATATTCCAGGCCCTTTTTTAATTCTTGAGGAGTCAGCAGTTTGGGCTTGAAAACAATGTTTTGGAAATCGTAGTCCTCCCAATTTTTATTCAATATCCTTCCCTGTTTATCAAGCTCTTGATATAGCGGTGTTCCCGGGAATGGGGTTAGTGCGGAGAACCTTACCAAATCAATGCCCGACTCTTTAATAAAATCAACTGTATTTTTAAATGTTTCGTGGTTGTCGTTGTCAAAACCCAGAACATAGCAGGCCAGCACAGAAATTCCAAATGTGTGAAAATTTTCTATATATTCTTTATAATAATTAACATTATTATGCCTTTTATTCATGCTATCGATATTGTCTTGGCAAACAGTCTCTAGCCCGATCAATACGCCATAGCAGCCGCTTTCTTTTAAAAGTTTTAATATGTCCAAATTTCCGCCAATATTAACCGTAGATAAGCAAGCCCATTTTATTTTAAGGGGCGTAATTTTTTTTATAAGTTTAACAGCGTATTCTTGATTTGCAAAAAAATTCGGGTCAAGAAATACTATTCTCTTTGATTCAAAGTATTTGATTTCCTCTATTACCTTATCAATCGGACGGTTGTTGCCCGGGAACATATTGTTTGATACGGTGCAGAACTTACAATTATTGGGGCATCCTCTGGATGTTTGGATGGTACGGCAATTAATGTATTTATTCTTTTTCAATAAATCCCAACGCGGCCAAGGTAAATTTTCAACATTTGGCGCTTTTTTCTGAATATATTTTTCCTTCGGCGCGCCAGAACGATAATCCAAAAGAAATTGTGGCCATGTTTCATCGGCCTGGCCGACAATAACCGTATCGGCATATTTTTTGGCTTCTTCGTAATTATAGCTGACATGATAGCCGCCCAAGACCACATAAACTCCTCGCTTTCTTGATTCAACAGCGATTTCATAAGCCCTTTTTGAACTCGAGGTCAGAACACTGATTGCAATTATATCAACATTAAAATTTATAGGGGTATCATCTACCCCCTCATCTAAAATATTCACTTCGGCTTTTAATTCTTTTGGCACCAACCCTGCCAAAGTAACCATTGTGAGCCCCGGATAATTTATTGCCTTCTTGTGCGCACTATTGTGGTATTTATAGGCATAATCTCGAGGGTAAATAAGTAGTATTTTCACGAGCGTTGCGGATAAATCTAATTGCCGTTTTTTGCATTTATTAATAATATACTGCCGCCATAAATAAATAAACAGACGATAACGACAATATTTCTGATCGGATCCGCATTGAGCAGGAATTCATTGCCTTGCAATGCAAAAAAGATTCGTTGGATTGATCGTATCAAGACCAGAACGGCAATGGCATAAATTATTGATTTATGTGCTGAAGGTTTTTGGGCTGCGAAAAAGGCAATTATGCCCATTATAAGCATGTAGGCAGCGATCGGTTTAAGCATCCATATCGCCTGCGCATCCATTGTTAAATTAAAATTAAAAACCATTGCCACCATTTTTTTAACCAGTTCTGCATTTCCCACGAACAATACCCCTATTAATCCAAGAACAATGTGGTAAGCGGAAAATACATAAAGTAAAAATTTTAAAATTTTTTTCATAAATTTTTTATTTATAAATTATTTATTTAAGGACCTTTTTAAATTTTAATATCTCGGGCCATTACCTCTCGGCTGTATTTCGGAAGATTTTTTGAATAGTAATGGTAGCCCGCATTGGTTAATAGATTTGTCCCAAGCGCCGCCTTTGAGCCCAAGAGCCTTTTTGCTATAGATTGCCATTTATATGTTTCATGCCAAGCCCATCGGTGGCCTGCCTGCAATTCTTCCGCCGTCATTTTCGTCGGCACGATGACAACGTGCTGGGCATCATAGCATGACCAGTTAAAAGAGGTAATCCGTCCCGCTGCTTTCATTTTATCAAAATAATTGGTTCCTGGAAAGGGAGTGTTAACTGTAAAGCGCGGCAGATCGATATTATTTTTTTGGACAAACTCCACCGTTCTTTTAAAAACGTCTTTATCATCGCTATCCAGGCCAAAAACAAAACAGCCCATAATAGCAATTTTTTTATCGTGGAGTTTTTTGATCATCTCAACATATTTGTTGGGTGAATTGAAATTTTTGTTAATCGACGTAAGCGTATTGCCAGAAATAGATTCAAATCCTATCAATAGCCCGCGACAACCGGACCGAGCGGCTAAATCAAGCAATTCGTCATCTTGTCCGATTCTGATTGTGGCACAGCCCATCCATCTTTTTTTTAATGGTATGAGTGCGCTGTATAATTCTTTCGCATAGGCGGTATCTTCAATCGGGCTTGGGTCAACAAATAAAAAGTACTTATTTTTAATTTGTCTGATTTCATCGACAACGTCGGATATAGGGCGATGGTGGTATCCTTTGCAGGAATATGGTGTTACGCAAAATTCGCAACGGTTTTTACAGCCATACGTTGCTTGGACGCTGTTAATGGTTATAAAAGCCTTGCCATATACTAATTTACGGGCAGGAACCGGCCAGTGAGAAAAATCAACTTGGTCTGTGTCGGGCGGGCCATACACAGATTTCATTTTACCTTGTGAAAAATCTTTTAAAAGTTCAGGCCAGGTTGCTGTCGCTATGCCGAGTACAATGGCGTCGGCATGCTTGGCGGCCTCGTCGGGATTGAGGGTCGCATGGACGCCACCAATGACAACCGGAATTTTTCTTGATCGGAAGTAATCAGCATAAGCAAATGCTCGGGGAGATGCGCCGGTTATGGATGATATGCCTATCAGGTCGGCGGTAATTTTTTCTTTTTCAATGCACTGCACCCCCTCGTCGTATAATTCCACCTCAGCGTGCAACTCTTTGGGAATAAGGGCAGCGAGCATCGGCAGGGTCATTGGCCCGTATCTGATAAAAATTGGAAATGCGCCGGTTTTTTTTCGATAAACACCGCCGCGAGGAAGGATTAAGACTATTTTCATAATATAATTATCGCATTACAAGCAAGTCGAATAATACCTCCGTATTCATTCGGCTTGTTTTTATTATACCGTCAATTCGCACAAGCTTAGTAAAAATATTTTTTAATTCATTGGCTTGAAAATTTTTTGCTTGCGCCGTTCCCTTTTTGGCCACAAACGGATGCAGTGATAATGTTTGGGCAATGGCATAGGAATCTTTTGTGTCTCCTTCGTCAAGGATGCTTCGTATGGCAAGGAGATTTTTTATGTGCCACAGGCATTTATGGAGAAGCTCGGTTGCCGGCATTCCGCCCGAAAGCTGCTCATGTATGAGCTTGATGGCAAGCTTGCTGTTTTTTTGCCCCAAGGCGTCCGTGAGAAGAAAAATATTTTCTTCAAGCTTTTGCGCACAAAGCGTTTTTACATCAAGCATCGTGATGGCGCGCCCCTTGGCAAACATTATGAGTTTTGTGATTTCTGAATCCGCAAACCATAAATCATTTCCTATAATATCGCTTAGGTACGCTGTGGCAATGGGTTCAATTGATCCGCGGGATTCCGTTACTTTGCCGGCAATCCATCGTTGTATTTCACGGGAGGAGAGAGGGCTAAAGACATACTGGTATTTTTCTTTTTTCAAAAACAGGAAAATATCATTTTTTTTGAATTTTGCCTCATCAAGCTCTCCTTCCCAAAATACTATTATGGTTTCTTTCGTGGATTTTTTTTGGAGAAGATCAATAATTTGCTTTGCATTTTTTGAATGAAGTTTTCCCGCAAGAAGATTTTCTATAACAACCATTCTTTTTTTGGCAAGAAAAGGCATGGTGGAAAGAGAGTTTTCGATCATGAAGAAATCAGCTGTTTTTCCATCAAGTGTTTGCATATTCATTCCTGATGAGTCAACTTCGCGTAAAAATTTATCTTTGATTTCTTTAAGCTTTTGCCGGCTGCGAAACGTATCCGCGCCGAAAAGAAATATTATCATATAATAGCGTATATTACCCTTCTATTTTATGTGGTATGACAAGAAAAGGCAAATAGCATAGGATTTTCATACGGGGATTGATTTTTTTTGCTCAATCGTATATAGTAATATGTGGCGTGTTTGTTGCATGCCATTTGTCCTTTGACAATTCAATCAAGGAGCCATGATTCATAATTCTTGATTCATGATTCCAAAACCAACCTAATGGAGGTTTTTCAATGTTCCATGCAAAGCTCGTCGTCCTCGCGGTCGTTGCGGTCGTTTTGTCGTTCGTAGGTTCCGTCTCGGCGCAGACACAGGTGTATTTCAATGACTTTGAAAGTTCGGTTGGTTCTGAATGGTCAAATAAGACAAGGAGCATAACTCCTGTTGGCGGACGAAGGTTTTTGGGAGAATTTGGGAATACCATCGTGCGCCTTACGCTGAATAATCTTCCCACACACAGCGCTGTTACCCTCTCTTTTGATCTATACCTCATTCGCACATGGGATGGCAATTCTATAAATAACATTTTTGGATCAGTTGTTGGACCCGATATTTGGACATTGAAAATTGTTGGTGAATCAACTCTTATTTCCACAACATTTAGTAATGTGGATTTCATAGAATTACTCAGCAGACAAGCGTATCCTGATGAATATCCTGGTGGTGACCATCCAGCGCGAGAAAGAGCCAGCGAAAACAATACCATGGGGTATACTTTCTTCTTCGGAGAAGATAATCAAACACATAATATAGATTCAGTTTACCATTTATCGTTTAACTTCCCTCATACAGAAAATTTAATGGCATTTGAATTTTCTGCTTCAGGGCTCCAGAGTATAGGCGACGAAAGCTGGGGGCTGGATAATGTGGTGGTGGAGATAGAACAACCCCCGCAGATCACCCATACGCCCATTACGAGCGCAATTCAGAATCAGAAACTAACGATTGAATTTGACGCTCATGATCCGGATGGCGAGCTGGAATCAGTTAAAGTATATTTCAGAACTACTGGTTCAGCTGACTTTTCCAGCATTGAACTTTCCGTCAACCCAGGTAGCTCTGCATTTGCGCTTGAGATTCCTTCTCAGATGATAAACCTTGCCGGGCTCGATTATTACATTGAGGTAAAAGACGATGATGGTGCGATAACGATTGCATCCGAGGATGGCACCGTAGATCATCCATACCAAATTTGTATCACCGAGTATGGTCAATTAAAAATATTCAACCATGAAACTCAGAAATTTGTTACGCTTCCATGCGATTATGATTTCAATTCTGAATATAACACCGTGGTATTCGTTCATGGATGGAACCTTTATTGCGGTGAAGATCTTAATAGTCCTGGAGAATGGATCCCTGAGCTTGGGAAAGCAATTTCCGGAAGGCTTGATAAGAAAGTAAACATTCTTGCATGGGATTGGCTTTTGGACGCTAAGGCTCGTCTTATAAATTGTAAGTGCCCAGATAATAATCCGTATTGCGAGGAATGTGATGTTTGTATAACTGGAACAATCAATCTTGCTGACGAACTTTGGAATCATCGTGAAGAAATTCCTTATGCTAAAATACCGGATCAAGCAAGAAAGCTATCGCTTTCACTTCAAAATCTGTTGGGGGAAAAAGCATATCCTCAGGATAAATCCGTTCAGTTTGTCGGGCATAGCTTAGGCGCTCATGTTATTGCGCAATGCGCAGAATCAATGGTGATTGCAAGTAAAAGCGATTCAACTAAATACTTTCCTTTGCAGGTGACCTGTCTTGATCCTCCGGATAATGGATGGTTCAAGAGTCTACGTGACATATGCTCGCCTATTGGGTCTGTACGTATTAATAGGCCGGAGGTTTACACAGAACTTTATGACGGCATAGCCAATTTTTCCTCAAGAAAATTTAAGCTATTCGTAGATGTTCCATACCTGGAATCCGGACCGCCAGCTGGACACTTTGTCTATGATTGGTACATCAAGACGGTTTCAGAATATGATGTAAAAATATATGATCCCATAAAGCTCTTCTTCGCGCCAAAATTTAATCAGCCGAGGGAAGCCGCATTGATTCCCGGAAGCCTTGGCTTTTCCACCTCATGTTTGTTGGATGATGAAAAAAATAGACCTGAATTGTCGTGTTTTAATAAAGAGTCAATGGATTACAATTATGTGTGGGACTCAAATGGCCAAGAGTTTACGTTTCAGGGATGCCGTTCGTATGATTGTGTAAAAATTGTGGCAGTAATTGATGATAATTTCAGCTTTACGCCAACACATAATATTGTGGGCGATGATAACGGATCAAGTTTT
>LBUD01000016.1 GCA_000992395.1 Parcubacteria group bacterium GW2011_GWA2_38_13 | reverse complement strand
GGCAACCCCGAGTTCAGCAACCGTCAACTACATTAATTAACAGCCAAGTATGACATTTTTAAATCCCTGGAAGTATGACATTTTAACTTCCCGTTGACAGGCCGGTTTTTTTTATTGACATTTTAATTTTTTTTCGGTAATGTAGTATATACAATTTTGATCTTTTACATATTCATTGCGTTATAACATTTTAAGGAGGTTGGAGATGAAATTCAGATTTGGTATTTTTGCACTGCTTTTGAAAATCGGACCGAAGATTTTTACCTTATTTATTAAATTGCTCAAGGGCGCAAAACTCGGAAAAGTCGGTTTGGCAGGCGCTTCTATGGTAACATATTCATTTATGTTCACGTGGCAATTTGCTCTCATGATCATGGTAATGCTTTTTATCCATGAAAGCGGGCATATCTGGGCGATGAAGCGCTGGGGCATAAAAACCAAAGGGATTTATTTCATTCCGTTTTTTGGAGGAGCGGCTGTCAGCGACAAAGAATTCCCTTCCCGCTGGGCTGAATCGCATATCGCCCTGATGGGACCGGTATGGGGGCTTGCTGTTTCATTGGCTACCGCGCTTATCTATGTGGCGACCAAGGATCCTTTATGGGCCGCGGGCGTCGGCTGGATGGCAATGTGCAATTTGTTCAATTTGCTCCCCATAAATCCTCTTGATGGCGGCAGGGTCTTGAAATCAATCGCCTTTTCTTTTCATTCCGTTTTTGGTTTTGCTTTTCTCTTATTCGGGCTTTTGGCGTGCTTGATTTTGGCTATTTATGCAGGATTCGGTCTGTTTCTTATTCTTTTTCCCATTGGTATTTTAGAACTTTGCGCTGAATTTTTTGGAAAAAGAATGAGGGGAGAAAGAGATTGGCGAAAGTATATTCATGCAAATATTTTAAGGCATAAAGATATTGTTTCATTTTATGACGAGTCACTCAAAATTGCATTGGCACAACCCGAACCGAAAACATTGCTGGATATGATAGATAATGACGAACGTATTAGAATTTTAAAAGTAAAAAAGGGGGGTGCCGAGGCTCAACTGTTTGAATGCCAAGCGATTTTGGCTTCTTATACTGATCGAACCGAAAAGCCGATAATGAATCTGCGACAAATTGGTCTGTCAGTGGCGGGCTATCTGGGCATAGGAACTATCCTTTGGATTCTTATGAATATGATACATCATGTACCTGACGTAGAAACAGCAATGAATTTTTTAAAGGGGTAGAAAGCAAGTACATTAAAAAATATTCCGGTTGTAATTCAATTACAGCCGGTTTTTTTATTGACAATATATTTAAATAAGTTATATTTACAGGGTATGGAAATAAATTTTTATGCAAAAAAAATATATAAGATTGTTTGCCAAATACCGCGCGGAAAAGTCACTACGTACGGGGCATTATCAAAAAAAATTAATTTAAATTGTCCGCGCCTTGTTGGAAAAATTTTGCATAATAATCCAAAACCCGGAGCAATCCCCTGCCATAGGGTTGTAAATTGGAAAGGAAGGGTTTCAAAAAATTTTGCATTCGGCGGCGCAAAAGCGCAAATACAGAGATTGCGTAAAGAATGTGTTGTTATAAAAAATAAAATAGTTGATATGAAAAAATATTTTTGGTTTGTTTAATAATTTTAATATTTTTTTTGATTCATCTTTTATTTGTTACGCCCGAATCTTTAATTTCATGTTGAATTCTTGGAAGCGAAGTTAAATTTAATAATACAACAGAATCAGTATTTCCTTGCGATACCAGCGCGCCTGAAGACGTAAGTATTGTTGTTTTATAACAAATTTCACGTTGTTCGCATGATTTAAGCTATTTTTTTCATATACTAAATACACCTTATCTGTTACTTTGGCAGTTAAATATGAATTTTTGTTATTATTTTGTCTAAATTTAGCCAATATATTGATTTATAAAAATGTTCCACGTGGAACATTTTGTAATTAATTGCCTATATAATTTTTTTAAAAGATTAGATAGGCATGCTTAAAGTTTATATTTATAAAAAATATCTTTACTCTTGCCTAAAAATAAATTATGATATTATTCTTAAATAACAAGAGTTACGCACCTCCGCTGCAATAAGCCAAAATTTTTTCGTCATTGCGAGGAGTGAAACGACGAAGCAATCTAAAATTTTAGCTTATAGCAGCGAGATTTCCACGCTCCTGCGGTCGCTCGCAATGACGGGTGCGTAACTTTTGTTAATTAAAAATCAAATTTAAATATATGTATTAGGCTCCATTTTTTGGAGTAAACACCTAATCTTTTGACTATCCTTTTAAGAGAACGCATCCCTCTTTGATCACAATGGGGATTGAGGGAGAGGCAGCAGAATTTGTTCAAAGAAAGATAAATAGGTAATAAAGCAACACTCGCAGCCTCACCTCCATCTCCTTTCCGACATCGGCGATGAGGGTCAATATATAGCCCCGTGATTATAAAAGATAGTTAATCTTAAAATACAGATGGTTTTAAACCATTTCCAATGGACTATGCGATAATTCATAAAAGTAGGGGCGGGTCTTGTGCCAGCCCAGAATTCTTCAATTGATTTTACTAGAAGAGTTATGGAAAAAGATAGTATAAGATAATAATAAATTTTATAGTTATTAAATAATAGTAAATGTTCCACGTGGAACATTTTAAATTGCTAATTTTAGCAAATATTGACAATATATAAAAAAAATTGTATTATAACTTGGCTAATTTTAAATATTTTACAAAATTTGATTTTATAGCTTTATTATGATAGTCTTAAATAATAAATAATTAAAGTAAAATATATGGAAAAAGAGTTTAATGACAAAGATTTTGAAACTCTTGTCTTAAAAAGTGATTTTCCCGTTCTTGTTGATTTTTGGGCGCCTTGGTGCGGTCCATGCAGGATTCAGGGGCCTATAGTTGAAGAATTGGCAAGGCAATTTGAAGGAAAAAATATAAAGATAGGAAAAATGAATGTTGACGAAAATATTGAAACAGCGCAAAAATTTGGGATTATGAGCATTCCTACGCTTATATTGTTTAAAAACGGAAAAATTGAGAAAACATTTATTGGTTTACGCAGCAAAGAAGAGCTGGAGGAAGAGATTAAAGCTGTTTTATAATCTGTTGATATGGTAAAAACTTATTTTTAAAAAAAGCCGCCTTAATTGTACTAGGCGTCTTTTGCTGAAATCCGCGATTAAATTATAAGTTTTTTTTAAGAGCGATAACGTCTTCAAATGACATTGTATCAATAACATCAAGAGACATCCCCATTTCAATCAGACGCCTTATTTTTCCATTAAATAAGCTTAGTAGAATACCATGTTCTTGCTTTCTGCATATAACGCATACATTTTTTGTAATATCAATTAAATCTAAAAATTCAGGATGGTCAAATTTTGATAAAGTTTGATTCTTATCAGTATTGGGGGGCACTACATAAACACTGCCCGAAGTTGCAAAAATTTTTTGTACTTCAAATGTTGCAGGCTTATTTTTTGATTCTTGTCTATTTGCACAATTACTATCCATTGCATTTCCTTTCTCATTTTCTCCTTATAAAATTTAATGAACAATAAATACCATAAAACAGAATATCATAAAAAAATATTTTAGTCAAAAGGAAGTTTATTTAAGAGCGTCTCAATTCAAGGTTCCTCAAAATTCAAAATTTACTCTTAACTGTGAGTAAATCCTGAAATTATCACACAATGGGTGCGATAATAACTTTTAAATTCCTTAATAAGAAAATAAAAGTCGCTTTAAAATACTTAGAATTGGTAATATTAAATCCACGCAACTACAAAATTAGTAACCCGGAAGAGAGACTATTTCGGTTATTCTATGGTAGGATTTTAAGCAATTGTTTACGAGATGAGCCTTGAAAAATTTATTGATATGGATTATTATAAATTTATACTTCATGATATATAAAAAATTAAAGTAAAAAAAGTCCTTCAATCATATGAAGGACTTGGCATTTTCGTCACTTTCTTGAAGACGGCAAGGTTGTTTTTTTGGGCTGACAATCTTGAGTTGTATCCTTTCGAACTATTTCATCCAAAGGGCATTCAAATTTATCCAGTTTCTTTAGCGGAACTCCACATTTTCTACAATATCTTCTGAGAAAAAAATTCCTGAACCCGCACTCACAAGCCCATTGCTCGCCTACCATTGTATCCTCCAAATTTTGAAAAAAAGTGAAAATATGTTTAGAAAAGAGCAACAAAATATATTATATAACAATAAGTCATTTTTTTCAAATCCATGGAGGATTATTTCATATTTTTTTCA
This sequence comes from Parcubacteria group bacterium GW2011_GWA2_38_13, assembly GCA_000992395.1. Lineage (GTDB taxonomy): Bacteria > Patescibacteriota > Patescibacteriia > Buchananbacterales > GWA2-38-13 > GWA2-38-13. Next base: position 12,711 of record LBUD01000016.1, on the reverse strand, counting down.
AATTCCTATTTTTGCAGCTTTTTTAGTAATCCTTCCGATGGAAAAAAATGTTATTCAGGCAAATGTAATATGGAAGGGGCTTATTCTTTTAAATCTTTTTTTAATACCCAGTGTGTATGGGATATATATTTACAAAAACAAAATAATTTCCGATGAGAATATTTCGCGAAGAGAAGAGAGGGTTCCGCAATTTGTTTTTATTACGATTCTTTACGGAGTAAATTTTTTTATTACAAGTTTTTGGAATGCACCATCGTATCTGTATTTTTTATCCGAAAACTTTTTTTATTTATCAGCGATATTAACATGTATAACCTTTTTTTGGAAAATAAGTATCCACGTCGCAGGTATAGTAAATTTTATTATACTTTTATCTTATTTCACAAAAATAAGTATCTTGCTTTTTATTCCACTTGTGATTATGGTGGCCATTTCAAGAATAAAAATAAAAAATCATAGCCTTTCGGAGGTTCTAGCCGGAGCTCTTGTTGCGTTTTTAGTGACATATGTATTATTACTTTACAAATAATATAAAAGAGGCCTTCTCGCCATGAGAAGGCCTAAAATTTGTATAGTTTTCTCGGCAGTCTTGAAAAAACCAAGAAAAAGATAATTCGCGAAATAGCATTCATTATTTGGACAACGGGATTTTTTGGATTTTGTGCAATCATTGCTCCTAGATAACTATTTAGCAATTGCACAAGCTCTGTATATATTTTGGGAATATTTTTCTTTGCCCATCTGCGTGCCATGTGAGCTTTTTGAAACAATAATTGTGTTTCGTCATAATGTGATTTCGCGGATGATACTACCAGGTTTTGTACGTTATTTCTATCTTTTTGAAAATCTAAAATGTCATCGCTAATTTGGAGGCTTAGTCCCCAATTGGTAAAAATTTTTTCGGCTTCTTGAGCTCTTTGCTCCGGAATGTTGTGTATGGTATTTAGGAGCCGAATAAATGTTGTATAAACAAATCCGGTAATATCAGCTCGTTGTTTTAAAACAATGCTTGTCTCAACGTCGTGCCCAAAAGCACCCTCCTCAACAAATGCGATAAATATTCTTTGTCTATACTCCTGAAATATTTTTATTATTTCTCGCTTTATTTTTTGATTGATCGGTAAGCTTTTAATCTTTTGTGCTAATAGAGAAACAAGATCCCATGAAATATCCTTCTGGGCATTTTTTTGAATCTCTATATTTTTTGGCCTTAGGATATCATCGACAAAGTCGTCAATAATACGAACGTGTCTAATAAAAATGGATATAATCTCAAAAGATTTTAATCTTTTTATTTCACTCCATGGTACTTTGCAATACGCCCCCCATAAATTCACGGTGCCATAAACATGTAAACGCGGATTGATTCCAAGATTTTTTAATTCATGGCTTACATAATAGTGAAATATTTTCATCCATATGCTTGAAAGTGTAATTTGGAGACCAAGAAAAAAAGAGCGGATATTCATTGTTCTATCCTTTCGCAGTTGGTTTCAAAAAGTTTTCAAAGAACATGAGCAAATTAGTACTTTTAGGCTAGCTTGTCAATGGTCAATAACATCACGTATTTTTTTCTTGACATATTCAATATAATATACTATTATAAAATATTGTTCTTTACAATTAAATAGTTGAAAACCTTTTATTGCAAGGAGATGAAATGAGCTTTCAGGAAGTCTGTTCGGCTATTGCGTTTGTTACGTGCATGATTGCGTTTATCCCATATGGCATTGCCATTGTCAGAAAGATAGCCAGGCCGTCAAAGGCCACGTGGATCATCTGGGCATGTTTGGATACCATCACGTTTGTCGGCATGTACATAAAACATGCCCTCAATGGGCAAATTATCGGCGCTGTTGCCGGCGTCTGGATCATTGTCGCGCTGGCATTGAAGTACGGAGAGCCCGGGTGGAAACTTTTGGATAAGTTTTGCCTTGGGGGCGCGGTTTTGGGAATCGCGCTTTGGATTGTGTTCAATAGCCCGATTGTGGGGATTTTGACAAGCTTGTCAATTGTTTTTTTGGGATCCATTCCGACATTTGTTTCAGCATGGAAAGACCCGTCGCGGGAAGACAAGCTTGCCTGGACCATTTACTTCGCGTCGTGTATCTTCACTATGTTCGGAATACAAAATTGGACGCTTGAGGAAACTGCCCAGCCGATTACATTTCTTGTTGATGAAACTGTAATGGTATACATTTTGTATTTTCATAAAAAGCCCGTGTATCTGGAAATTTCCATTTTGGAAAAATAGTTTATTCTGCCCGCCAAGTTTTGTAGACTTGGCGGTTTTTTTTAAACAATTAAATGAAAAAATTAAAAAGCCCTGAAAATTTTCAAGGCTGTTTAATAAAAATTCAATTTTTTACAAATGTTTTTTATATTCCTTGAGGCATTCCATAATCGCGGATTTTGCATCGCGCAAATGAATTCCTTCTTTTTCTAATTTTTGGGTATTTAAAATGCAGTTTGATCTCCCTGCCTTGGCAAGTCCTTTAGCAATTAATTCTTCGGCAGTGATAAGTTTATATGAATGTTGGGGATCTACAATTTCTTTATACCATTGCAGAATGTCTTTGTGCCGAACTGGATTGGGATTGGTAATATTATAAATTCCGGTTTTTTCTTTTTCAACTAAAACCTTTACAGCATAAAGAAAATCCTCAATAACAGTAACGGAATTTTCAACATCTATAATATTTTTATATCCCGCAAGTTTTGTTATGAGATTTCTCGGGCTTGGAAAAGAATCAACCGGCATTCGCAGGCGCACAATAAGAGTTGGAAATTTTTTTAGCGCCTCGTCCGCGATCATCTTCGTCCAGGAATAAAAACTCACGGGATTGGGTGTATCTTCTTCCGTGAAACCACCCGGCTTGGGCGATGCTCCGCTGAAAATGCATCCGCTTGAAAGATGCACAAGCCTGATATTTCTGTCAGAACATTCTTTTAATAAAACAAGCGCGCCCGTGATATTTGAATCAATGGTTTCTAATTTATGCTCTTCGCACCAGTCAATATTTGGTTTTCCTGTTTTTCCAGCCGTATTTATTACTATTTCGGGCATATTCAATTCCAGTTCGCGCTGAACCGCGTTTTTGTCCGTGATATTGATTGAGCTTAATTCAGCGCCTAAATATTCTTTAAATCTGTGTCCAATCCATCCCGGCCCGAAAATAAGAATTTTTTGCATAATTAATATGAATATAATAAATACTTAGTATTAATCATAATTCAAAAAAATAAAAAACGCAATAAAAAAAAGTAATAGCGTCTGGTTTTTTGGATTCATTTTTTCGATCGTGTGTCATGTGTTTGTTGTAGTAGCAGCATTCAAATTTAGCAACCTTTTATTGACTTGGATCTTTTCCCATATTATATTTACTATACATCCGCTATGAAATATTTTGAAGAAACAAAACGTTTTTATTACAGTATTTTTTTTATACTGCCGTTTTTGGCAGTATATGAATATGGCTTATTCAAGGGCGCCCTGGGAACCAATATTAATGGTGCGGACGGGCTCTTGCGGTATTTTTTTTATTTTATCAATACCGTCTTGGGGCCGACTATAACTAAAATTTCAGTCGGTTGTATTATTGTATTTTTGCTTGGGTATCTTATGTATTGTTTTATAAAGCATAGGGTAAAAATACGATGGAGCTATTTGGTGTTTATGGCAATAGAGTCCTTAGCGCTTGCATTTGCGACAAGCATAATAATACACTTGAGTTTAAACCGGCAGCTTCCGAATTTTTTTGTTTTTATTCCAAATAATTCTGTTGTGCGTCAGCTTGCGATTATCGGACTTGGAAATTCTTGGGCGAAGATTGTCGCAAGCGTCGGGGCGGGGATATTTGAAGAATTTGTATTTCGTGTTATACTGATTCGCTTGGTATATGGAGCGTTCCAGCGCTCTTGGAATGGCTTTGGAAAAGATACAGGGATGATGGTAAAGGCGGCTGGAGTCTCATCCGTAGTGTTCACGTTTATGCATTGGGGAACGGTCGCAAATCCGTTCGGGCTTATATCAATTTTTCTTGGTTCAGTAATTTTTTCAATTTTATATATAAAAAGAGGATACGGCATTGTTGCGGGAACCCATGTATTTTATGATATGTACTTGATGTTTGGGGTTATTGGCTAGAATTAAGAATTATGAATTAAGAATTATGGAGAAATATAAAAAAATTATTTTGGGTATAGAAAGTTCATGCGACGAAACTTCAGCGGCGGTTGTTCGTGTCAAATGTCAAATGTCAAATGTCAAATGTTTCGAGATCCTTTCAAACATTGTTTTGTCGCAAATTGATATCCATAAAAAATACGGCGGAGTTGTGCCGGAAGTTGCGGCGAGAAGCCACATAAAAAATATTTTGCCCGTGATCCAAGGAGCGCTTGATGAGGCTTGCGTTTCACAAAAAGATATTGATGCAATAGCCGTGACCAATGGCCCCGGGCTTATAACATCGCTTATGGTTGGGGCGGAAACCGCAAAAACACTTGCGTATTTATGGCAAAAACCTATTGTTGCGGTGAATCATTTGAAAGCGCACATTTACGCGGCATGGCTGCAAGAGGCTAAAAGCTATAAGCTAAAAGCTATAAGCTTTCCCGTTCTTGCGCTTGTTGTGTCCGGCGGACATACGGAACTGGTGTTTATGAAAAATGAAAAAAGTTTTAAAAAAATCGGACAAACACTTGATGACGCGGCAGGAGAGGTATTTGATAAGGTTGCAAAAATATTGGATTTGGGATATCCGGGCGGGCCTATTATTTCTAAATATGCTGAAAGCGGAAATCCTCAAGCATTTGCCTTTCCTCGTCCAATTATGGATTCAAAAGATTTTAATTTCAGTTTTTCAGGATTAAAAACATCTGTGTTGTACAAAGTGCAGGAGATAAAAAGACAGGAACAAAAAAAGTTTCAAGTTTCAAGTTTCAAGTTTCAAGAAAATATAGCTGCGTCTTTTCAGCAAAGCGTTGTGGATGTCTTAGTGTATAAAACCATAAAAGCAACACAGCAATATAAAGTGAAAACATTGATTATGGGCGGAGGCGTTGCGGCGAATAAGCTTTTGCGCCAAACCATGAAGTCGGAAGCGGAAAAAAATGGTGTGCCATGTATTATTCCGGAAATACGGCTGTGCACTGATAATGCCGCGCCCATCGCGGTTGCCGGGTATTTTGGCAAACCCATTCCTTGGCAGAAAATAGATGTGGATCCGGGACTTGATATAAGTGAGAATTAGGAATTATGAATTAAGAATTATGGAAATTATTTTACCATGATTCATAATTCATGATTCATAATTCAAAAACATGAGTTCCATTATTACACATTCAGCACAAGAAACAATTGAACTTGGCAAAAGACTCGCCAGCAAATTACGGGGCGGAGAAGTTATCTGCCTGTATGGAAATTTAGGCGCAGGCAAAACCACTCTTATTAAGGGTATTGCCCAAGGCTTAGGCGTGAAAAAAATTGTAACCAGCCCGACATTCATTCTGATAAACGTCTATAAGGTTAAACGTCAAATGTCAAATGTCAAATGTTTAATACACATTGATTGTTATAGAATTGATTCTGCGCGCGATATAGAAAATATAGGCGCAGCCGAATACTTTGGCAACCCGAATTCCGTGGTTGTCATCGAGTGGCCGGAAAGAATTAAGGATATTTTGCCAAAGAAGAGAATGGAGATACATATTGCTATGAAGGGAGAAGGCAAGAGAGAGATTAGTATAAATTTCTAATTGACCTAATTAACCTAAAAAATGTCCAAAGAAAAAATCCTAAATTCGAAATCCTAAACCCTAAACAAATCACAAATTACAATGCTCCAGACAGATGTTTGTGATTTGAAAAATTGGTATTTCGAATTTGTTTAGAATTTCGTTATTAGGATTTAGGATTTTATTAAGGAGTTGGTTATTGGGATTTTTTTAGGTTAATTATTATTTGGATTTTGTCGCCCTTGACGTATTATTTATTAAACTGCTATCATAACTTTATAATTCATTAGCATTCCATGATGCTTCAATTTCATTGAAGCCAGTTAGGAAAATCCGGTGCTTTCCTTAAAGTTTTTCAGGGAAAAAATCCGGTGCTGTGCCGCAGCTGTAATTCCGCCCAAGGCGGATAAGCCAGAACACTGACGTATCGTGGGATATAAACATCCTCTCTTCGAGCATCGGGGCGGAAATATTTTTTTATAAATGTTTTGCCCCGCAATTTTGCGGATTTTTTTTCAGCAAAATTCAAGAGTGGCGAAAGGAAATTATGAAAAAAATTATTGTGTTATTGCTAATATTGATTTTTATAGCTGAGCCTGTGTTGGTTCGGGCGTTTAATCCAGCTTCAACCCAAACGTATTTGTCTTCTCATAATTCATCGCCCTGGACGGTTATGGCATTGACAGCGCTTGGCGCGACAGGAATAAATGCCGATCATCTCAAGTCCATATCAGGGACTTCGGCAATTGAATACTCGGCTCCAATTCTTGCGATTACGTCTTTAGGATATGATCCGCGTACTTTTGGCGCAACGGATTACATCGCAAAGCTTGAAAGTTTTTATCATGATGGGCAAATTGGAGATGTGGCTACCGTGAATGACGATATATTCGGCGTGCTTGCGCTTATTTCTTCCGGAGTTGCCTTGAATGATGTAATGGTTGTTGGCGCGAAAACATTTATTTTAGATCACCAAAATTCCGATGGAGGATGGGGATTTGCTTCGCCCGGGCCATCAGATACCAATATGACCGCGGCCGCTATTACTGCTCTTATTTCAGCAGGCGTTAGTGCGACCGATGAACATATCCAAAGCGCGATTCAATATTTACAAATAAATCAAAATAACGACGGAGGATTTTCGTACACCCCCCAAGGACAATCTGATGCCGCATCAACTGCATGGGTTTTGTGGGCGCAAAACGCGATGAACGCAAGTCCGACCGAATGGGTGAAATCAGGGCACAACCCGAATGAATTTTTGGAAAGCTTGGGAACCGCGTCCGGTTATTTTGAATATACTTCCGGAAGCGGTGAGGATGCGTTTTCGCCCATCACTACGGCGTATTCGGCAATCGCGCTTTTAGGAAAAAAATTGCCTTTGAAAACCATAGATTCTCAACCTATAGAAAAATACAGCTTTCGCATTGAGGGATCATCGGAACAAATTTGTACAGGAAGCGTAGCGGGCATAAATGCGCTTGATATTATAAAAAACGCAAACACAATGTGCGGATATACGTATCATATCGCGAATATGAGCTGGGGGTTATATTTGGATCAGATAAATTCTGATGTGGCGCAGGGGCTGTCCGGGTGGCTTTATCTTATAAACAGCCTTTCGCCAAGCGTTGGCGCTTCTGATTATGTTTTGAAAAAAAATGATGATGTCCTGTGGCATTATGGGGAATTCGGCTGGCTGCCGTCGCGCTTGACGCTTTCATCTTCGGAAATATCGCATGGAGGAAGCGTGACTGCCAAGGTTGAGTCGTTTTTTAATAATGCCTATTCGCCCATAACAGATGCAACAGTACATTATGGTCTGCAGACGATGAATACTAATGCGAACGGAGAAGCGGTTTTGAATCCAACGGACGGATATTATGAAATATTTGCAACCAAAGAGGGTTTTATACGATCACAACGAATGCTTTTGAAAGTTGGAGATCCAACAAGCGCTACGGTTAATTTGGGAGTGGAAATAAAGCAAGGAGTTGTTTTAGGAGATAATAACGGCGGGCAAAATAATGAGGTCGTAGCATTTACCGTTGATCCTTCAAGTATAGATTTTGGAACATTAAACCCATCAATGAGCTCTGAAAAAAATGTAACCATAACCAATACGGGCACTGTCACCTTGCAGTTGAGGAGCACGGTCGGAGGCGATGAAATTTTTCGCGATTCCATAACCATTGCAACGATGCCCTGGCAGAATTTTACAGCAGAGCTTCAAAGCAATGCGAACGCGGCGTATCCTTTGAAACTTACGATACCCGCGAGTTATACCGGCAGCGGAAATAAATCGGGTCAGATCACGTTTTGGGCGATAGCACAATAGTTAAAAGTTCAAAGTGCAAAGTTAAAAGTTATAGTTCAAAATTTTTAAGTTTATTTTTAACCCGAACAACTTTTAACTAGAAACTGCAACTTTGAATTTTGAACTTTGGACTTTGAACTCATAAATAATTTCTATGAAAAAAATTATTTTAATTGTATTATTTCTTTTTCCCAGCATTGTGTGTGCCGCCGGTGTTGAGGCGAGCCCGTCAAAACTTGATATTATAGCGTCGGACTCAAGCGGTTCAACAGAGCTATCTGTAAGAAATCCAAGCGCCAATGTTCAGCTTTTTGAAGTATATGCCGATGAATTTACCGAAAATATAAAAATTCTTCCAACAAGTTTTATTTTGGAAGCGGGCGCGAGTGAAAAAATTTCAATTGTATACAATACAAAAAGTAATACAGATGCGATATTTAAGACAAACATATCGGTTGTGGCAAAGCCTATGACGGATTCAACATTTCAATTTAATTCCGGCATTAAAATTCCCATAACCATAACTGTCGGCGGAGAATCTTTGGTTTTCCCGTGGTGGTATTATGGCATTGTGGCGGCCGTGGTTATTGTTGGCGCGAGCATTTTTTATTTGAGAAAAAAGAAGCGAACAATTATTTCTCCTCTTTAGAATGGGAGTCATATGGTAGGGGCGATTACTAATCGCCCGTACAAATATTATCTGCATATATGTCATTTTCAGCGGATCATTAGAGGCACTTTTGCAATAATTCAGTTGTCAGGCGGCATTAGATATTGTTTGACATTTTGGTAATAATAGCATATTATAAAGTATGCTTTTTGTTCTTTGAAAATGTATGTGAATAAAAAGGAGAATACCATGAAATGTCTTTCCGAAGATATCTTGGAATTGTATCTAGATGGTGAAATGTTAAGGACGGCAGCTGATGTTGTGTATCAGCATCTTTCTATTTGTGAATCATGTCGTAACCGTCGAGATAAATTAGTATCTTTTCAAGAAAGAATTACCCGAATTTTTAAAAGTGAAAGCTTGATCCATGAAGCCGAGCGGGTCGTTGCTAGTCCGATAACTGACATGCCAACATCCGAACAAATTACCGAATGGCTGGAAAGCGATATGTGCCCGGCCACGGACGGTTGCATTGTTGAGCATGATGGCATATGTTCCCATGGGTATGTTTCGTGGCTGAAATATTTAGGGTTAGTTTAAAAAGGATAATGGTGTGAAATCCCACAAACACTGGAAATATTATTATGAATTAAAAGCAAAAGATTGGTTCATTATGCCATTGAAAGTGGATGCGGACGGTGTTACGCATATATTTATGAGATTGGAACACAATGAAAATGACAATTGGAAAGCGCTTGATATTTCTGATGGGTCAGGATGTGAGATTGACCCGAATGAGCACGTGATTAAAATTGTTGTCGGAAACATGCATTGAAAAAACAATAAAGCCCATCTGAAAAAAAGATGGGTTTTTTTATTTTATTCCCCCTCACCCCGACCCTCTCCCCACCCAAGGCGGGCAGGCCGCCAGGGGAGAGGGAGATTGTGGCTGGATGGGTTTTTTATTTAGTTTAAAGTTCAAAGTGCAAAGTTCAAAATTATGGAATTTTGCCACAGGCAAAATATTTTTTATAAAATTGTCCCGAAGGGACTCCAACACTTTTAACTTTTCACTTTAAACTTTAAACTTATTCTATGTCCACCGAGTAGCTTGTGTCTTTGGCAACGCGGAACACTTCATCAAGCGATTTTATGTTTTCAAATTATGCATTCAAATGCGCGTTGACAGGCATAAAAAAATGTGATAGATAGAATATAGAGTTTTTGTTCTTTCAAAAAATTTCAATTGGAGGAAATACCATGATGAAAGAAGTTAAGTCAATTGACGAGCAGATTCGTCCAGCTCATAAGTATCTTTATGCGGCCTTGATTTCACTCGCGATAAGTGTAATTTTAGCTGGAGTGGGCGGAGGAACAAGGAACATGTTTATTTTTGCACTTGGAGGAATTCCCGTAATTGTTGGTACGATCTCGATCGTCATCTGTATGAAAATTTGGGACAAGGCTCATTAAGGGTATTTAAGGGGGAGAAAAACTCCTCCTTTTTTATAAGTTGAACACGAAACAACATGAAATAAATAAAGGAGTGCGGCAAAATGCCTGATAACGTAACTGCCGTTTGGCAAGCCTTAACTGCCATTGCAACAGGTTTATACGTAGTTTTAGTATTCTTTACCCTTCTTGTAATATATTATCAGCTTAAGGAACTGAAAAAAAGTCGGACTCTTCACGCTTTAATCACGCTTTTCGACGTACTTCAAAATTCAGAAGCCCGTAGAGCAAGAAAGTATATCCATGATAATATGCCTGTTAAGGTTAGGGGGCTCACCGTAGAAGAACTTGAAAAGCATCTTGAAAGAATGTGGGAAGCGGTTGCGGCATTTGATCGCATTGGTTACTTTCTCCAAAAAGGATATGTTCATACGGATGAGATTGTTCCTCTGTTTTGGGCCATGGTATGGCGGTGCTGGAAAAAAAGCGAGAAGCTCATACGACTTACGAGAAGAAAACGAGGAGACCCAATTTATCGGGCAGGATTTGAATATTTTTTTATCGTAAGCGATGCATACCGCGAAGAGCACGGGTACAAAAAGCCAAGATTTTATTAAAATAAAACTTTACCATAGGAGTTTAAAGTTCAAAGTGCAAAGTTCAAAATTATGGAATTTTGCCACAGGCAAAATATTTTTTATAAAATTGTCCCGAAGGGACTCCAACACTTTTAATTTTGCACTTTGAACTTTTAACTTACTCTATGTCCACCGAATAGCTTGTGTCTTTGGCAACGCGAAATATTTCGTCAAGCGTTGTTCCTCCTTCAAGCGCCTTGAGAATGCCGTCTTGCAACATAGTTATCATTCCGTGTTTTTCCGAAACTTTTCTCATATCATATTCCGACACGTGTCCGCTCATGATGAGTTGTTCTATCTCCGGGTTCATGGTCATAATCTCGTAAATACCGACCCTGCCCTTGTATCCGAGTTTTTGGCACGCGTCGCACCCCTTGCCATGGAAAAATTTTAATTCTTTTAATTGTTTTTCGCTGAATTCGTACCCTTCAATTTTTTTAATGGGTGCTAAAATTTTTCTAACCCGTTCGCGCATAGTTTCGTCGATTGTAAATTCTTCTTTGCAATTTTCGCAAATTTTTCTGACCAGGCGCTGTCCGATCATGGCATTAAGCGATGGCGCCAGAAGAAACGATTTTACACCCATGGCAAGAAATCGGGGTATTGTTCCTGACGCGTCATTGGTGTGGATAGTGGATAAAACAAGATGCCCGGTGAGAGCGGCGTTTATGGCAATATCAGCGGTTTCAAGGTCGCGTATTTCGCCGACCATTACGATATCCGGATCTTGGCGCAAAATGGAGCGAAGCCCTGACGCGAAATCATATCCTCGCGCGCGGTCTATCTGGCTTTGGTTTACGCCTTCCAGCCGGTATTCAACCGGATCTTCAATAGTAATGATTTTTGTTTCCGTATCATTGAGTTTATTGAGCATTGCATACAGCGTCGTTGTTTTACCTGATCCTGTCGGACCGGTTGTGACAATCATTCCGTTTGGTTTTGTCATTTCGCGCATCAGATCCGTATACGCCTGCCCGCGCAATCCTAAGCTTTCAAAGGTTAGCCCTGCTGACGATGACATTAAAAGCCTCATAACCACGCTTTCGCCGTAGCTTGTCGGAAGGCAGGATACGCGCACGTCAATTTTTTCTTTTGATAAAAATATCGTAAAGCGCCCGTCTTGCGGCTTGTCGGTAATATTGATTTTCAATTTAGACAAAAGCTTGATGCGCGCTATTATTTGTGGCCAAAGCGTACGGTCTATATTTGTCACATCCTGCAATATGCCATCTATCCTGTAGCGCACCAGAATTGCTTTTTCTTCCGTTTCCACATGGATATCGGAAGAGCGGGATTGTATGGCGGCGGCTATTATGAGCGTAACCATATCGGTAATAGATACGGTTTTTATTTTCGCATCAAGATCGCGAAAAGTTTTGATTTCTTTTTTGTATTGTTCAAAATTCGCTTCGGTGATTTCCACTCCGCCGGAAAATTTTCTGATTCTCGGCAGATGGGCGTACAGTTGCGCTCCGAGCTCCATACTGTGTTTTGAGATGATGTATAGTTTTACTTCTTTTTTGTTTCTTTCCTGAAGTTCCCCGGCCAAGGAGTTGACTTCTTCATTGAGCGGGTCAATAACACCAATGCGAATATCGTTATTGCCGAAATAAAAACATATCATATTCAGGCGGTTTGCGGTTTCTTCGTCAATAAGGGTAAGCGTGTCGGGGCTAATGGGGAATCCTTTGAAATTAATATACGGAATTCCAAGCTCCTGGGATTTTTTTTTGGCCTCCCGCTCCTTTTCTTCAATATTTATTTCCATCATTTTCTCATCAAATTTTTCGCGGGTATCCTCGGTAAGAATTGATGGAATTTTATTCTTATCTTTTTTTATATTAAACATACGCCTAGTTTTTTTATCGTCTTATATTTTGGTAAAAGTGAGTCCATGAAATCCATGAAAGCGCTGAGATAAAGCCGAAAAATACTGTAAGAAATGCGGTCGCGCACAA
>LBUD01000015.1:39992-40734 GCA_000992395.1 Parcubacteria group bacterium GW2011_GWA2_38_13 | reverse complement strand
TAAACATAGGGCAATTAAGTAAAATTGAATTGCCGCCGATAGCACAACCGCCGTCATGGACGGCGTAGAAATTCTACCCTGCCCATGGCAGGGGTAAATTTAAATATGTCCCAGGCCCTCTCTACTAAGCCAAAAATTAATTGGCCCGATAATCAAGAATATTTCCTTACCTCAACGACTTTTTTACATTATCCATATTTCAAAAGTTCTGAGCAGAAGGAGTTGGTGCTTAATAAGATTAAACAAATAAAGAAAGTTTTTAATGTGCTCATATTGGCTTATAGCATCGCGCTGAATCATTTCCATCTTAAATTTTATTTACACGACGGTAAATTAATGAGCAAGATAAAAATTTTGCTTCATTCGGGCATCTCAAGGGAATATAAGGAAAAATATCGGGTCAGCTATAAAGTATTCTGGCAATCGTCAAAAACATTATATATAAAAGATGAAGAAGCGTCTTGGAAAATAACAGGTTATATAATTGGTAATTTATTAAAACATCGCGAAGTTAATAGTTTTGAAGAATTAAAAAATAATCCTTTTTCTAGCTATAAATATACAGCTGAAAAGTTTGGCGATGCGCTAGCAGAAAATTTAGTGTATAACGTTATCAATACGGACGAGAGCCCGCAATGCGAAATAAACATAGGGCAATTAAGTAAAATTGAATTGCCGCCGATAGCACAACCGCCGTCATGGACGGCGTAGAAATTCTACCCTGCCCATGGCAGGGGTAAAT
>LBUD01000015.1:0-39980 GCA_000992395.1 Parcubacteria group bacterium GW2011_GWA2_38_13 | reverse complement strand
ATTACGCCAGGCAATTGAAAAGGATGACATCCCGTCAATGATTTTTTGGGGCCCGCCGGGATCGGGCAAAACCACGCTTGCGTGGGTGATTGCAAAAATGACCAAATCCACATTCGTGCAATTTTCCGCCGTATCTTCGGGCGTGAAAGAATTCCGCGAAGTTATTGAGCAGGCGGAAAATAGGCGCAAGTCGTATAACAAGCGCACGATTTTATTTATTGATGAAATCCATCGCTGGAACAAAGCGCAACAAGACGGGCTTTTGCCGCACGTGGAAAAAGGCGTTGTCACTTTGATTGGCGCGACAACCGAAAATCCTTCTTTTGAAATAAATTCAGCTCTGCTTTCGCGCAGCCGTGTTTTTGTTTTGGAACAGCTTTCCATCCATAGTATTGAAAAAATATTACGGCAAGCGTTAGAAAATAAAGAAAAGGGTTTGGGAAATATTAAAATTAAAATGGATGATGAAGCTATTTTGTATTTGTCAGAATTTTCAAATGGCGACGCCAGAACCGCGCTTAATGCCTTGGAGTTCGCGGTGAAATCCACACCCCTCTCCCCAGCCCTCCCCCACAAAGGGGGGAGGGAGAATGATATAAAGAAAAAGTCCTCCCAAAAGGAGATTCTCTCCCCAAGGGAAAGAGGGCGGGGTGAGGGGGAGAAGAGAAAAGTTTCCTCGCCCCTAGGTGGCCTGCCTGCCGGTAGGCAGGGAGAGGATGTCCTGAGCGCAAACCGAGGGACAGGAGAGGGGGAACAAAGAATTATTATTGAAAAATCTAAAATTAAAGAAGCTTTGCAAAAAACCCATCTGTATGATAGGCAAGGGGAGGAGCATTATAATATTATTTCCGCGCTTCATAAAAGCGTTCGCGGAGGCAATGCCGATGCCGCGCTCTATTGGCTTGGAAGGATGCTGGAGTCCGGAGAAGACCCGCTTTATGTAGCACGGCGCTTGATAAGAATGGCAGTGGAAGATATCGGCTTAGCCAATCCAACGGCGCTTGTGGAGGCCGTTGCGTGCTACCATGCGTGCCATTTTATGGGCATGCCGGAGTGCGACGTTGTTTTGGCGCAGTGCGTGGCGTATTTGGCAAAATCCAAAAAATCCGTAGAGGTGTATCAGGCGTACGGGCAGGTGAAACAGGACGTGAAAGAAACCATGGATGAGCCCGTGCCTTTGCATTTGCGAAATGCTCCGACAAAACTTATGAAAGAAGTTGGGTACGGCAAAGATTATAAATATTCTCCGGATTATGAATGGAAGGAAGACCAACAATATTTTCCTGATAAATTAAAAGGGAGAAAATACTTAAAAAATTCTTAATTACCAATAAAAAAAGAGCAGAGGCTAAAGGTGCTTCTGCTCATGGCAAGATTCGCTCCATCAGAGACGCTTGTTTGGGTAATTGGCGTACTGTAAACGCCGGCGCTCTGTGAAACATTGCTTCCCAGGACTTGTGTCCTCCTTTAAGGGGAAGAGACCGCGTGGGTGGAAGAGCTTTGCGCTCCATTCGGTGGGTATGCGATCTGAAATGATTTTATCATAATTGTATTTATTTATCAATAAAATGAATTATATATCTATATTTTTGGTTAAAACTTAGCAAAAATTTATTATTGAAGTATTGAAAAAAATATTTAGATATGCTATAAATAAGCATTCGGGGGACTGGAAATCAATTTTTCAAACCCCTTTCTTCGTTCGATCTTTTAATCAGGCCATAAACATATTTAAGGAGGAAAGTATAAGAAGAAAAAAAATCTAACCTGAGACCTTTTCCAGTTGGCTATTGAGCCCCGTGCTTTGCATGGGGCTCTTTTTTTATGGTAGAATAATAATAATTGTCATTCCGCGCATGATGCGGAATCTAGAAAATTGTTGTAATGATTTATTTTTGGATTCCCTCGAATCGTCGAGGGGATGACAATCAAAAACTTTTAATCAATTATTATATAGTATAAAAATATGAAAAAAACAATGCGAGTAGTGATTGTTGGCGTAATAATATTTTTTGGCGCGGTTTCAAACGTTGCCGCAAGCGCTCCGATAGTTGTGAGCGCGAAAATCACTTCGCAAAGCGAGGTATCTATAGAATTTTCAGAAGCGGTGTATACAAAAATCTCCGATTACACGGGTTTCACCGGAGCATTAAGCGGAAGATCTATCACCGGATTAAGCGGAAGCGGAACGAGATATATAACACTTACTTTTGATGGCGCGGGTTTTTCTCCCATTACCGCGGGTGGATTTACTTTGGGCGCCGGTACCGTGAGTGAGCGCGATAATACGCCGTTTGTAGGAACATATATCAATGTAATTGACGGCCAGGCTCCAACCATTACATCCCTGATATTTTCTACAAATTCCAATAGTTTTGGTGCGGGCATTGCAAAAAAGAACGACACCCTTACGCTTACATTTATCACGAGCGAGTCAATAAAAACTCCAACAATTGTAATTTCCGGCCACACCGTGAGCGTTTCCGGAAGCGGTATCGGGCCATATGTGGCAACATATACCTATACGGATAGCGATACTGCGGGCCTTGTGCCATTTATTATAAACATGGAAGATATATCGGGAGCTAGAGCATCTCCTGTTCGGGCAACGTTAAATTTCAATAGCACGGTTCCGGAAATTTTTTCATTAACATCAGACGCGACCTCGTCCGGAATATTAAAAATGGGTGAAACAATACGATTCCGCTTAATGCCAAAAACTCCGGATCCGAATTTGCGAATTTTCGGATCATACAATGGCGTATCGCTCAACTGGACCACTATTGATCGTGGTTACAATTACACGGCTATCTATACGGTTGCTTCGGGGCATATAAGCCGAAGCGCGCCTTTACAAATCACGGATGTTGTTATAGCTGACGCTCAAGGCAATATCAGCCCGGCATTTTCCGGAAACGATATTCAAAAAATTATTTTTGCTTTAGGCCCTGCAATAGCGCAGGTGACGCCGATTCCGTATGAAGTTTTCAGCACGAGCCCGGTGTATGAATTTAGCGCCACACAAGCCGGATCAATAAAATATTTCGGGGACTGCGCAAGCCCGACAATGGTTGCTTTGGTTGGAAAAAATAGTATACAATTTAATGCATTAAGCCGCGGTTTGCACAATAATTGTTCCATAATTGTTACGGATTCAAACGGTGTGGCTAGTAATCGCCTTGACATTCCTGCATTTACCATTATGGTCGGATCAATAGAGCCGGACAAAGATTCAACTGATCCAGGAGTTGTTTTGGGTGTGAAAACTTTTGTTTTTTCAAGATTTTTAAATATTGGAGCAACGGGAGATGATGTAAAGGAACTTCAAAATCGTTTGACGCAAGAAAGTGTTTATAGCGGCCCTATTACGGGAAAATTTGGAGTCTTAACATTTGCGGGAGTAAAGAAGTTTCAGAAAGCGCATGGCATTTCGCAATTGGGATATGTGGGCCCGGCGACACGCGCGGCATTGAATAAGTAATGAAATTTAAATGATTAACCAGCTCTCGGCAGGCATTGTTTTATATATTATCAAAAATAATGAACCGCATTATTTGCTTCTTCAGCATGGCGGAAGGTATTGGAATTTTCCAAAGGGCAAATTGGAAAAAGGCGAGACAGAGCTTGAGGCCGCATACCGGGAAGTTGAGGAAGAAACAGGCATACAAAAAAAAGATATATTCTTGCATCCGGAATTTAAGGTTTATAATTATTATTCTTTTCGCGTGGAGGAGGGAAGGGTAATAAATAAAAAAGTAACTTTTTTTCTCGGCCGTGTGAATTCAAGCAATGTATTTATTTCCTCTGAGCATTTTTCTTTTGGCTGGTTTGATAATAAAGACGCGGAAAAAAAGCTCTATTATAAAAATAGCAAGAACGAAATATTAGAAAAGGTAGAAGAATTTTTAGCTAGAATAAGCAGTACAAAAAAAACGAAGGTATGACCTTCGTTAAAAATTATATATAGAAAACCCCGATCTTAATTGATAAGTCGGGGTTTTGGGTTGTTGCGCCCTAGCGTGCCTTTTGCAGATTGACTTCCCTGAAGTCATCGTCGCACAGAATGCAACGGCTCGTTTCAAAATAGAAACCATCAGTGTCGGAAGGCAATTCTACGTTTGCCATTTGGGCTAAATTGGTTGCGCCTTTTTGGTTGATGCGAGAATATTTCCCGCAGCCGGTACAAAAAACTTGAATAACTGCTTCGGGGTCATGCATTGGCATGGATATTTTCTTCGGATCAACTGCGTTTTTTCCAGTAACTTTTGGGGATTTCAAAGAGCCAAGAAATTTTTCTTTTACTTTGTTTTCGTTACTCATGGCCTTTCCTCCTTTTTCTTTTTTATTTCTTTAATTCTTTCTTTGATATTCCAAATAATATCTTCTGCGATTTTTTTTGTAGTGGATTCCCAGAGCTTGGGATCATCTTTGGGGTTCATATCTTCGTCTGGGATTACGGCAAGCACGTCCGCCTTGAAATCTGTTTCTGATTTTTCAAACAGGGCGAAGTCGCAGGTTACTTTTACCACTCCTTCTTCGGAATCAAATTCAAAAAAGAAATCAACGCCCTCGCAATAATCCAGCCGGGATTTTAACACTATATCTTCTTTCCTGGTAACTGCAGTATAATATCTGAGCCGGTCATAATCATCTGGTGTTATTTTTTCAGCGATAAGGGCAAAAATATCTCCGGGAAACTGTTTTTCCGGATCGCTCGGGTTGCCGGGCTGGAACTCTTTTACATTGTCCATGAGCTGATCTTGTGTCAGCCAGCCAAGCCTTTCTTTAAGCTTCTTCTCTTTTGAAGCGAGTTTTTCCGGGTCAATGATTTCCCCTAAAAATTCAGCTTCTGCTATTGTTCCTCTTGATTCAACGCCCATAATATATATTATTTATTTGATTATACTATAGCATAAATTAAGAAAATAAGCAAATTTTATTTGCGAGTGTCAGGTTCTTTAACATATTTGAGACCGCATTCTCATATATAGAAAAAACCCCGATCTTACTTGGTAAGTCAGGGTTATGGGTTGTTTAAAGTGCGGTAATGGTGATTTCAAAGGAATCACTCATGAAATCGGGGAAAGGATGTCAACTTTGGCAAATTCTTGCCATGCAGTTTTCAGTCCATTGAAACGATCTCTGAATTCTTGGAGCTGTGTGAATCCGTAGCAGTCGCCTTCGTTACTCCTGAATTTTATCCAGACCCCGCCGTATGCGACCAGGTCGTGGATGATATGTTTATTGTCAAAGACCCGCCGAAGAATATAGGGAACTGCGCGCCTGAGCCGTTCCTCCATAGTTAAGGCTTTTTTTCAGCCAGCCTCATTTGCGTTTGTTTCCATTCGCGAAGTTTGGAAATCGTAGCGAATTGTCCAGAATCCAGAATAATCATGCACTCTCCTTTTGGTAACTGACTTTTGAAGAACATTTTCCCGCCACTGGGGCTTTTATGTAGTATTGAGTATTTGGTATTTAGAATAAAGTATAAAATTTATATACTAAATACTTGATTCTAGATACTTTATACTTTTATAAAAGCCGCATTGGCGGAAAGGGGATAGACACGAAACCTATCTCCGAAAACAGAACCACCGAAAAGAACGGGTAAACACTACAATGTATAATTATAGCACATTTAATTATATTAGTCAATTAAAAATGCTTAATAATATTTAAATTTAGATAAAAATATAACTTTTATCATTTAAAAAAATTGAAAAAATTTGATTTATTTGGTATGATAGAAAGTATTAAACGTGTATTGCTTGGAATAAAGTATTTAGTATATTTTTTTATACTAAATTCTATATACTTGATACTAAATACTCCAAATATGACTCTTGAAAAATGGCAGGAAATAAAAGATATCGTACAGGAGAAGTTTGAAATTATTGATAGTGGCACAAATGATTTTGAAAATAGGCCGGGCACTGTTGAATTTATTGAGTTTTCCGGTCCTTTGGGGAAAATGAGACTTGAATGGACGGATCAGCCCTTGCTTTTGGATAAAAAGACTCATGGATCAAAAAGGATTGGAAGCGAGACTAAGGTAGAGTATGTGTATTCCGAAACCGAGCGCGTGAATAAATTTAAAGCATTTAAGTGGGATGAAAATATTTTAAGGTGGGATGAAATTGAAATGGAAAAAGGAAATTATATTTTTTAAAAAAATATGAGATACAAAAAAATACTCTCGGTTTTTTTTACTATCGCAATCGCGGTTGTTTTATTTTACGGAGTTGATTATATTAAAAATTCCAACAAGGCAGGCGCGCCGGCGAACAATAATTCTTCAGAAGTAAAACCAACGCCCGTGCCCAATCCGAAGCTTGAAGCCGAGTACGAAAAAAATGTAAAGGTTATTTTAGAAAAATTTTCCAAAAAAGTTAGCCCTCTTGCAATACGCGACGAGCTTTTAAATGTAGTGGTTCCGGATAAATATAAAAATCTTCATCTTGACCTTGTCTTGACTTTCAGCAATATTATCAAGGGATCAAATAATGCCGACCAGGCAACCATTCAGGACGCTATGGAAAAATTGGAACAATTGAAAGGGGAAAATGGGTGGATGAAGTAAATGGATACGAGATGGCTTGATAATTTCTAATTGACCCAATTGCTCTAATTTCTAATAAAATCCCAAAACAATAAACCCAAAAACCAAAGCTCAAATCTTTTAAAATCCGAAATTCTCATATCAAATAAATCCGAAATTCTAAATCCTAGATCCTAAACAAATCATAAATCACAAATCACAATGTTTCAAACTAAAAATGTAAAGTATTGTTTGGAAAATTGGAAAATTGTGATTTCGAACTTGTTTAGAATTTCGATATTCAGATTTAGGATTTAATGAGTTAGGATTTCGTATCTAGGATTTAAATAGTTCGGATTTGATTTGACATTTGGATTTATACATTGGGAATTATTTAGATTAATTAGGAATTAGAATAATTAGAAATTTACAGGGCTTGCTAAAAGTCTCGTCCCAAAGCAGACTTGCTCCTTGCATAGCTGTATTCAATTTTTGAATCTTTATATATTATGTCAAAACTCAAGCACAATTTGGTGTGGGCGACTCCGCTGATTATTTTTTTATTTGTTGAATATATTTATTTTACCTACACGCGAAGCAACGTTTACGCGGGGGAAGCAAAAGGTTCTTTTATTATTTATTTTTTTTGTATAGCTTCTATTATTTTAGTTTTGTTGTCAATTTTTTCATTTACGGGAAGAAAAAATATAAAAGAATTTTTTGGCTTTGCCCCAACTCCCGCGTTACTTGTCATAAGCCAATATACGCTTATACTCTTTTTAGAAAGCACCTGGCTGAGCGTTTTGTTTCCCGCAATTTTTAATTCTTTTTTAGGAGTATTTTTGGAAAATATATATTTACGATATTATCGCAGGGAAAAATTTCAAGATTATTCTTTTGGGAATATCTCGGGTTTTTTAAGCATTTTTATTATATATTCCTTTTCCGCCGCTATGTACGGATATATCCGTTTTTTGGGATTTCAGGTATGGGCGGCAAGCCTTTTAGTGCTTTGTATAGCGCTTGTATTGGTATTTCAAGGCATTTGGATGATGTATTACCGTTTTATTGAAAAGGGGTGGGCGTATCTTTGCATAATACCGCTCATACTTTTAGAATTTTTTTGGGTGATTAATTTTTTGCCTTCAAGCATATATGTGAATGGTTTTATGATCGCTATTGTATATTATATTTTTATGGGATTGGCAAAAAATCAGATATTGGGATTAATGAATAAAAATATTTTAGCAAGGTATGCATTTATTGCATGTATTACAACAACGATTATTTTATTAACCGCGAAATGGTCATAAAATTATTATGAAAATGAAAAAAAATTTAATTTTTATTACAATGTCTTTATTTTTATTGAGCGTGGCCAGTGGAGCCATGGGCGCGGGCATTGTTTGGAAATATTTTATCCATCCTGAGGATTTTTGTTTTTGTTCTGGGCAGCCGGCGGAAAATTCCGCTCAGGCAATACCCGAGCTTGTGCGTTTGAAAAAATTTCTTGGAATCTCAACGATTTCATGAGCAATGGTTTTATTCTTACCGAAGACGGTTGGATTGTTACCATTATTGATATTTCACGTAATTTTAAAAAGGAATCAATCGCAGTAGTCCGTGGTTTAAACGTATATCCAGTTGAAAAAATTATTGTAGATCCATATAGTAATGCTGTTTTTATTAAAATAAGCGCAAAAGACCTTCCTGCCGTAAAGCTTGGAAGCCCTGATAATAGTAGCATTGGACAAAATATTCTTGCGGTGAGTTTTGCAAGCGGTATTATACCAACAAACATTAAAAATATAGATTGGCGGCTTTCGCAGGAAACAACTCAGTTTGTGGAATCTACGGAAAAACTATCAGAATTTTTGCTTACTAAGGATGAATTTGATAAATATTTCAGTGGCGCGGTTGCGGTAAATTTAGACGGAGATGTTATTGGAATGATACTGAATCAAAAAGATGATAAAAAGGTAAATACTATTATTTCATCAAATATTTTACAACAAGCCATAGAGGGCATTTTACAGAATGAAAAAATAGCAAGACCGGTTTTAGGTATTAAATATATTGATTTATCGCGCGCCGTTGGCCTGAAAAATCAAAAAATTACGCTGGAAAAGGGGATAATGGTGTGGGAGACCCCGTTTCCACCAACACCGGCCGGAATGGCGGGAATTCGCGTTAAAGATATTATAACGCATATAGACGGATCGAGTATAAGCGGAATAAAAAGTTTTAGCTCAATAATACAAGAATATTCAATTGGAGACAAAGCGATATTTACCATTTTAAGGGATACGAAGGAAATTAAAATTGAAGTAGTTCTTGGAAAAATTACGTAGTCATATATAGGAGATATTATTTTGAATTAAAAATATCCAAAGGTTAGTCCTTATTTACATTTTATTGTCTAAAATAATTAAATTTTATAATAAAATAGTTAAATACTGAGTATTTGACTTTTTTTAATATTTATTCTATAATAATTGATTAGTGTAACACTTTTTTATTTTATACGTCTACATAAATGAACTACACAGAGAAGATACAAGAAAAACTGTTTTTATCCCGGCTCAATTCGTTTGATACTGAAGTTTTCATTGAAATTTACAGGTTTTACGTAGATAGGATTTACCGGTATATATTTATGCGGGTTAGGAGCAAAGAAGACGCAGAGGATATGGCATCGGAAGTATTCAAAAGAACATGGGAGTACATTTATAAAAAAGAAAACAATATCGCGTACTTGAATGCATTTTTTTTCCAGACAGCGAAGAATTTAATCACTGACTACTACAGGAAAGGCAGGGAAGATAAACCCTTGGAAGATAACGAGGTTGCCCGGATAACAGATGAAAATCAACAGGATCTTGGCCTAAGGATAGATGATGAAAAGGATTATTCAGAAATTGAAAAAGCTCTTGAATTATTAAAAGACGAATATCGGGAAGTAATAGTGTATTATCATATTGAAAGTTTTTCTACTTCGGAAATTTCAAAAATAATGAATAGGTCAAAAGGCGCCGTACGAATTTTGCTTCATCGCGCAATAAAAGAATTAAAGAAACATATTAAATCTACAAACGTGTGAGAACAAGCGAAGTAATAAAAAAACTGAATACGATGAAAAATTCCGCGAAGCCGAATGCGGGATGGAAGCTCAATTGCGAAAAAGAGCTTGTTTTGCTTATGAAAAATTTTTCTCCGGAAAGAAAAGTGTCGCCATGGCTCGCTTTTACAAAAATCGCGTTTGGATCGGCCAAAAGGATGGTTTTACAGCCAACCGTGCTATTATTGCTCGTGCTTGGGTCAGCCACGGGATCAAGCATAGTGGTGAACGCGGCATACTATAGCCTTCCGGGAGACGCGCTATATCCGTTGAAAATACGGCTTGAACGCGCGCAATTGGCATTTATGAGCGATTCCAACGCCAAAACCGAGCTGAAAGTGGAATTCGCGAATAAAAGGATTTATGAAATAGACAGAATAATGCTTCAACCCGAAGATTCCCAGGAGAAAGAGAAAAAAGTGCATATTGCCGTAAAGACATTCAAGCAAAATATTCAATCAGTGAAAGATGATGTGGATAATAATATGCCGGAAAAAGAAATGAGTTTAAAAATCGCGCTTTCATTGGATTCAACCGGCAAAGAGCTTGAAAAAACATTTGAAAAACAGGAAGCCTTGGGCGATGATGTAAAAAAGAGTTTTGAAAATGCAAAAGATATAACAGAAGACGCGGGGCTTAAGGCGCTTATGGGAAGCATTGCCGAGCCAAGCGCGACATCTATTGCCACGACAACCAAGAGCGTGAAGAATACCGAAGATATCAAAGATTTGGTTTTACAAAAAATACTGGAGATTGAAAATAAATTTTTAGCAGTTGAAAAGGAATATAAAGATACGCTCGATGAAAATATCGCGAATAATATTTCAGAAATAAAAAAGATTTTTGGCAAAATACAAATTGATATGGAGCAGGGGAATCTTGACGCGGTTTTAAAAAATATCCAGATTGCAAAAACACTATTGAGAAGCATTGTCGGAACAGATGAGGTATCGGTGAGTAATGAAAATCCGGACATGACGGCCGTTATTATAGATAGCGCTGAAATTGAAGATTAAATTAGGTTATTCACAGGAATTTTTTTGACGAAAGCACATTAAATTTATTATAATAATAATACGTAATGCAAATCTGCGAATGGCATGCGAATACCTCAAATGAAAGTCTCAAGAGCTACGAATAGTGTTTTTGGGAATTATTTGTAGTATTCGCATAAAATTTGTAGATTCGTATTATGTTTAAAGCTTGCGTACTTTTTGGATCATGGGAGTTCATCTCATCTACGCCTTGAATAATCAAAGGTCGGACTCACGTTCGAGGGTTTTTTCAAGAGTAGGATTACTATGAGTTGAATCTTTCTGTATTATGTTGTCCCACCGGGATTTATGCAGGTTTAAGAAAGGAAATTAATAAAAATGTCTAACTTATTAAAAACAGGGAAAAAAGCCGTTACCGTTGTCGTCGTTATGACAACCATTATGTGGTCGGTTGGAGTGTTTGCCCTTCCGGCAGCATTCGCAGCCACGTCAGGCGATTTGATCAAGATAAAATGCACCGGCACAAACGCATCAGTTTGCCAAGCCGTGTATTATCTTGGCGCCAATGGAAAAAGGTATGTATTCCCAAATGAAAAAACATATAAGACATGGTATGCTGATTTTTCGTCAGTGAAAGAAATTTCACAGACTGAAATGGAATCATATCCAATTGGCGGAAATGCCACATATCGGCCAGCATTAAAGATGGTTAAAATTACAACTGATCCCAAGGTCTACGCAGTAGCCAAGGGCGGAACATTGCGATGGGTACAAACAGAAGCTATCGCTGTGGCCTTATACGGAAGCACTTGGAACAAGCAAATTGATGATGTCCCGGATGTTTTCTTCACCAATTATACATTGGGAGGAGATGTTACAGGAACGTCGTCATTTGACAAGACAGCCGAAACCGCAGGATCAACTTCCATAAACGTTGATAAGAATCTCTCAGGCTCGGGACCTGTGACTGGTGGATCCACCATGACCGTGGCATTAGCTTCCGATACCCCAGCTTCAGGAATTGTTATGGGAAGCGCTTCGAGAGTTCCATTCTCCACATTCACATTAACAGCATCATCGGATGGCGATGTCGTTGTTGATAGCGTGACTATTATCCGAGGCGGAATTTCACAGGACGGCGAATTCGCAGACTTTGATTTATTGGATGCATCAACCATGCTTCCTTTCAACAGTTTGAGCAAATCCTTAAATTCCACCCACGAAGCAATTTTCAGCGATGATATTACTGTTGCAGCAGGAACGACCAAGAAGGTCATTGTTTCCGCGAATATGACATCTGGCGCGTTATCTAGCTATGCCGGTGAAACACCGACATTGGGCGTAAACGCGATCGTTTTGAAAGGCGGAGCAACTCTTGTTGGTACATTGCCGATAACCGGTAACTATCAGAATATAAACGGCACCATGACCGTTGGAACAGCGGCAATCGCCGTTGGCGCAAATAGTCCTGCTGCCACTACAAAGGAAGTCGGCACCAAGGATTACATTGTGTCGTCCATTAAGATCTCCAACAATAGCACAGCAACAGGACAGGATTTCACAGTTAAAAGCGTAACATTCACGCAGAATGGTTCAGCGGCACCTGAAGATTTACAGAATATACGTCTTATTAACACGAATACAAGCGAAACTCTCGCAACTGTTGCCGCACCGGCCACAAAGAAAATCAGTTTTACCGGCCTTAACTTAACCGTTAAGAAAGGTAATAACATCACTTTAGATCTTCGCTTGGATATCAAGAGCGGTTCCGCAAGGACTATTTCTCTTGATGTAGACCAGAAGTCCGATGTTGTTATTTTTGATGTACTGCGAACATTTAACGTAGTACCAACGTACACGAATGCATCAAGCGCAACTGTGAGTTCGTCGCCTTACTACAACCCGTCAGACACCACTATTGGCAACGGAAAATTGAGGATTGAATCATTAGCGATTACATCCAATAAAATTGCCGAAAATGCCAAGAAAGTATTGATTGGGAAATTCAAATTTGTGGTTGAGGGTGAGAAATTGAATATCACTTCATTAGGATATAAGGTTACGACCTCTACCGCAAGCACTGGGAATGGAATTATAACAAACGTTGTTTCCCAGGATGCAAACGGTGCATCGCTTACAAGCGCGAAGGATCCGGTCTTGAACATTGCGGGTCAATTGACAGCAACATCAACCGATACGGTTTCTTTGTCAGTGGGTGAGACCACAGTGATGGTGTATGGAGATTTGGATGCAAATTTCATTGCAAATGACACTGTTCAGGTTGGCATATTCCCGGAAGCTATTACCGTTCGCGGTGATGTTTCGGGCAATTTGATCACGCCTACACCTGCAGGACAAGTGCAGTCAACATCCTTGAATGTAAAAGCAGCTTCATTGGCAGTTTCTGTCGGATCAACTCCTGCGGCACAGACAGTAGTTTCCGGAACCCCGAATTTTGAAGTAGCCCAGTTTATATTGGATGCTTCTGATTCAGGTATGGATATCCGCATAACTCAGGTTGGTATATTGGTAAAAGACACCTCTGCCCAGCCGAACATCTTGGATACGATAAAGATTTATGATGGAGCAACAGAAATTCCGGTGAATTCATCATCACAAACATGCTCGGGCACAACATGTTCAACCACAGGCAGATCCACAACCACATTATCCATTTCCGCGGGTAATCTAAAGGTTACCAAAGGTACCACAAAGGTTCTATCGGTAAAGGGTAATGTCGGCACAGCTGACACTTCCGGCTCATTCTTAGTTGAATTGGTAGAAGATCTTATAGCGGCCATTGATGAGGAAGGCCAGACAGTAACTGAAACCTACACAGCGGGAGCAGCGGCCTCAATGACATTGTCATCCGGTGGAACATTGCAGATATCATTGGGCACTGATCCAAAAGCGGCGTTGGTAGTTGGCGGAACAACCGTAGAAATCGGTAAATTCATTGCCAAGGCAAAATATGAAGGAATGAATATTTCTGATGTCGGCTTCCAGATTGTAGCCAATACCGAAACAGATATAGACGGTGATTACAATAACATTGACCAGATTGAACTCTGGGAGCAGGGCGGATCAGCAGCATTGGGAACGCAGATTGTGAACGCGGCGCGCGCAACCATTACTGCCCCGCTTACATTGGCATTGGATCAGGAAAAGACCTATGTTGTGAAAGCTAAATTCAAGGCTCTTACATCCAACGCATCCGCTTCCGCATTGTCAGGAGAAGGCGTGATGGTGAAATTAAGCTACATCTATGTCAAGGGAACAGCTGTCGGCTCATCCAGC
This sequence comes from Parcubacteria group bacterium GW2011_GWA2_38_13, assembly GCA_000992395.1. Lineage (GTDB taxonomy): Bacteria > Patescibacteriota > Patescibacteriia > Buchananbacterales > GWA2-38-13 > GWA2-38-13. Next base: position 26,032 of record LBUD01000015.1, on the reverse strand, counting down.
GTAACGACAAACGGTATCAGCGACAACTTTAAGGCATTCACTGAACTTAAGAGCGTTCCGACCGTAACCGTAACTCCGTTTACCGGAGCAGGCGTTATTACGAGTAACGAAGTTACGAATTTATTGAAGTTCAATATCTTGGAACACTATTATCAGACACTGGCGATTTCGTGGTGACCGTTATTGGCACCTCAGCGACACCGGTAATAGTTGAAGCAAGGTTTGACTTGAATAACGATGATGCTACGGCACGAGCCGCGGCCGATAAGACAGATTCATACATCGTTGATGCGGGCGCAACCAGATACTTTACGCTTAAAGGTACGCTTTCGGGTCATGACGGCTCGACAACGGAGGAATCAGTAAACGTTGTATTGGCTGGTGACGCAGCCTTTGCATCAACCGTAGCGACCACTTTTGGCGCTATTGATGGAACCGTAGATCAAGACGACTTTATATGGTCAGATCTTAATTTTGACCAATACTCATCGTCTACAGCAACCAAGACACTTGGCTGGTTCAATGGTTATCGCGTAAGCGGTCTTGCGGATAATTCAACCACTCCTCAGACAATCAGCAAGTAATCTTGAGTCCAATCATCGTAGTGAATTAGTTATTTATCTCTCCCCCGGCCCCGTCGGGGGAGAGATTGTTGTTATATGGACTTTTTATCAAAAATAATATAGAATCTATATATAATAGATAATAATTTTAAAGAATTATGTATGAATAAAAGAAAGATTTTAGGCATTATTATCACGCTCATTGTTGTTATTTTTTTGATATCCGGATTCTATTATTTTAATAAAACTGAAAAACCGGCGAATGTAAATTCTTCACAGACAACCCTTGAAAGTCTTATGAAATTGGAATACATAAAAACCGATCTGACAGATGCACAAAAAGAAAAATATTTTCAGGATTTTCAGGTATTCAAAAAAGAACTTGAAGAAAAAATAGCAGTGATTGAAACACAGGGGAATCAGAACGAAACGTTTTTATATTGGCCGCTTATATATCTTGGAGGCGTACATAGGGATGTTGGTAATTTTGCAAAAGCCCAAGCCGCATTTATGTATGCCCAAAAATTACAGCCGGGAGCGTTTTTGCCTTACGGAAATCTGGGAGAATTGTATTTTCGTTATATAAAAGATTACGCAAAAGCCGAAGAGTATTATTTGAAAGCCATTGAAATCCCGGGTCCGTATCTTGAAATGTACTATAGCGAGCTTTATGAGCTTTACAGATTTTTTCTCAATGATGAAAAGAAAGCAGAAAATATTTTGATTTCCGGCTCTGTCAAATATCCGGAGCAAACAGATATTTTAGCTAATCTCGCGCTTCATTATCGGCAATTACAACAAATTCCAAAAGCCATAGAGACCTATAAAAAACTTTTGAAAATATACCCGGAAAGCATTGTTGCAAAACAGGCGCTTGCGGAGCTTGATAAATAATATTATGGCAAAGCAACTTTGGGAAAAGTATCTTGTGCGCGGAATTCTTACATTAACGGGAATAATTTTTTTCTTGCCGTTCGTATCGCCGAGTGGTTTTTATTTTCCCTTCATTACCCCAAGAAATTTTATTTTCAGAATCTGCGTTGAGGCGATGATTTTGTTATTTATTGTTTTGGTGGTGCAGAATCCAAAATATATCCTTCCTAAAAACAAAATTTTGCTGATATTCGCGGGGTTTGTGGCATCGTTTACCCTGTCAAGCATTTTGGCAGGGGATTTTTTATATAGCTTTTGGAGCAGTTTTGAAAGAATGGACGGGCTCATAACGCTATATCATCAGTTCGCGTTTTTCTTTATATTATTGGGGGTATTGCAGACAAAAAAAGAGTGGGAGATGATGATGCAAGTAAGTATTTTTTCAGCAATTGCCATTGCGTTTGTAGGATTAAGCCAGGTTGCGGGAGTAAATCTTTTATTGGAGTCTTCGGGAGGCGAGCGCGTGTCATCAACATTGGGAAATCCGACATATCTTTCCGCCTATCTTTTGATACACATTTTTATGTGTCTTTATTTTTTTATGAAGAATAAAGAGATATATGATGTGGCGATTTTTAAATATTGTTTTATTGGGTTTGATATTTTTATACTTTTTTTGGAAATAAAATACGGATTAGGCTCGGGGAAATCCGGGATTTTACGCCAACTATTTTCAAACGCGATACTGTGGATTCCTTTTGTGATATTTCATATTTTAGCGTTTTTGCCTTTTTGGAAAGGAGCTTTGGAAAAAATAAATAAATTTTTACCGTATATATTCTATGGACTTGTGATTGTGATGTTTTCCGCACTCATTACATTCACTCAGACGCGGGGAGCAATCATCGGCATTGCGCTTGCTATTGCATTTGCATTTGTAGCGGTTTTGCTCCGGCGCGGCGTGAAAATGAATATAAAAATTTACAGTGTGTGTATCGTGCTGGCATTGTCATTGGGATCAATTTTGGTTTTTAATAATAAAAATAATTTGATAGTCGCGTATTCGCCATTTTTATCTAGAATCGCGTCAATATCCTTAAGTGATCATACAACACAGACCCGCCTTGCAACATGGAATGCCGCCCTGCGGGGTTTTTACGACAAGCCGATTTTTGGATGGGGGATGGAAAATTTTTATCAGGTATTTGATAAGTATTTTCCGACAGTTATTTATGATAAGGAAGATGCTGTTGTCTGGTTTGATAGGCCCCATAATATAATAATTCAGTACGCATCCGAAGGCGGCGCTGTCGGGCTCGCGCTGTATTTGGGGTTTATCGGATTTTTGATATATTATCTTTTGCGATATCAGAAGAAAAATTATATAGGAATAATTTTTTCTTCATTTCTCATTGCCTATATAGGGCAAAATCTTTTTGTTTTTGACAGCTTAAACAGTTCAATGCCGTTTTATTTTATGATAGGATTTATTTCGCATCTTGTCTTAAGGGAATCAGAAAAACCTGCACAGCCCCATATTGAAGAAAAACAAATTCCTTTTGTAATAAAAAATAACAAAGAAATTGTTTATATCGCTTCATTTTTAATAATGGCTTTCATTATTTGGTATTGCAATATTGTGCCTATGAGTCAAAACGCAAATTTTTTAAAAACATTCGCTATGGTGAATAAAAATTTTAGCGAGAATGAAGCAAAAGATTTGCTGGATACCATAGAGAAAGGGCCGTATCTCGGAAGATTTGAATTAATTTATGTAGCCGCGGATTGGATTAAAAACATGATAAAAGATAATAATAAACCAAGTTTTATTTTATCCGAATTATTCAGCCGGTCGGAAAAACAAATGCTTGATAGTATTGAAAAACATCAGGGAGATGTCCGATTGAAGATTTTTCTTATGAATTTTTACATGGATACGATGGGCATTGAGGAGGAAAATGCAAAAAAAATTATCGCAATGCGCGAGAAAACCATAGAACAAAGCCCCACTCGCGCATACACCTTTTTATTAACAGGAAGAGCATATATGTCTCTTGGCGAGTATGAAAAAGGAGTCGCGGATTTTGAAAAGGCATCGGATTTGGCTCCTCGCGTTTTTGATCCTCACTGGGCATTATTTTCCGGATATGTGACTATAAAAAATATTGATAAAGCGCAGGAACAATTGAAAATTTTGAAAGAATTGCGCACGCTTGCTTCGGATAACTACAAAAGGATTGCAGGGGTATATGCCGCAAGGGGTTATTATAAAGAGGCAGAAGAATTATTACTGGAAGGGATAACGCATTTCCCGAACGCAGCTATTTTATATTCAAGCATGGCCGATGTGTACGCAAAAGATGGAAGAAATAGAGATGACAGTTATTATGGAGGCCTGTAGCGGAAACCTTTAGGTTTCCATACCTTCCTATAGTGAGTAAATAGAAAAAGATTTTTTGCCTTGTGAATTTTTTAGTATATACGGCTCGCTACCGCTGATATTAAGGTAAGAGATAAGGTCATCAATATTTTTACCTTCCAGACTGAATTTTTTCCCGAGCGTTTCGGGGTCTTTTTTTATTAAATAAATTTTTTCAAAACCAAGCTTTTTATAATAATCATCGCCATTTTTTTGTATGGCGTTATAATATTGTTTTGAGGCAAGTACGGGCCAATTATGATATATCATAAGGCGGTGCATTATCCATAAACTTGATTGTTCATTCATATTTTCATCATATACGAATAAAATTCCCTCATCTTTGAAATTGCCACGATTATATTTTTCATTTGTTTTAATACTTATGTCTTTGAGAAAAATATAGGATAGGTCAAATGAAAACCGAGGTTTTTTGTTTTGGATTTCGTCGGTCAGCCATTGGTCAAGATTTTGGTAACCTGAATACGAATAATGAGAGGCTATATCTTTGGAGTAATAATGTTTCGGCTGCATAGTTATATTTGTTTGGTAGGAAAATATTGCCTCATAAACAAAAAATAAAAATAGCAAAAGCGTGAATGCATATTTCCACATAGCTATACGTGCAAATTTTTGTATTGAATTATATACATCAATAATACTGCACGATATGATGATGATAAAAAAAGGAATAATCGCGCTTAAAAATCTTTGCGACGGGCCGATGACAATATATTCAAGGAATAAAAAAATAAGCGCAAGCAGCAAAAATATTTTATTTTTATTTCTGTTTGTGATTATGTTATGGAAAAAGTAAACCATTGTTGCTAAAAGCAGTCCGGCAAATGCCGGAGATAGGCCGTTTTTTAGATTTATAAAAATTGAGAAAAATTTATCCAGGATGTTTTTAAATTCTTCTTTGCCCGGCTGGATTTGCCATTGAGCGACATTTTGTCCGAATACATAGGAAAACTGGAAGTCAAAATGCCCAAAGGCGAGATAAAGCCTGTAATTATACAAAAGCACCGGTGAAAAGATTGCAAGCGCAAGCGCAACACCTGCCCAAAAAAATTTATTGCGAAAATATTGCCGATCAAAAATTATAAAGTATGTCAGAAATATCGGCGCAAGAATAAACGCCGTATATTTCGTCAGCCACGAGAGTCCGACGCAAATTCCGCAAAGAATAAAAAAACGTTCGTCCGAGAAACTTTTGAGAAAAAAATATATGGAAAGCAAAAAGAAAAATATAAGCGTTGATTCTTGAAGGCCGATTCTTGATACCCAGATTAAATAAACATTGGCCGATGACAGCGCTCCTGCCACCATTGCGGTTTTTTCATCAAACAATTTTTTTGTGATACTATATATGAGATATGCCGACAGAATCCCGAAGATAGCTGAAGGCAGCCTCAAAGCAATTGTGTTTTCTCCCAATATTTTGAGGGAAAAATGTTGTATAATAAAAAAGAGGGGAGGATGGTCGTGCATTGAGAGCCTCATCCAGGAGGAAAGTATATTCGCCCATTCCCATGGGGACGGCTGGTGTATCGTCGCGTCAAAATCAATGAGCCCTATGGCGCGAAAACCAAGCGATGCTTCATCGGTTATGACATCGCTTGCGCCAACGTAGCCAAGGCGAAAAAATATTGCCATTGCTATAAGGCCGGCAGCTGCTATGGATATGCCAAGATGCTTGCGTAGAATCATATGAAGCGTTATATAATTACAGTATAGCAAATAATCGTTCTATGGAAACATTAACACTAAAACATGAAAAACTCAAAGCAATAGAGAGGATTATTTTTTATATAATTATAATAAATACAGCCTTTTTTTTATTCTATCAATTGGGAAGGGCCGACAGCTATACGGACGGATCGCACTATTCTATGCGCTCGGTTGGGCTTGTGGATTATCTTGTGCCTTATCAGCAAACAGCGCCGATACAGTGGTATGGAAAAATTCCGTGGTGGTCAAAACTATCATTTCATGACGCCCCTCCGCTTGTGTTTATAATACAGAATATTTTTTTTAAAATTTTCGGGGATAATACTTTCGCGATGAGGCTTCCGTTCGCGCTTGCCGGCATGGGAACATTTTTTCTTGTATTTATGTCAGCTGCAAAAATGTTCGGGAAAAAAATCGCGCTTATTTCGGCTGGAACGCTGTCTATTTCAACATTGTTTTCGTGGGTTTTCAGGATATCGTACCTTGAAGGCATTGAAATATTTTTTATTACTTTCGCATTCTATCTGTTCATCCGCGCGCTTGAGAAAGATTCTTACTTTGTATGGTTTTGGTGCGCCCTGGGTTGCGCGCTTATGTCAAAATATACTTCGTTTTTTCTTATGGTGTTTATTTTTGCGTATATTGCGATGTGGCAGAGAAAAATATTTTTTAATAAAAAATTTATTCTCGGCATGATTGCATTTTTGGTTATCATATCGCCTGTTATTTTTTATAATATCATGGTCTATGAAACGCGCGGACACCTTGACGTCCAACTATCGCATCTTTTTCCAAATATGTTTGAAGCAGCGCAAAGGGATTGGCCGGGTATATATACCGATAAGACGGATTCCAGAAATATATATACAAACCTAAAAAATATTTGGCCGGGTATGAAAGAAGGATTTTCATTTCCATTTTACATTATGATGCTATTCTCCGTGTTGCATGTGGCAATAAAAACATTATTTTTTTCAAAAGAGCATTTTGAGAAATTCCTTCTCGTGGCAATACTTAGCGCATCCGCAATGTTTATGGTTATCTCCCCTACGTCGCGTTATTTGCCAATATTTCTTCCATTTTTATCTCTAGCGATAGGGGTTTTTATAAGCGATATGGTGAAATTTTTTTCCAAAAAAAGTATAGGATTCATAGGAATTGCCGCCATTATAATAAGTATATTTGGATTTGAATATATGCATAGTTATAGAATAAATCATGTGCCGGGCTTTGTTGCAAGTGATAAAAAAATATTTTCAAATATTGTTGAAAGAAACCTTGGATATAACCAGCTGGAAAAATTTTTAAAAACAACGTGGGAGAATGAAGATTTTTACAATAAAAAATTAAGAAAAATCAACGTTTTGGATGAAATACGGCTTGATTGGAAATCATTACAGGGCTATAATTTTTATCTTTTTGATTTTGATTTGGACTGGTTTGCGAGAATATGGTATTTTAACAGACAATGGATTTATCATAAAGTGCCATTTATGGGGGATTCTGAGTATATTAAAGAGCTTGTGGACAGTAAAATTTCACCTCAAGATTCAATAAATGTTTTGCGCAGTCTGGGAATTAAAAATCTTTTTTATATTGTCGGGGCAAACCCTCTAGTGTATCGCGGAGACTATGATTCAAGCAATGATCGGAAAGATTTTGTAGAAAATTTTGAAAATATTTTTTTGGAATATATAAAAAATGGAAGCGATGGGGAAGTTACGCCGATATATAATGATGAAAATAAAGAGGCTTTCAGGGTATTAAGGATAAAACTTAATTGATTTGCGTATGAAGTTTTCGAAATCCGCAATATTATTTATTATAATAATCTGTTTTTCCGGTATATTGATTTTTTTTCGCCTGACACGCGCCGATTTCCAAACAGACGGCGCCTTCTATTCTATGTGGTCGGTGGGGTATTTGGATTATCTTTTCTCGGATCGGCAGACAACTCCCGTGCAATGGTTTTTTATTATTCCGTGGTGGGCAAGGCTGTCTTTTCACGCGCATCCTCCGCTTGTTTTTATAATACAAAATATATTCTTTCGCGTGTTTTGGGAAAATGAATTCACCGCGCTTTTGCCGTTTGCGCTGGCGGGAATAGGTTCTTTGATCTTATTATATTATATAGCAAAGAAATTGTATGATAAAAACACCGCTCTTATGGCCGTATTCTTTTTAGGGATATCTACTTTGTTTACATGGGCATCCCGCGTGACATATCTGGAAGGGGTGGTTATATTTTTTATACTCTTAGCGATTCTATTTTTTCTAAAATCGTTTGAAAAACAGAATTATTTTCCGTTATTCGGCGCTTGTTTGGGAATGGCATTTTTGACAAAGTATACGACATTTTTTTTAATACCTTTGATTGTTTCGTATGCTTATTTTCGTGATAAAAAAATATTGTTTAGCAAAAAATTTTTTGTTGCAATGGCAGTTTTCGCAGTTGTTTTTTCTCCGGTGATTTTTTATAATTTTATGCTTTTTAAGACCCGGGGGCATTTTGATGTGCAATTCTCGCATATTTTCCCATGGGTTTTTGAAGCCGCCCAAAAAGATTGGCCCATTTTATTTACGCAAAATTTGGTAACGAGCCCGTACGCCAACTTTTTAAATATTGGGGCGGCCTTGGGCATTGGATATTCCAAAATATTCATTGGCGCAATATTGATATCGGTTACATATATAGCCGCACAAATATTTTTGAGAAAAAAGAAACACCACTTTCTTTTTCTTGCAATAACATCCTTGGCAGTTGAATTCAGCTTTATCTCGCCCAATATCCGCTACATGGCGATATGGTCTCCATTTTTGGCGCTGGCCCTTGCCGTTTGTATTATGGATTTTTATAATTTTGTTATTCGCGACAAAGAAATCCAAACGCAAAAAAAATTACTATGCATATTTGTGCCATTAATAATATTTTTTGCAAGCATGGAAATTTACTTTAATATGAATACGAATATTTTTGCAAAGCCCATGGGGGTTAAAGATAAAAATTATTCCAGCTTAAGGGCGGAAGACCTGGGTTTTAAAAATCTTGAGAAGCATATGCTTGAAATTTGGAAAAAAGACAAATTATTTTCAAGCGATGTCAAGGCGATTAACGCCTTGCACGATATTACTTTTTATGATGTCAATTTCGCGGACAATAATATTTATTTATATGAAAACGGGCTGGATTGGTTTGCTACAACATGGTATTTGGAAAGATATAAGGTTTACCATGGAATGATCATGTCATCTGATTTGACGTTTTGGAGAAGCTCCCAAACAGCCGACAATTGGTTTGCGTTATTGCAGGAAAGAAAAATGAAAAATTTTTATTATATTAAAGGGGTTGCGGAGAAAGTTTTTAATCCTTCGTATTATGCGAATCCAAAGCAAAGTGAGCTTTCAGGTTTTGTTGAAAATGAATTTCTAAGATCAATGGAAGATAATGCTCCTGTTACGGTTGAAAATGTTTTTGATGATGACGGGGTATTGATATTTAAGGTGTACCGCGCCAGATTGAATGAATAAAAAATACCCGCTTTTTTCGCGGGCTATTTGTGAAATAATTTTGTAATCGCATCATTATAAATATATTTGATGCGTTTTTTGAATCATCGTATCCAGCGAATATTTTTTTTGCGCAATTATTTTTGCATTGTTTCCTAAAATATTTCCAAGCCCGGGACTGCTGATAATTTTTTCTATTCCCATGAAAATTGCATCTGAATTCTTTGGCTCAACTAAAATTCCGCAATCATTTGCTAATAGCTCCGGTATTCCGCCGACATTTGTGGCAACGATTGGAAGCCCTGCTGACATTGCTTCAATAATAGAATAGGGAAGCCCTTCTTTTACAGATGAACAAACATATATATCAAACGCGCGAAGATAGCGCAACGCATCTGGTATCTTTCCCAAAAGCAATACATTTTCTTTAATGCTAAGTTTTGCAATTTCGTTTTCAAGAATATTTCTGTCCTCGCCGTCTCCGATAATTACAAAAAGTGTTTGTGGAAATTTTTCAATTATTTTTTTCGCAGATTGGACCAGATACAAAAGTCCTTTTGTTGGATAAAAATTTGCTATGGTGCCGATTATTAGCTTATAGCTTATAGCTGATAGCTGATAGCTTTTTAATAGAAATTTTTGCGCTTCTTCTTTTGGCAGGAAGTTGATGGGTTCAATACCGTTATGGATGGTTATAAATTTTTTTTCAGGTGCGATTCTGTATCGTATGCCCATCTTTTTGTCGTATTCTGATACGCAAATTATTGCGTCTTTAAAAAACGAAGAAAATTTTTCCGCGCATATATAAAATATTTTTTTCCATTTTGCCATGGGCTCCATAAAAACAAAACCATGTACCGTATAAACCACCTTTTTCGCTCCGGCGGCCTTGGCCGCAACAGCTCCTAAAATTCCTGATTTTGAAGAATTCAGATGTACGATATCCGGCTTTTCTTTTTTTATAAATGAATATATTTCAAAAAATGCAAAAAGATCCTTAAACGGATGAATTGGTCTGATCAAATTTTTAAAAATATGTATTTGTATTGATTTTTTTTTGCATTCATCTAAAAGATGTCCGGATTGACCGGACGCAACAATTATGTCATAATTATTATCTTTTAAATGATTTGCCAAATCTAAAACATATCTTTGCGCGCCGCCAAGTTCAGATTGGGTAATAATGAATAATATTTTACTAAATTTAGTCATATTTATCCTTTGACTTCTTTGATGAAATTATTTATAATTATAGTATGTAAATTGTTAATAATCAAGCAATTATATGCATAAATCCGTTGGAATCATTGGGGGAGGAGTGGTGGGCAAGGCAGTGAAAAATTTTTTTAAAAATGCTAAGGTTTATGACAAATTTTTAACAATGGATCCGTGGGATGAGGTGGCAAGCCAAGAATATATTTTTATATGTGTTCCAACGCCGTATAACGAAAATTCAGGTTTTGATGCATCAATTGTTGATGAGGTTTTGGAAAAATTGAGCAATATGGACGGCAAGGTCGTGATTATCAAATCAACGGTTGTACCCGGCACTACGGATATGTTCCAAGAAAAATATCCAAAATTGCGCCTGCTTTTTAATCCGGAATTTTTAGACAATTCAACCGCGCCGCAGGATTTTTTGAACCCTGATAAACAAATCGTCGGGTATACAAAGTTAAGCAAAGATGTTGCAGAAAAAATTTTGGCAATATTGCCGCAAGCAAAGTATTCAAAAATTATGTTGGCGAAAGCCGCTGAAATGACAAAGTATATGGTGAACTCGTATTATGCTACAAAAGTTATTTTTGCAAACCAGATTTATGATATATGCCAGTCGCTTGGTATTGATTACAATATCGTGCGCGAGGCGTTTGAACACGATAGGCGAGTGGCTCCGGGAAATTTTGATGTATGGCACGGGGGTTTCAGGGGATTTGGCGGCAAATGTTTGCCGAAAGATCTGGCTTCGCTTGTTGATCTTGCGCAGGATCTGGGTGTGGAAGTTCCTTTGCTTGAAGATGTGCAGAAGATAAATGAGGAGTTGCTAGGGCAGAAGAAACAATTAACCTAATTATCTAATTACCTAATTAACCTAAAAAAACAGAAATTAAATATGCCTAAAATACTTGTCACTGGTGGGGCCGGATTTATAGGATCAGCTTTAATACAAGCGCTTGTGGCGCAGGGCGATTCTGTTGTGAGTGTTGATAATTTTAATAATTATTACGATCCGAAACTAAAGCGCGACAGAATAGAAAAATTTTTATCAGGGGTGAATTTTAAAATGAATGAAATTGATATTTGCGATTTTGCGGCATTGGATAAAATTTTTTCAAGCAAAAAATTTGACGCCATATGCCATTTGGCGGCGCAGGCTGGAGTCCGGTATTCTCTCGAAAATCCTTTCGCGTACGAAAAGGCGAATATACTCGGCACGCTCAATCTCCTTGAGCTTGCGAAAAAACACCAGGTGCGAAATTTCATCTTTGCGTCGTCTTCATCCGTATATGGAGGCAATACCAAGGTGCCGTTTTCTGAAACCGACAGGGTGGATAATCCGGTTTCATTATATGCGGTAACGAAAAAAGCTGATGAGCTTATGGCGCATACGTACCACCATTTGTATGGAATGAACTGTACGGGCTTACGATTTTTTACGGTGTATGGGTCCTGGGGGCGGCCGGACATGGCTCTTTTTATATTTACAAAAGCTATTTTTGAGGGCAGGCCAATTGATGTTTTTAATAATGGAAAAATGGAAAGAGATTTTACGTACATTGACGATATTATTGACGGTATCATTCGCGCGATTGATAGAAATTCCGGGTATGAAATTTATAATTTAGGAAATAATAAACCAATTGCGCTTGAATATTTCATTCAAGTTATTGAAAAAAATATTGGCGCGAAAACTCAGAAAAATTTGTTGCCAATGCAGGAGGGGGATGTTCCAAAAACTTGGGCTGATATTGAAAAGGCAAAAACAAAACTTGGCTGGGAGCCGAAAACAGGTATTGAAGAAGGGATAGAAAAGTTTTTACAGTGGTATAAAGAATATTATAAAATTTCTAATTGACCTAATTTCTAATTAACCTAAGAAATTCCTAATAAACTAATAAATAAAAATTTTGAAATTAGACATCAGGCATTGTTTAGAAATTAAAAATTAGTAATTAGAAATTAAGGGTAAATAAAACGGTAAGGGTTTGTTTTTCTAAGTAATATTTATTATGCAAAAAGTTTTAATTTTTTCCCTCGCTTATTTTCCGTTTGTCGGCGGAGCCGAAGTGGCGATTAAAGAAATTACTGATCGCTTGCCTGATTTTGAATTTGACATGATCACGGTGAATCTGGACGGAAAGCAAAAAAGCGAGGAGAAGATTGGTCGCGTGAATGTGTTGAGAATCGGTAATGGGAAAATGAGTAAATATTTTTTTCCATGGGCGGCGGCACGAGTTGCCAAAAAGATGTGCATAGAAAAAAAATACGATATAACCTGGGCGATGATGGCGAATCAGGCGGGACTGGCGGGGTTGTTTTTTAAAAAAAATAATCCAAACATTCCATTTTTACTTACACTGCAGGAAGGGGATTCGGAAATAGATATATGGCTTCGCACATGGTTTATAAGGCCTTTGTATAAAAATATTTACCGCAAGGCTGATTGTATCCAGGCGATTTCAAATTTTTTGGCTGATCGCGCGAAAAAGATGGGAGCAAAATGCCCGGTGGAAGTGGTGCCGAATGGGGTGGGTTTAGATAAGTTCAAAGTTCAAAGTTCAAAGTTCAAAGTGAATAATGAAAAAGTGATTATAACTGTTTCAAGGCTGGAGAAAAAGAATGGCGTTGACGTTTTAATAAAATCAATTAAAGAATTACGAATTACGGATTACGAATTGAATTTTAAGTTGATAGTTGTCGGTGGGGGGAGCATGGAGGAGAAATTAAAAAAATTGGCAAAAGACCTTGGGATTGAAGATAGGATTGAATTTATAGGAAACGTTATACCGGAAAAAGTAAATGAGTATTTGGTACAAGCGGATATCTTTGTTCGGCCATCGCGATCAGAGGGGCTTGGCAACGCGTTTTTGGAAGCAATGGCTATGGGTTTGCCGGTCATAGGCACTCCTGTCGGCGGAATTTCCGATTTTTTATACGACAATGAGACCGGTTTATTGTGTACGGTTGACGATCCAAGTGATTTGGCTGAAAAAATTACGTTATTGATGCAAGATGATAATTTATATAAAAAATTGAGTGAAAACGGAAGAAAGCTTGTTATGGAAAAATATCAATGGGACAGTATTTCAATAAAAATGGCTGGTATATTTAATGGATTAGTTGAAAAAAAATAGTATGGAAGAAAAAATAAAAAATTTTGCTGTTGTTTTGGGCGCCGGACCGGCTGGTTTGGCCGCGGGGTATGAACTTGTAAAAAACAAGAAAAAAGTATTGTTGCTTGAAAAAGATAGCCAAGTCGGCGGGCTATCAAAAACAATAAATTATAAAAATTATTATTTTGATATAGGCGGACACAGGTTTTTTACAAAAAACAAAGAAGTGCAAAATATTTGGAATGAAACGCTGGGTGACGATTTTTTAAAACGCCCGAGGCTATCAAGAATATACTATGATAAGAAGTTCTATTTTTATCCGCTTAGGCCGATGAATGCTTTAAAAAATATAGGTATATACCAGGCTGTCGCAATTATATTGAGTTATTTTTACGCTCGGATAAAGCATTCTTTCAGACGTAAAAAGAAGATGGACACTTTTGAAGAATGGGTTGTCTCAAGATTTGGAAGAAGGCTTTTTAACATTTTTTTTAAAACATATACGGAGAAAATTTGGGGCATACCCACAACGGAGATAGGAGCGGAATGGGCCTCGCAAAGGATCAAGGGATTATCTTTGGCGCGGGCTATTATAAATGCTTTTTTTTCAAATAAAGCCAAAGAAACAAGTCTTATTGATGAATTCCATTATCCAAAATACGGTCCCGGAATGATGTATGAGAAAATGGCTGAAAATATCAGATTGAAAAACGGAGAAATACAATTGCGTTGCAGCGTTGTTCGGATTCATATTAAAGATATGGCGGTGCAAGGAATAGAAACGCGAAACAATGATGGGAGTACGGCTCTTATTGAGGGTGATAATTTTATTTCAAGCATACCTCTCCCCGAGCTTATACAAAAAATACAGCCGGCACCTCCAGAAAATATTTTACAAGCATTGCAATTTTTGCGTTTCCGGGGATTTTTTACCGTTTGTCTGATAATTGATACGCCTGATATATTTCCGGACAATTGGATTTATATTCATAGCCCGGAAGTTAAGGTGTGCCGCATACAGAATTTTAAAAATTGGAGTCCCTCTATGGTGCCCGATGCATCAAAAACATCGCTTGGGATGGAATATGTTTGTTTTGAAGGTGATGATCTTTGGATAATGGATGATGAAAAATTGATTGAATATGCAAAAGATGAATTACATCGTGTCGGGCTTGGGAAAAATTTAAAAATTATAGACGGATTTGTCGCGCGGCAGGAAGATACATATCCTATTTATAAAATCGGATACCGCGCGCCGCTTGAGATTATATTTGAATATATCAAATCAATAAAAAATTTGCAGATTGTGGGGCGGGGCGGCGCTTTTCGTTATAATAATATGGATCATTCTATTGTAACGGGATTATATGCCGCAAGAAATACTCTTGGCGGCCACTATGATGTATTAAATGTAAACACCGATGAAGAGTATCAGGAAATTAAAAAGTAAAAAATTATGAAAATATTACTTGCGTGCGAAATATTTCCGCCGGATATCGGAGGACCAGCAACATATGCGATGGATCTGGCGCTTTGGATGAAGGAAAACCATTATGATTTTGAAGTGTTGTGTTGTGGCGATGATACACAATCATATGATTTTACTATAACGCGGATTTCCAGAAAATCTTTTGTCCTGATTCGTTATGTCCGATATTTTTTGAAACTATTTTTTTTAGCAAAAAAATTTGATGTCATATATGCTCAGGGGCCGATTTCGAGTGGAATTCCGGCTTATCTTGTGAATAATATTTTAGGAAAAAAATACGCAGTAAAGGTGGTGGGAGATTATGCCTGGGAGTCAGCGAGAAATTCCAACGCGACAGAAATGGGAATTGATAATTTTCAAAAAATCAAGATGGTCGGGAAAACTGGCATATTGCAATATTTGGAGCGGTTAACTGTAAAAAATGCACATGCCGTTATTGTTCCAAGCAATTATTTAAAAAATATTGTGATGGGCTGGGGAGTTAAGGAAAATAAAATTAATGTTATATATAATTCTTTTGTTCCGGAAGAAATCACCTCGGATGTTTCCGTTAATCCGAATAGTATTGTAACAACCGGAAGATTGGTTCCGTGGAAAGGTTTTTCCACATTGATAAAAATAATGCCAAAGCTTTTAGAAATTAATAAAAATTTTATTTTGAATATTTATGGAAGCGGACCCGATGAAGGAAAATTGCTTCGGCTTATAAAAGAGGCACGGCTTGAGAATAAAGTATTTTTATCCTGCCAGACAAGGCAAAATATTATGAAAAGCGTTAGAGGCGCAGGAATTTTTATTCTTAATACCGGATACGAAGGATTATCACATACTCTTTTAGAATGCCTTTCGGCGGGCATTCCTATCGTTACCACAAATACTGGAGGCAATCCCGAAGTAATAGAAGACGGGAAAACCGGTTTGTTGGTTGAATATGATAATGAGGATCAGATAGTGGAAGCGGTAAAAAAAATTTATTCAGATCCGAAATTAAAAGAACTATTTAAAACAAACGCGAAGGATATTTTGAAAAAATTTGAAAAAGAAAAAATGATGTCTTCAACTATTAAAATATTGGAAAATGTATGAATATTTTAATCATCAGTTTGGATAAAGGATTGCTGGGGCAAGGGCAGCTTGGGGATGTTTGCGAGCGTCATAAAGAATATGGCAAGCGTGTAGACAGTATTGATATTATAGTTTTTAGCAAAAGCGGATATTCGCCTTACGTAATTTCTGAAAATGTATCGGCATTTCCTACAAATTCATCATATAAATTTTTATATATCAGGGATGCGATGAAAATTGCAAGGCGATTGTTTGAAAAAAAACATTATGATCTTATAATCACGCAAGACCCATTTATAACGGCAACGGTTGGAATAAGACTGAAAAAAATGCATACAACAAAACTTTTAATTCATTTCCACGGAGATTTTTTGGATAATGGAAGTTTTTTAAGAGAGGATTGGAAAAATAGGTATCTGGTTTTACTGGCAAAACATAATATGAAAGAAGCTGACGCGTTTCGTGCAATGAGTATTGGTATACAGAAAAAATTAATTTTGAATGGAGTGCCTGAAAATAAAATAAAAGTTATCCCGACACCCGTTGATATATCAAAGTTTGGAAATACTGATATAAACAAAGTGGAGGCTATTCGAAAAGATTATGAAAATAAAAAAATTATCCTGTTTGTGGGGCGGCTGGAAAAAGTTAAAGATATTGAAACCCTGATACATGCATACGAGGAAGTGGCAAAAAAAATCAATAACGCAACCCTTGTTGTCATAGGGTCTGGAAGCGAAGGCGCAAAACTGAAAGATTTATGCGCGGGAAAAAAGCTTGACGTGCATTTTTTGGAGCAAAAAGAACAGAAAGACATTATTGCATACTATTATGCTTGTGATATTTTTGTCCTGTCATCGCTTAGTGAAAGCTTTGGTAAGGTTTTGATTGAAGCGTCGGCGTGCGGGAAACCGGTTATATCAACAGCAACAACCGGTGCAATGGAAATTATCAAAGACGGGTATAACGGGTTTTTAGTTGGAATAGGAGATTATAGTCTGATGGGCGAAAAGATATTATATATACTGAAAAATTTTGACGTTGCGCTTGCAATGGGGCAAAACGCAAAAAAATATGTTTTTGAAAATTTTGATGGGAAGGTTGTAACGGAAAAAATCATTGCATTTTGGAACAATATCGTTCATGTTATAGAAAGCGCGAGTTTTTTGCGCCAGGAAATAAAATTTCTTATTCCTTGGGATCAGCTCAACACGATAATTGGGGAAATGAGAAAATTTATGGAATTTGATGAATATTCAAATATTACCGGCGGAAATTTTTATAAAATTATTAATGTTTATTTTGATACACAAGATTTTCAATGCTATCACCAAAGGAAGGACATAACAAAAGAATTGACAAAATACCGTTTAAGGATTTACGTTGAGCCCGATACTGAAGATTTTATCGTATATCCTGAAATAAAAAAAAGAAAAGGAAAGTATGTAAAGAAATTTAGAGTAAAAATCAGCTATTCGGATTTTTCACGGATCATGCAAAATATGTCGCTGGATAAAGCTTCAAATATGCCGGCCGAAAGCCGGGAAATTATACAGGAATTTTTGCAAATTGCATCACAGCATCAGATGAAGCCGATACTTTTTGTAAATTATAAAAGGTGCGCTATGGTCGGCGGGCTCAATAAAGATATCCGGGTTATTTTTGATAAAGAATTCACGGCAGGCTCGTTTCAAGGAATTCACAAGGTATCTGACGGCAATATTTTATTGGAAAATGCATCCATTATGGAAGTAAAATATTCGGATGAATTGCCCCAATGGCTTAAGGAAATTATTTTAAAATACCAAATCAGGGAATTTCACGATTCAAAATATTGTATTGCCGTACAAAGATGTTTTAATCTACATTAATATATTTTAGATATGAATATACTCATGATAACAAGAAAAATTGATCACGCCGACGCTTTGGCCGGTTTCGCTTATGGCTGGGTGGATAAAATTGCGCAAGAATTGAAAAATCTTGATGCGAATGCGAAGTTGTATTGTATTTGCATTGAAAAAGGTGATGTTTCGGGATTGCCGGACAACGTTGAGATTTATTCGCTTGGCAAAGAAGTCGGAGTCAGCCGGTTTGGACGTTTCATAGAATTTCAAAAATATGCCATAAAAATTGTTCCGAAAGTGCAGGGAATATTTTGCCATATGAATCCGGAGTATACGTTAAATATTTGGCCATATGCGAAAATCCATAGGAAAAAAATAGTTTCTTGGTATACGCATGGCACAATCACGTGGAAACTAAAATTGTTGGTAAAGATGGCTAACGTGATTTTGACCGCATCGCCGGAAAGTTTTCCTATACATTCCGAAAAAGTATTAGCAACGGGGCATGGCATTGACACCGAGCTGTTTCATCCTATATGGAAAGATTATCCTGATGACGCATTGTTTCATATTCTAACTGTAGGAAGAATTTCCCCCACCAAAGATTTAGAGAGCCTGATTAAAGCAATTGATTCGCTGGACGACGGCGGTGAAAAAAATTTAATTGTAAAAATTGTAGGCGAACCCGGATTGCCTGAGCATCAGAGCTATTTTGATAATTTAAAGCAGATGGTAAGGGCCATGGATCTGGAGAAAATTATAGAATTTGTAGGACCGATACCGAATAAGGAGGTTGTGAGATTTTATCAAGAAGCCGATGTTTTTATTAATTTAAGCAATACAGGAAGCGTAGATAAGGCCGTTTTAGAGGCAATGGCATGCGGATGCACGGTCATTACTTCCAATAAGGCATTCAAGGGAATAGTAAGCGATAATTTATTAATAGAAAAAGATCAGCCAAAAGAACTTGCAAAAAAATTATTCCAGATAAAAAATCTAACACGCCAAAATAAAGAAAAGATTCGAAGAGTTTTGCGCGAGGAGGTGTTGAAAAAACACAATCTCGGATCATTGGCACAATTCATAGTAAAACAATTTGTTATATGAAAATTTATAAAAGAATATTAAAATTTATACCCACATATTTTCTACTTGTCATTTTTATGCTATCGCAGTAAAATGACAAGTAGAAAATATATATTATTCCTGATTTGTAATTTATAATTTTAATACTATGACCGAAAAATCCGAAGGTCAACAATTTGAACCGGCTTGTGGCTTGCCCTTGGAGGATGGGGATCATAAAAAATGTGAAAAAGTTGAAGAAGCTGAACCAGATAAAGAAAAACCAGAAATTAAACTCACGGAAGATCAAGAAAAAGCTAAGCAAAGCATGATTGATCATCTGTCTCACGGCCGGATATTTTATGCCCTTCTAATCAAAGTTGGATCTCAGCTTCCCGAGGAAGTCGTGCAATCCGCTGCCAAGGAAGGAATGATTAAGTGTTTGTCTTGCGACCAGATAGATGATGCCCTTGAAATCAAAGATGACTTTAAGGTTCCCGAGGAAGTCGTGCAATCCGCTGCCAAGGAAGGAATGATTAAGTGTTTGTCTGACAGCCGGCTAAATTCTGCCCTTAACATCAAAAATCGATTGAAGGTTTCCAAGGAAATTCTACAATCGCCAGAGTTGCATTCCGCTGCCAAGGAAGGTATGATTGAGCATTTGTCTCACGGCTGGGTAGATGCTGCCCTTGAAGTTAGGGAAAATTTTTTCGTTCAGATAACCCCGCGGGAAATTATTGATGCATTTCCGGATCTTCAAGAACTGCTCGTAAAGCTTCAGGAAAAATCGGCGCAATTTTACCGCCAAGCAACGCGTTCCCTTGAAGTAGTAATGTCATTATTTAACTATAGAGGAGCGCCCGAGAAACTTTTTACCACCGTTGATGAAAATCCTTTTCTTTTTGACGCGGTAGAGAGAAATCCCCGTTTTGGCACAAAGCTCTTGGTAAAATTTGAATCATTGGATGCTAGTTCAAGAGAAAACATTACCTTTCTGTACACTGCCAAAAATGAAATCATGGCAGCACATCCAGAAATAGATCCCGAGTCCCTGGAGTTCCGCCAGGCCATGCAGGAAAAGCTCAAAGACTTTAAAAGAAACACAGAAATATATAAAGCAATTGAAGCCAGCGGCATTGCTGTTGAACAATGGCTCGCGTATGATGAAGTACGATATTTTTCTTTGGCATCTCGCAAAAACACCGTGGCATTTTCGGAAACCATTGCCACGCCGATCAATAGAATTAAAGAAACCATTGACAGCTACGCTCACCTCATCAAAGAAACGGTAAAGCCATATCATAAAGAACTCTCGGAACACCAGATACCCGTGGCAGAAAGCGGTGGCATTGATGAAAAGATTGCCAAGATGAGAGGGGAATACGAAAAGGCGAAAAGAGAAGGCAATGAGAAAAAATCCCAAGGAATTCTTAAGGGAATGGAAAGCACTGAAAAATCCAAGGAAAAGACAGCCACCGTATCAGTATGGAATAAACTCATCAATACCATTAATTCATTCCAATTACTAAAAAATGACGTGCACCTGGCGCACGAAAGAGCCATGGAGGCGGAAGCCAAATTTCAGGAGCTCACTGCCCAAAAGGCGCCATCCGGCAAAGAAATCAGAGAGCAAAAAGAAAAAATAGCCAAAGCAAAAGATGAGCTTAGGACAAAATTTAGTGTTTTAGAGCGGAGAATGGAAGATTTTAGAAATACTCTTTATGCCACTATTCTGCCGGCATTAGGCGAGGAGAGGTCAGCCGGGCTGATCCAGGAAATTCAGCAAGGTTTCCAGGAACAGCTCACTCACTATGATGTTGACCGGAGCACTCTGGCTAACCTTTTTTCTGAACGGCAGGACGCGGAAAAAGAAAAGCTTGAATCCCAGCCCATGAGCATATTTGTCTGGGCAAGAAATCCAGATATTGATTTGTATCAGGCCAATTATTCCCCCTGCTGTATTTCCATTGAAAGCGGATACCATGCGGATGGCGCAGAATCAACCATTGCTGATTACACTACTGACCTGGGCATTCAAATTGTTAATATCTGGGACGAAACCAAGCAAGAGCCAGTGACGGCCGCTTGGTGCTGGCTGGGTGAAGATGAGGGGGGCACTCCAGTTTTGGTGGTAGATAATATTGAATCCAATACGCTGTACAGTTCAAACTATCCGGAACAGCTTACTCAAGAGCTTTTTGAGTTTTTACAAGAGTACGCCAGAACCATAGGCGCAAAAAAAGTTGTCTTGGGCAAAAGAAATAATGACCTTCCCACCGCGAGCAATCAGAATATATTGCGCGATGACGAGTCCACCTACAAAAAAATTGGCAACAGCAACCGTCCCGACGGCTATTTTCTTGAGGCAGAGGAGAAAAGCGTAAAAATTATTTGGGATGAAAAAGATGAAAATCCAAAACGCCAGAATATGGAAAAGAAGGAAAAGACAGACCTTCCCAAGGTGCAATTCAAAGGCCTGGTCACCAAGGATCTCACGGAAAAAGATTTTTCGGAAATCCTAAGATTAGAAAGGACAATTTACCAGCAAGAAGATGAAGACCTCATCGCGGGACAGGGTTTGATCCAAGATATTAACGATGAAAAAGGTTTGGAATATTCTATTACCTTGCAGGGGACGAGAAAGGGGAAGAAGACTTTAGAAATGCTTGGGTATATTGTTGGCGTTGAAGATGAAACCTCTGATGGCGAACCCTGTGTGTATTTGGAAGACATCGCGGTTGCACCGGAAGCGCAAGGGCAGGGAATCGGCTGGAATATGATGGAGGCATTTACGCAAAAACTGAAAGAAAAAGCCAAGGAGCAGAAAAAGCCAGTACTTTTAGATATGCACCTTCGTCCCAACTCTCAACGATTTATGGAAAGGCATAAGGAAGATTTGGAAAGACTTGGCGTACAACTACTTGAAGAAGCAGTTGAAAATGATTATTATGGCGAAGGCGATGACGCTCTGTATCAGCTATATGAAGTGAGGGAATGAATAGGGAATATACACAACCGGAAAACGAAAATAATAATAATAATAATAATAATCACTTGTCATTTTTATGCTATCGCAGAAAAATGACAAGTAGAAAGTTTATTCATAATTTTGATAGATATTTTAAGATATGGGATATTCTTTATCTGATAAAATGTTATTATTTCTTTCTGATTTTTTTGATACCACTGAACATGTTTTTAGTTTTCATTATATCCCACCTTTTTTAAGAGGTTTGCCGAAAAGGTATGAAAATCGCAAGTGGATGGAAGAATTTTTAGAAGATAAAAATAAAAGACAGAAGATTCACAGTGCTTTGGCAAATTTAAAAAGGAGGGGGTATCTACAAAAAAAGAAATTCGAAAAATCGTATGGTTTTATTTTGACCCCCAAAGCGCAGAAAAAGATTTTTTCCTTGCAGTTAAAAATTCAAAAGAAAGAAAAATTGCCCCATAACGAGCAATTGATGATTTTTTATGATATTCCTGAAAAATTTAAATATAAACGGGAGATATTTCGTAATAAGCTTAAAGATCTGGGTTTTGATCAGCTTCAAAAGAGTATATGGATTACTTCAAATAATATTATTAAAGATATTCGGAGCATCATTAAAGATTTTGGTATAGAAGATGGAGTACAGATGTTGAAAGTTAAAGATATAAAAATTGATAAAAGCGTATGACTTGTTATTTTTATGCTATCGCAGTAAAATTGCAAGTGGTATAATCAGAGTGATAGGGAAATGGATTTAGGAAGAAGAATATTTATTTGAAATATGATTGTATGAAAATATGCGTTGTAGCGTATAAATTCGGAACAGAAAAAGAAATTGGCGAACATC
Source organism: Parcubacteria group bacterium GW2011_GWA2_38_13 (assembly GCA_000992395.1). GTDB lineage: Bacteria > Patescibacteriota > Patescibacteriia > Buchananbacterales > GWA2-38-13 > GWA2-38-13. The sequence goes on along the minus strand of LBUD01000015.1, from coordinate 3,300 downwards.
TCGGCACGTATCATTATTTTATAGAAAAAATGAGGCGCTTGGTAACGCTCGGGCATGAGGTAACAGTAGTTGCGCCATTTTTAAGTTTTTTTAAAAAGGGAAGCGTGGATGTTAATGGGGTAAAAATAAAAAGATATTGGCCTCCTATGATGGCGAGTATTTGGGCGTGGCCCCTTAACAGAATAATTTTTTTTATTTATAGTGTCCGAACGCAAAAAATGGTTTTGGAAGCTGTAAGACAGGGATGTAAAATTGTATATGTTTGGCAAGCGCGTGAAACCGGTTATGCAGTTGCAAAAATAAAACACAGGCTTGGTGTGCCGTTTATATTCCGGCAAATAACGGCGTGGCACTGGCATTTTCAGAGGACCCCGAAAGATATTTTTGGCGAAAAGCCATGGTACAAATTTTTTTATAAAATCGGGATGGGCGGCATTCTTAATTTTAAGCTTAAGCTTTTGCTCGGGAAAAAAAGGCAGATGAAGTACGCAAAAGCTATTTATAAAAATGCCGATGCCATAGTTTTTCTCAGCAAGGCGGCGATTCGGGAAGGAAAAGAGCTTGGCCTTGATGAATCAAAGTCAATAGATCTTGGTATCTCTATTGAAGAGAATATATTCAAACCCCTTGGGAATAAAAATGATTTAAGAAAAAAACTTGGGCTACGGGGAAAGAAAATCATTTTATTTATAGGGAGAATAAATTTTGAAGAAAAGGGGATAGGATATTTATTAGAAGCGATGCCTGAGGTACGTGCGCGAATTTCTGACGCGTCGTTGGCAATCATCGGCGGCGGTGGCGAGAGCGAAAAAATGAAAGCATTGATTGAAAATCTTGGAGTAGGCGGTAGCGTGCAAATACTTGGCAGGAAGCCATTCTCCGAACTCCCGGAATATATTAATGCCGCGGATGTCTTTGTGGTTCCTTCGATTTGGATGGAGGCATTTGGTCAGGTGACTATTGAGGGAATGTCGTGCGGCTTGCCGGTCATAACGACTGACGCGGGAGCAAGCCCTGAGATTAATATTGACGGCCAGACCGGTCTTGTTGTTCCTATAAAAAATTCAAAAGCTCTTGCCGACGCGATAGTCAAAATTTTGTCAGATGAGAATTTACAAAAACAAATGGGCGATGATGCGAGAAAAAGAGTTATGGAAAATTATACTTATGACGCGATTATTAAGAAATTTTTAAAGATTATAGAACACACTTTATAATATGAAGATTTTTATAACCGGTATTGCCGGGTTTGCCGGAAGCCATCTTGCCGAATATATACTATCGCAAAAAAATAAAGCGGAAATTTTTGGTACAATTCTTCCGGATACGGATATCAAAAATATTAAAGCATTCTCTGAGAAAATACACATCCTGACCTGCGACATCAATAATAAAAAAGAAGTTGAGAGGGTTGTTGCAAAAGTGGCGCCGGATCGCATATACCATCTGGCAGCGCAAAGCTACGTTCATTCTTCCTGGGAAGATCCGACCTCAACGCTTTCTACGAATATCTTGGGGCAATCCAATCTCTTTGAAGCGGTAAGGATGTTAAAGGACAAGGCTGATCCTATAATCCTTATTGCGTGCTCTTCGGAGGAATATGGTTTTGTGGGCGAAGCGAATTTGCCTATTAAAGAAAACGAAGAATTGCACCCAAGATCTCCCTATGCCATAAGCAAGCTCGCGCAGGATTACATGGGGTACCAATATTTTATCTCTTACGGGATGAAAATTATCCGGATGAGGGCGTTTAATCATACGGGATCTCGGCGCAACCCGATATTTTTTGTTTCTAATATGGCAAGAAAAATTATTGAAATAGAAAAAGGAATACGGCCGCCAATTTTGGAAATACGCGACTTGTCAGCTGTCCGGGACTTTACCGATGTTCGGGATATTGTCAGGGGATATGTAATGGCTACCCAAAATTGCCAAGCGGGCGATGTATATAATATTTGTTCCGGCAACGGACTTCGGCTTCAAGAAATTCTTGACGCGCTCATACGATTATCGGAAATAAAAAACATTCAATTTATTAAAGATACATCGGGTACGAGGCCGAATGACGGTAATGCGATTGTCGGCGATAATAATAAATTTAAAAAAGCGAGCGGCTGGAAACCTGAAATTGATTTTATGCAACAAACATTACCCGATATGCTGGCATGGTGGAGAAAAAATATTTAAAATTTTTTATGAAAATTTGTTACTTCGGAATTTATCAAAAAGATTATTGCCGCGCGAAAAATACAATTATCGGGCTAAGAAAATGTGGTGTTGAGGTAATTGAGGTTCAGGACAGGACGCCTGGATTTAAAAAATTTTGGAATTTATATAAACAGCACAGAGAAATAAGAAACAATTACGATATTATGTTAGTCGGATTTCCCGGGCAAATTATTATGCCATTTGCAAAACTCATTTCAAAAAAACCAATAGTTTTTGACGCATTTGCCTCTATGTACGACGGAAACGTGTTTGATAGGAAAAATTGCAGTCCATATTCTTTAAAAGCTTTGTGGTATTATTGTATGGATTGGCTTTCTTGCGCGCTTGCCGACAGAGTTCTTCTTGACACCAAAGAACACGCGCAATATTTTATTAAAACCTTTCGTATGAATTCAAAAAAATTAATTGTGGTATACCACGGAATTGATGATAATGTATATCATCCATTAAATGTACAAAAAAACGAAAAGTGTTTTCTAGCTGTTTTTTATGGGTACATCACCCCGCTTCATGGCATTGAGTATGTATTGGGGGCAATGAAAAAATTAGAAAAAGAAAATATAAGATTATGGATTATAGGAGGCGGGCAGGATTATAAAAAGATGAAAGAATTCGCGACCAATGAATTGAAACTTTCAAATGTTGATTTTTTTCCTGTTATGGTGCCGGAGAAACTTATGAATTTTATCGGATCGGTCCACGTGGGCTTGGGAATTTTTGGAAATACCGATAAGGTGAACCGGGTAATACCAAATAAGGTGTATGAACTTATGGCCATGGGCATATCTGTTATAACATCCGATACTCCTGCCATTCGCGAAAAATTCACACATAGAGAAAATGTTTATTTATGCAAACGCGCCGATATAGATGCTATTGCCGATGCAATAGTAGATATAAAAAATAATCAGGAATTGCGGGATCATATTTCTAAAAAAGCGTTGTTATGTATAAAAGAAAATCTTACGCCAATAATTTTGGGCACACAGCTTCTAAAGGATTTAGAAGAGGTTTGAAAATTTATACCAGATAATTATTTTGTATGGCAGAAAATATAATACAACAATATTA
>LBUD01000014.1 GCA_000992395.1 Parcubacteria group bacterium GW2011_GWA2_38_13 | reverse complement strand
GCATGTACCAGCGCGCGGGCAATGGCAACTCGCTGTTTTTCACCGCCGGAAAGCTCGTTTGGATAATTATTTTTTTTATCGTTAAGATTAACAATGTGCAAAGTATCGGGAACCAATTTTTTTATAAGCGACGGTGCGGATCCGCAAACCTGTAAAGCGAAAGCGATATTTTCATAAACTGTTTTTTTCTCAAGAAGTTTATAATCTTGAAATACAACACCGATTTGGCGCCTCAAAAAAGGTATATCGGAACGGTGAATTTTTGTTATATCCCAATCGCTTATGACAACTTTTCCCTTATCAACTCTTTCGGCAGCAATAAGAATTTTCACTAATGTCGTCTTCCCTGCCCCGCTCATTCCCACCAAAGATACAAATTCCCCCGATTCAATATCCAGGGTAATATCGTCTAAAGCCATCACGTCTCCTGAATACAGTTTTGAAATATTTTCCAAGTGAATCATTGACATTTGATAGAAAAAATTATATTAATTATAATAACATTATGCGGGTTATGGTTGCATTCCGGCAGTACGCGACCATTTTTGACTTATGAAGGGCACACGCGGGATTAGTACAGTGGCAGTATGTCGGCTTCCCAAGCCGAAGACGCGAGTTCGATTCTCGTATCCCGCTTATTTAAGATTCTTTGCATATATGCCAATCATCTGTTGCCGATGTAGCTCAATTGGTAGAGCAACGGTATCGTAAACCGTAGGTTGTCGGTTCAATTCCGACCATCGGCTCCAAATGATTGGCATGTATAAAAATATTCTTGATCAATGCCCACAAAGGCATTTTTTTTAATTAATATAATTTTTTATATTAATATTTTTTATTTCGTCTAGAAAAACTTTTTCAAAATTGAAATCAGGAATAAACATAATATCTTTTACTTTAATCATATCAATTTCAATGAATCTATCCGTAACCATATATATATGAAGGCCGTTTTCATCTTCATATAATGTACTTATGCCTCCCGTAGGAAGATTGAATACCGAATCATCAAAGGCATACGCGCTTACCCCTTTTTCAATAAAACCCATATCATATTCCATCAATACTATATTTGCGTCAAAATTTTTCCGCGCCTCTTCGTAATTAAACGTATTATTTTTAATATTTTCAATAAATTTTTCCACAATTTCTTTGCCCTCTGACCACTCAAGGCTATCTTTTTGATATTTTTGTACAAGTTTTTTCTGAATCATCTCGGGAATAATTATGAATTGTTTTATATCATCGGTTTTTATCCCCTTATCATCAAAAATATTTCCACTGTTTATATTGTATTTCTCATACAAAGCGTTTGAACCTTTTTTTGCAATATCATTATCTACGGATAATGAATATTTTTTTCGCAGAATATTCAATAATTCGTATCTTTGAAAAATGTTTTCATCGGATTTTAACGATTCATACCACATCGGATTGTTAAAACGTATTGAAGAGATTTTTTGTAATTTTTCCGTATCATGGACAAAAGTATAATATGATATATACGTAGATTCAATTTTCATTGCAGGGAACGGCAAAAATTTATTTAAGGAAGCAAGCATTGGATTTTTCATTTTCATTACATAGATCCCAAGAATATCCATTAGCAAAAAAATTACAATAATTGCCAGAGAATAGAATACCCATTTCAATTTGTTTGAAAATGTAATTTTTTTAAAATTGTTTGCTGATATTTTTTTATTTGGCGCAATAATAAAATCATTTACGGAGCTTTTTGTCGTAGTTTTTTTTATATTTTCCTTACGGCCATTCCTATTTTCATTTTTCTCAATCCATGCCAATATCTCGCCGCGTATTTTTTTTAATTCTTCTTCGCTATATTGCTTGATATCATGAAACATATATTTATATTTTTATTTTTTTTTAAAAAAATATTTCCACCATCTGGCCGCGTTGCTTTCATTTGTAGCAATTGAGGTATCCGCTTTTGCTAAAATTGTTTTATCTTCATTTGATTCCGGTATGATTACAACTTTTTCATCCGTCTTTTTGAGCCCAAGATCGGTTCTTGCTTTTTTTTCAGCGTAGCTATCGGAATCAAGATACTTTAAAAAATCTGATAATTCTAAAATCTTCTTTTCATTCATTGATATGTCATTTTGTAAAGAAGATATCTCACTTTTAAGTTTTTGTGATTTCATATAATCTTTGCTAAAAGACACCGCTATTGCCGCTAATATTATTATACATCCAAATACAAAAATATTATAGCCCAGCCATTTTAAAATTTTTTTCAATGTAGAACGCGACATATGCCTAACTTATTTTTTTTATTTTTTTTCCATTATAAACAAATGCTTTTGCTAATTCTATAAAAATTATATTTATAGCCGACACTATTGTTATTATATACCATCCGTATATATCTAATCCGACTGTATTAAAAACTTTCTGGAGGTGGGGTTCATATATTGCAAGCAATTGCAGGCCTATGCCAAAAAGAACTGCGAAATTTAAGTATTTGTTTTGAAAGATTTTAGCATGAAACATGCTTTTCCTCAAACTTCGGCATGAATATGAAAAAATCAAGGTTGATATTGATAAGGTTGAAAAAATAATAGTTCTAACATGCTCAATGGAATACTCTTTAAAGAAATTAAGCATTATATAATATGCAAATAATAATATTACAATTGAAAAAAATCCCACAATTATTATTAAAGTTAATAATTTATTATTCAACAAAGCTTCTTCTTTTTTTCTTGGCGGATTATTCAAAACATCTTCCTCGCATGGTTCCATGGTCATGGCCATTATAGGCAGTCCGGATTCAATCAGATTTATCCATAAAATCTGTATTGGCAAAATAGGCAAGGGAAAATATAAAATCAATGATCCTATTATCAGCATCACTTCGGTAAAATTATCCGCCAGCAAATAAAATATTATTTTTCTAATATTATCATATATAATTCTTCCTTCATACACAGCATCTACGATAGTTTTAAAATTATTATCCAAGAGCACTATATCCGCATTTTCTTTTGCAACATCCGTTCCGGCGTTCATTGCTACGCCCACATCTGCTGCTTTAAGCGCCGGCGCGTCATTTACTCCGTCACCTGTCATTGCCACGACTTCTCCGTGCGACTGCCATGCGTTTATAATTCGTAATTTATGATGCGGACTCACGCGCGCGAAAATAGTTATATTTTTTATTATTTTGTACAGTTCGTCATCAGACATTTTATCCAATTCCTTGCCTTCAATAATATTTTTATCATCAACCTTTATTCCCAATTCAAGCGCCAATTTTTTTGTAGTATATTTATGGTCCCCTGTCACTATGACAGTTCTAATACCTGCCTTTCTCGTTTCTTTTAAAGTATTATTTATTTCTTTTCTAACAGGATCGTCAATTCCCACGAAGCCTAAAAAAATAAGATCATTCAATGATGCGTCCGATATATTTTTTTCACTATCAATTTTATACGCGCCGGCGAGTACTCTCAAACCTTTTTTTGTTAAATAATCATATTGCGCGCGCAAATTACCAAGGGATTCAATGCTTAATTTGTTAACCTTGTTTTGGTTTTCTACATATGTGCAACGATTTAATACGCTTTCCGGAGAGCCTTTAACGCATACAATATTTTTTCCGTCTTTATATGAATTCAACGTTGCCATTATCTTACTCTCCGAATCAAATGGCATTTCCGCAATTCTTTGATGTTCGATATTGATAATTTCTTTATTCATACCAAATTCAATTCCACAATATACAAGCGCAATTTCCGTTCCATCGCCCAAAATGTTCCACTCGCTTATATCATTTTTATAATTTTGTATAACGGAGTTGTTGCACAAAAGCAAAACTTTCAAAAAAGTATCAAAAATCTCCTTGTCAACATTTGAATCTTCTTTGAATAATCGCGCAACCATATAACTTTTATGGGGCAACACCATTTCTATCACCTGCATTTTTCCTTCCGTAAGAGTTCCGGTTTTATCAGTACAAATTATAGAAGTAGAACCAAGAGTTTCCGTAGCAATTAATTTACGTACAAGCGTTTTTTTGGAAAGAATTCTTCTCATTCCGACAACTAAAACAACCGTAACCGCTATAAGCAGTCCTTCGGGAATGACAGATACTGCTGCTGCAATTGCGGTATATAAAATTCCACTTTCTGAACCGTTTACGGATTCAAAAAATGGTTTTTTAAAAATGACACCCATCCACAAAATAAAAATTGAAATTATAATGGATAGCGATGCCAATAATTTGCTTACTTTCGCAAGCTGGATTTGCAAAGGAGTTTTTTCGTCTTTTGTTTTATTTAAAAGCGCGGAAATATGTCCAATCTGTGTATTTTTTCCTGTATCGCAAATTAAAGCGCGGGCGCTTCCCTTATTCACGACAGTTGACATATAGACCATATTTTCCCTATCAGCAAGCACAGTATCCTCATCCAATACCTCTGAATGTTTTAAGGACGACGCGGATTCGCCTGTAAGGTTTGCCTCAATAATCTCAAGTCCGCTTGATAATATAATGCGCGCATCTGCGGGAATCCTATCCCCGGCTTCAATGTAAACAATATCTCCTATAACAAGTTTTTCAGATGGAATTATTACTTCGTGTTTATCCCTAAAAACCCTGGCATTATATTTTATCAAGCTTTTCAAAAGGTTCATGGAATCATTTGCCTTTTTTTCTTGGAAAAATCCTATAATGGAATTTATAAAAATAAGCGCAACTATTATCGCAAGATCAAACCAATGTTGCAAAAATGCAATAATAATTGATGTAAAAGCTAATATATAAACCATGGGCCCCATGAATTGACGCGCAAAAATCATCAGATCGGTTGTCTTTTTTTCTTCAGGCAAAATATTTAATCCATTCCTTTTCAGCCTCTCATCAGCTTCGCTTGCGGAAAGTCCTTCTTCATTTGTGTTTAAGAGAGTATAGGCTTTTTTTACAGGCAAATTATGCCAAATATTTTTTTTCATTTTTTTGTATTTATATAAAAATTATAACACAAACAGCAAGTCTTGCAAAATATTTTAAATTTTGTTATATTAATAATATTATACTAATATACTGATGATACGAATGATACGAATAGCTACGAATATATTAGTATTTATTTGTATTCGTTAGGAGTTACCCGCGCGCAAATTGGTATTAATGGTTATAAATATTATGAATAATAAAGTGCGAAGCACACCATAATTTTGAACTTTGCACTTTAAATTTTGAATTATATTGTGTGGGTCGTTAGCTCAGTCGGTAGAGCGGCTGCCTTTTAAGCAGATGGTCGCAGGTTCGATTCCTGCACGACCCATTTTTAAAATTAATCAGCAAAAAGCTGATTTTTTTAAATATTTTACTTTTTTCATAATTTATGGTATACTAAAAACTGATAAAATAGTAATTAAAATTACTTAAATTTATGCTAGAAATGATTTGGAAGGAAGTCTTATTCCGCCCTGTTTTTAATTTATTGATATTTCTTTACAGCAATTTTTCATTTTTGAATATGGGAGTTGCTGTTGTATATTTAACAATAATTTTAAGGATTTTATTGTCCCCCTTTTCTATTAAATCCTTTAAAAGCAAAAGTTTTTATTATGATTTGGGAGTAAAAATCAAAGAGATAAATAAGGATTACGGAACCGATTATATAAAGAAAAAAGAAATGGTTCGCGGGCTTTTGAAGCAAAACAAGGTAAATCCTTGGTCGCAAATAGTGGTTTTAGGATCGCAATTTTTAGTACTTATACTTTTATACCAGGTATTTATCGGCGGGATTAATATGCATGATAAAATCCAATATCTTTACACATTTATAAATCCTCCCGATTACATAAATAAAAATTTTTTATGGTTTGATATCAGCCAGCCCAATTGGTTCATTAGCATATTGACCGGATTCATATTGTTCTTGGAAATTTCACTGACGCAATACATCAAACAAAATATTCTTACAAAAAAAGACCAAATATTTAAGATTGTATTCCCTTTTTTTACGGTTTTGGCTCTTGGAATTTTACCGGCTGTAAAATCAATATTTATTTTGACTTCAATCATTATATCAATTATAATGATAATGGTTGTTGATATTATTTTTCAATCTATTAAAAAAACAAAAACAAAAAATCTGCAATCTAAACCAATTATGAATCTTAACGACATAACTATTAAAAGAATAAAATAATATGGCTGATTCATTAGATAAAATAATGTATAGCTTTGTGATGGATGATGTTTTAAAAGGATTTTTTATACACGTGCCGCCTGGATATATCGCGTGCGTGTATGATTTGGGGCGTGGCGTATTGAAAAGAGTGTATGAGCCGGGACTTCATCTGAAAATTCCATTTTGGCAAAAAGCAAAACTTTTTAATACGCAGACGCTTGAATATAATATTTCAAAAGATTTTGATTTATCAAAACCGATGCTTATGGGTGATATTCCGATTGTATGCACAACCGCGGATAAAAAAAATGTTGCATTGGAAGGAACTGTGCTTTTGCGACTTGACACCGAAAGAATTCCCGAGATTTGGCAAAACATCGGGGAAGAATTTGTTGAAAAAATTGTACGTCCGACGATTAGGAGCAGATTCAGGATGGTGGCGGCAAAATATAATGTTGAAGACGTTCTCATCAATAAAAGGGATAATTTGGAAATACAGGCGCAAAAAGAGCTGGAACGGGTATTTTACCCAAGAGGAATATTAGTTGAAAATGTTTTATTGAGTAATATTGATGAGGTGTTTGAAAAGGAATAAAATCATTCAAAATTACATCCACAGCTACCCCACAGGGGTAGCTTTTTAGTACTTGTTTTTAAAAAAATTCCAGTGTAAAATGACTATGCATTATTATAAGATTATATGCTTGATAATCAGCAAATTTTAGAAAAAATTCCTCCGCAAAATCTTGAAGCGGAACAATCGCTTCTCGGATCTTTACTTATAGATAAAAACGCAATTATTAAAATAGCTGAACTTGTCAGACCCGCGGATTTTTATAAAGAAACGCACGGAAAAATATTTGAAACAATGGTTGAGCTTTACGAGGCGAGAGAACCCATTGATTTATTAAGCTTAAGCAATAAGCTTAATGAAAAAAAGATTCTGGATTTTATCGGCGGAAGATCATATCTTTCCAGCCTAACATCGGCGGTGCCGACCGCCAGCCATGTTATTACGTACGCAAAAATAGTTCAAAAAAAATCTACGCTCAGAAGGCTTATAAACGCCGCGATTGAAATATCTGAAACCGCCTACAAAGACAGCAATGATGTATCCAAGCTTCTTGATGAAGCTGAACAATCGTTATTCAACGTATCGCAAAGATTTTTAACACGAAGTTTTATTCCAATAAAAGATGTGTTGCAGGAAGCATTTGATCGCATTGACGAACTTCACAAAGGCAGCGGGAAATTGAGGGGAATACCAACGTATTTTAACGATCTTGATAATGTGCTTGCGGGGTTGCAAAAATCAGACCTTATAATCCTAGCGGCGCGCCCATCAATGGGTAAAACTACGCTTGTCCTGGATATAGCGCGACAAGTTGCCGTAAAATCAAAAATTCCTGTTGCAATATTTTCACTTGAAATGTCAAAAGAACAGCTCGTAGACAAAATGATATGTGCCGAAGCCAATGTTGATTTATGGAAAATGAGAACGGGGAAATTATCCTCAACCGGTGAAAATGATGATTTTTCGCGCATTGGCCATGCCATCGGTATTTTATCAGAATCAACTATTTATATAGATGATTCTGCCAGCGCCAATGTACTTGAAATTAGAACCAAGGCAAGGAGGCTCCAGATGGAACATGGTCTTGGGCTTATTGTAATTGACTATTTGCAGCTTATGGAGGGGCGTGGCAATGAAAATAGAGTTCAGGAGGTATCGGAAATATCACGAAATCTGAAATCAATTGCCCGCGAGCTTAATGTGCCGGTTATAGCGCTTTCACAGCTATCCAGAGGCGTTGAACAGCGTGATACGCACATTCCAAGGCTTGCCGATCTTCGCGAATCAGGATCAATTGAACAGGACGCCGATGTTGTTCTTTTTATCTACCGCGAAACAATGTATAAGCAGGATTTACCACCGGATAAAAAAGGAATATCTGAAATATATATAGCAAAACACCGAAATGGACCTACGGGAAAAATTAAGCTTTTCTTTGATGAGCAAAGAGTTACATTCAGAAATTTGGAAAAAAATTTGAGCATGGCTGACGAATCTTCATATCCCCCGGAAGACGTAAACAAATTGCCCCAATTCTAACATTTGATATTTGACAATTGACATTTGACATAAAATTTAGTCAATGGTCAATTGTTAATTGTTAAATGTAATAAAAATATGTTTGAAAAATTAAAACAATTTCGCGATCTCAGAAGCAAGGCAAAAACTATACAAAACGTATTGTCGGAAATAATCATAGAAAATGAAGCGTCTGGAATAAAATTAGTCATGGACGGAAATCAAAAAATTCAATCCATAAAAATACAAGAAAATCTTACAGCGAATGATGTAGAAAAAATTCTTCCGAATTTATTCAATGACACTATAAAAAAAGTACAAAGGGTAATGGCTGAAAAAATGCAGGCAATGGGCGGACTGGATCAATTTAAAATGTAATGATTATAATGCGAATATACTAATGGTACTAATGATACGAATAGCTACGAATTCGTATTGATTAGTATCATTCGAATGCATTCGTATATTAGCATCACATTAATTATGTATCCAAAAAATATACAAAATATTATTGATCACATTGCAAGATTTCCCACCATAGGACCCAAAACCGCGGAAAGAATTGTCTTGTATCTTCTCACAATGCCCGCGGACGAGCTTGAAGATTTTTCTCAAGCAATATCAAATATCATAGGAAAGATAAAAAAATGTTCGCAATGTTCAAACTATTCTGAAAATGACCCTTGTGGAATTTGTTCCAACCCAAAACGCGATGCAGGAATTATTTGCGTTGTAGCAAAGCCGCAAGACATACAGGCGCTTGAAAAAACAAATAATTTTATCGGGCACTATCATATTCTTGGCGGTACCGTAAATCCCATTGAAGGCATACGGCTTGAACAGTTAAATTTTCAAAAACTTATTGATAGAATAAAAAATAATAAAGCACGGGAGATTATATTGGCCATGAATCCTGATATTGAAGGCGAGACAACAATTTTATCCATCAACAAAGCCCTGGAGAGTTATCATCTTAAAATCACCCGCTTGGCACGCGGCCTTCCTATGGGTTCAGACATTGAGTATGCCGATGAGGTAACGCTTTCAAACGCGCTCAAAGGCAGAAAAGACATATAAACAAAATCGGCTCAACCTTCGTTGAGCCGATTTAAAATATCATATAATAACACCATCTAGATCTTTGTGATTTCTACTTGCGTGTGATGCTGGCGGTGCCCATTAATTCTCTTGTATCTTACCTTGCTTTTGAATTTGATTATATCAATTTTTCTGTCTCTGGCTTGTTTAATAATTTTTCCTTCTACCCTGTTATCCAAAACAGGTTTTCCTATTTCCACATTTTCACCCTTTTCGTCCGAAATGAGCATTGTTTCAAAAACAACCTTATCTCCGACATTTCCTTCTATTTTTTCAATTTGTAAATTTTTACCGGCTGTTACCACATACTGTTTTCCACCGGTTTTTATTACTGCTATTGGCATAAAATAAAAAAAATTTAATTAATTCGTTTCTGATTAGCGTTTTATATTAGCGCCAGATTTGCGATGTATAAATAATACCAAAAATACGGATATTGTCAACCCCGTAGCGCAGTTTTACGTTTTTGGCTTAATAATTTGAAAAGTATCGCCTATTTTAACATTATTACTATCAGTAAACCCGGCGCCAACCTCAAGCACGCGATTTATATCTGCCAAGGGAGCATATTCTATTAATGGTGCTCCTAAAACAGGCAAGGCCAAATTTTTTGATATATCAACCACAAAATTATCGCGAATCCAGATAATGTCTATGGAAAATTTCATATTGCGCATCACGAACGGAAACTTGCCATATCCGTCAAAAATAAACAGCATTCCCATATCTTTTTCCAGTGATTCTCTTCCGCTTAGGCCTTTAAATCTTTTTGCGGAATTATCGGCAAGCTGGGATCGTATCATTGTGTTGTCGATTTTTATATCAACAATTTCATAATTTTTTTCGTTGATAAAAAAAATCTTTATAATAAAAAAAAATACAATAATAAGACAAAAAAATATTACATACATAATCTTATTCATACGTTTTTTTTATATATAATTTATTCAAAACAATTATTGAAAATGCAACTAAAAAAATAATAGCGAATATTTTTCCTTTTGTACCGAGAAATAAAGAAATGGCGCCGAATATTATCGTTATACCATACATAAATATTACCGCCTGTTTTTGATTCAATCCCCTTTCCAAAAGCTTGAAATGAAAATGCGTGCGATCGCCGACAAAAGGAGATTTTCCCCTCTGAATTCTTTTTGCAATCACCCAAATCGTATCAATAATCGGAAGTCCCATAATGAGCATTGCTGTTGCGATTTTACTGCCGGAAATTATTGATAAAATGCCCAGCATAAAACCCAAAAATACGCTTCCTCCCTCGCCTAAGAAAATTTTTGCCGGATAAAAATTATAGAGTAAAAAGCCCAAACATACCCCTGCGACCATAAGCGAAATATACGAAGTCCCCGATTGGCTGATATCCCAAAACAGACTCACGACAAATATAATTATTGATCCAATAAGCGCCTGTCCGGCAACAAGCCCGTCAAGACCATCAAGAAATTTTGTCGTATACATTATACCCAAAAGCCACAAAAACGTTATTGCAATGCTTAGCCAATACGCTATTCCGATAACACCGCCGAATGGATTGGTAATGAAATCAACACGTATACCAAAATACATCGCCACAATAGCCGCAAGGCATGGAAATAGTATTTGTATTTCAGGCTTTAAGTCAAATACATCGTCTATGGCCCCGCCAATTTGCAATATGGCTCCGCCAAAAAATATGGCAAGAATTGAAGACATAGTAATTGACGAATCAAGAATTTTTCCTGTATATAAAAAAATTCCTATTGAAATCGCCAATGATAAAAAAATTGCCAACCCGCCAAGAAGCGGCGTTGGCTTTCCATGCAATTTACGCGGTTCTTTCGGCTCGTCAATAATCTTTAGATTCTTTGCCAGTTTTATTATCAACGGTGTAATGATTGCTGAAAAAACAAACGACAGCAGAAATGATATTATATACAGCATAAATAATTTCAAATTTCGAATTTAAAATTTTAATCAAAATTCGAATTTCAAAATTCTGAATTATATTAGATTATAGCTTTTTTGACTTAATAATGTCAATTTTTCCCCCGACATCGAGCACAACCTTATCGCGCCTTTGAATTTTCCCTTCCAAAATATATGTTGCCACGGCATCATCAACCCTATCCTGTATAACGCGCCTCATGGGACGCGCGCCGAATTTAGGATCATAGCCAAGATCCGCCAAATCATCAATGGCGCCGTCTGTTGCCATAAATGATATGCCTTTTGCTTCAAGGTTTTTTTCCACGTCCCTAAGCATTACTCTTGCAATCTGGCGTATATGTTCGCGCGATAGCGGCTTGAATACAACAATGCCGTCATATCTATTTAAAAACTCAGGCCTGAAAAATTGCTGAAGCTCTCCCGCGACTATTTCATCTTTAATTTGTTGCGCGGTGTAATTTTGCTCAACCCTTTTTTGTATAGTAGAAGTACAGGCATTCGAAGTGCAAATAAGAATTACATTTGTAAAATCAATGGTTCTTCCCTGCGAATCCGTAAGGCGCCCGTCATCCATAACCTGTAAAAAAATATTAAGTAATTCAGGATGCGCTTTTTCAATTTCATCCAACAAAACAAGAGAAAAAGGATGATTGCGGACGTTTTCCGTCAGATACCCGGACGTGCCTTCGTCTCCTGATCCCGGCGGCGCCCCAATAAGCCTGCTGATTGATGATTTTTCCTGATATTCGGACATATCAAGGCGTATCATTTCATGTTCATCGCCAAAATATATTGAAGCTACGGTTTTTGCAAGCTGTGTTTTTCCTACGCCGGTTGGACCAAGAAATAATAGATTGACTATCGGTCTTGACTTGTCGCGCATTTCAGCGCGGGCTCTGCGAAGCGCGGATGATACCATCTTCACCGCCTCTTCCTGATTTATCATCCGTTCATGTATTTTTTCTTCTAAATGAATAAGCTTTTCCGTTTCTTTTTCTGTTATATCGGATAGTGGAATTTTTACTTTTAAAGAAATGGTTTCAGCAATATCATTTTCAGTAACCGTGGCGTCTTTTCCTTTCTGCCCATAAACCCTTGATGCCGTTTCGTCCAAAACATCAATCGCCTTTTCCGGCAAGTATCTTTCATGAAAATACCTGTCGGTTAATTCAACAGATTTCGCAATTGCATCATAAGAAAAATATACATTATTCTTTGCTTCAAATAAACCAACCTTGGATTCTAAAATTTGTATTGCTTCATTTCCCTTCACCTCTTTAATATCAATTTTTTCAAACACTTGCCCCAAGCTTCCTCTTTCAATATATTTCGTATAATCCGATGGAGATGATGTGGCAATCAGTCTTACGTATTTTTTGGCAACGGCGTCTGACAAAACGCTTGCCAAATCCATGCTCCCCGAACTTCCGATGGAAATGCCCGCCAATTGATGGATATTATTTATAAAAAGAATAATATTTCCCGCTCTTTTGACTTCATTTAGAAGGCGCAAAAGTTTTTCTTCGGATTCTGCTGGATTCGTTCCGCTTGTGAGACGAGGAATACTTAAATTCACCAAACGCTTATCAGATAAAAATTTCGGCACATTTTCAGATGCCATCAAATATGCTATTTTGTTTACTAAAGTTTCCTTGCCTACTCCGGCAAATCCAACCAATACAGCGCTTCTGCGCGTGCCTCCGGACATTATTTCAAAAATTTCCTTAATTTCCCCCTCTCGTCCTATGCATGGTTCAAGGCGCCGGGCGCGCGCATATAAAGTTAAATCCTCGCTTATTGAGTCCAAAAATGGCGTTGCCACGGCAGTCATGGATTTATTCACATCTGATTTGGAATGAAGCGATGTAATTTTTTGTGTTGCGTAGATTCGTTTTGTCAGATCTCTTTGAAAACGCATCCAAAGCGAAACATTTATTATTTTATTCTTATCAACCTTCATATCATAAAGTATTTCCGATAATACTTCAGATGAATTTATGACTCCGACCAATATGTCGGATAGATATACCGTCCTTTCCTTGGCTGATGCGGCATAAACAAATGATTCAAACAATGCTTTGTAAAAATCAATGGTTATCATAACATCCTTTTCTTGCGGCAATGAGTGGTCTGTTATCGCATGGGAAAGCTTTGTCCGCAATTCGTCAAAGGGAACCCCCAAGCGCACAATAATATTAATGATTTCCGGAAATGTCAATAATGAAATAAATAAATGAATGGGATTCAGCGCGCTGTAATTATATTTTTTTCCAAGTTCATACGATTTTTCTATGGCACGCACAGCATCAAGCGTAAATACACCCGATATATCAAACATTCTCCCTGACGCCTCGGTTCTGATATTTTCCCAGACGAACGGCTTATCGGGCGTAGGAATGATTCTCATATCGTTTGGAATTTTTGGCCATTTTTCCATCCGGCGTGCGAATCTATAAAATAAATATGTATCGGTAATTAAAGAGATCCAGACAATAAACATTCGGAAGCTGTTCTCGGTCCAAAAAAGAAAAGATTGAAAACTCGTCCCCTGCCTTTCCATTGTTTGTGTAAAAATATAAAAAGCAATCATGATTCCGGTAATTCCAAAAATCATTAACAAAAAATCCAATGTGTCATACACGGCATCAGTAAATTTTCTGTGGAGTATGTGAGTTTCGTTTATTACTTTACCCCAATACAAAAGATAATTGCCTGTCCACGCGCCTATTCCACGGCCGCCACACTCAAAGCAATCTTTTCCGTTTATTTTTCCCAAACCATTGCATTTTGGGCACAAAAGATATTGGAGTTTGTTTTTTTGTTTTTCCGTATCTGCCATAAGTTTATGGAACTATAAAATACCAAAAATTAAATATAAGCTGGTAAACACAAAAAGGAATAATTAATATCCACGCAAAAAATATTATAAATAGCAAAAAAATCCATAGTATAAAACGTATTGTTTTATAAATCAAAACAACAAATCTCATAAAAAAACTGATCAGTCTGCCTTGCCAATCCCGCTGGCCGTACATTGGTTTAAAAAGATTTGAAAGCCACATTTTCAGCCCGATACGGCTTTCAAAATAAACGATTTCGTGATAAATATAAAGCACAAGTTTTTTCAAACCGCGCGAATACCACCATATCGGCCAATACAGAATATCCCCTATAACATCAACTATAATAAATTTTGCCGTAAGGTATCCTAAATTTTGGCTTACTTTTTGTTTCATGTTTTAATTATAACATATTTTGTATATAATATACAAAAAATATTAAATAAATGAAAAAAGCCGAGTATTTCGGCTTTTGATAATTCGTCCACAGCAAATATTTGCTAAATTTTTTTATTTTTGGTATTATACAATTAGCTCTTTATCATACATAGATATATGCCCAATGAGAGACCCTACCCAACTCCAACCCTACCCTTTCGACGCAAACACCTCTCTCATTGGGCCTTTTTTATTTTCAAAAAGTTCCTTTCTCTATTTGATTTCTGATATTTCTCATCAATGTCAAATAAAATTCAAGATTATTCAATGTTGCCAAACGCATTCCAAGTAATTCGTTAGTGCGGAAAAGATGATGCAAATATGCTTTTGTGTATTGCTTGAGATTGGAATTATTAATTGGCGACATATCGGTGGCAAATTTTGCATTTTTAATATTTATGGTATTATAAAAATTTTTTCCTAAACTTTGAGTTTTAAACTTTGAATTTTGAACTTTGCATAGATACAAACGTCCGTGTCTAGCTTCGCGAGTAGGGATAACGCAATCAAACATATCTATCCCCTGCTTTACGGCATATACAATTTCTTCAGGTCGCCCGAGCCCCATAAGATATCTGGGTTTATCGTCCGGTAATTCCGGTAAAACCCATTCCAAAACTTTTTTTAATTTTTCTCTTGGCTCGCCCACAGCCACACCGCCTATCGCATATCCGTCCCAGCCCAAGGCTGGTCCGCCTTTGGCGGAAAAACTCATTGCTACCAACTCACGAGCAGCTTTTATCCTCAAATCTTTGTACACACCCCCCTGCACTATTCCAAATATCAACTTCCCCTTGATTCTTGATTCTTGATTCTTGATTCTATTAAACTCTACCATGCATCGCTTTGCCCAGCGCGTAGTTAATTCTAAACTTGCTTGCGCATAAATTTTTTTGCACAGATACGGCGGGCATTCATCAAAAACCATAATAATATCTGATCCAATAGTATTTTGGATTTGCATAGCAGTCTCTGGCGATATGTGATAACGCTTGCCATTTTGCGGGTCTTGAAAATCAACACCGGC
>LBUD01000013.1 GCA_000992395.1 Parcubacteria group bacterium GW2011_GWA2_38_13 | reverse complement strand
TATATAGGAGAACATTCTGGTGCGGATAATCTTCATACCGTAGCTTTTGAAATACACATATCCAAGAAGATCCTGCGCAATTTTTGATACAGCGTAAGGGTTGCCAGGATTCATAGGCGTATCTTCTTTAATTGGAATATATTTTGGGTCAACAATGCCGTATACTTCCGAGGTGCTGCATATCTGGACCACCGGGTCTATTTCCGCGAGCCGTACTGCTTCAAGGAGATTCGATGTGGCCATAACATTATTTTGCATAACAGCCAATGGATTTATAAATGAAGCCCGCACATTAGCATGAGATGCCAGATGAAATATAGCGTCGGGTTTTATTTTTTTTAGTACTGAAAAAATCGCGCTAAAATCATTTAAGTCGCACTCAAACACTTGCGCTTTATGGTTAAGAGATAGATTTTTTGAAGAGGTGGTGCTATGCCAGCGAGACATGCCGTATATTTCAACTTCCGGATGGTTTTGTGCAATATAGTCGGCGAGGTAGCTTCCGCCCGAACCGGTTATGCCTGTGATGAGAACTTTTTTAAAATTTCGGTTGTCCATAAATTATTAAATAGATTTTAAAATATTTTTTGAATACCAATCCAGGGTTTTTTTAATTCCCTCATCCAGGCTTATTTTTGGTTTCCAGCCAAATTTTTCTTTTGCCTTTGAAATATCTAATACGAGCTTTGTGGCGATGGTTGGTTTTGTTTTGTCGTATTCTATTGCTAAATTTTTACCCGATAGGGATATTATTTTTTTAACCAAGGAATCAACTGATATGGCAATGCCTAAGCCGACATTAAATAGATCAAATGAATAATCCTGTTTTTCCAAAACAAGCTCCACAAAATCCATGAGATCGGATACATAAAGCAGGTCGCGCTCTTCAATTCCAGCGCCCCATACAACGATTTTGTTGTCTTTGGCATTCATAATTTTCATAATTGTCGCTGCGAATACGTGCGATTTTTCAAGATCATATTTATCGTATGGCCCATAAATATTTGAATGTCTGATAACAGTGAATTTTGTTCTGCCTAGCCTTGAATAAAATTCGCACAATTTTTCCATGTATACCTTTGTCCAGCCGGCGCCAAAATATTTTTCATACATCTCGGAGTTTAAATCCAGATCTTTTTCCTTTACCGGCAGCTTAGATGAAGGATACATAACCGTGCAGCTGAAAAATATTACTTGCTTAATATGGTTGTCGTATGCTGCCTGGAAAATCAGAGAATTCATTATAAGATTATCTGTGATATGAATATACGGCCGTTCTATAATATCCTTTGCGCCGGAGGTTACTGCGGCTGCCTGAATTATAATATCAAAATCTTTGGTGGCGCGTATCACTTCTTCCTTTTGGGTGAGATCAACCCGAATGATGTTGGGATTATCGGAAAATTTTTCAGTCAGGTATGTGCCCCACACATCAAGATCATTTCTTTTTGATAGGGTTTCGAAAAGATTTCTTCCTATGAATCCGCTGGCGCCGCAAATTAAGATTTTTTTCTTCATATATTTTTAATATAAAGCCCTGCTTGTTCCGCCGTCAACGGTAAAACAAGATCCGGTTATCCATTTGGCCTTGTCTGAAGCCAAAAAGGCAACAAGCTCGGCTATATCCTCCGGCGCTCCTAGCTGGTGCAAGGGATTTTTTTCTTCTTCTTCGTGTTGATATATATTTTGAGCTTCTTCAAAACTCACATTAAGTTGCTTCATTTTATTTTCAACACTCGTTTTCCATATTTCTGTTTTTACCGTGCTTAAACAAATAGCGTTCACAAGAATTTTATCTTTAGCTAAGACATTTGCCAGATGTTTGGAAAGGTTCAGAAGCGCCGCCTTAGCCGCGCTATAATGAGGATTGTAAAACCCCGGTTGTTTTGCCGCAAGTGTTGATATATTGATAATTCTTGGGCTATTGGATTTTTTTAAAAATTGGTAGCTCTCTCTGATGAAAAAAACATGGCTCATAAAATTCAGGTCATAACATTTTTTCCAATCCTCATTTTGAAGTTCTAAAAATCCGCCAAAGGTATCTATGCCGCCGACGTTATTTATAAGAATATCCAAATGGCCGAATTTTGAAATATTTTCATCAAATATTTTTTTTACCTGTTCGGGTTTTGTAACATCGCAAACAACGCCCCAAGCGTCTGCGTTGGTTTTTTTTATTTCTAAAACAGTCTTTTCAATTTCATTTTGGCTTCTGGCAACTATTACTATTGATGCTCCGGCATGAGCAAGAGTCTCGGCAATGATTTTGCCAATGCCTTTTGAACCGCCGGTAACTAAAGCGATTTTTCCCAATAAATTTTTTTCCATAGTTAAAAAATATTATAACCCGAATCCAAACGCTCTTTATTTTTTATATACCACTCCATCACATCCTTTATTCCTTGTTTAATGGAGATCTCGTTTTTAAATCCATATTTTGTAATCCTGGAAATATCCATAAGCCGTATTGCATCTCCTGTTGGTTTTGACGTATCCCATATTATTTTTGGTTTTTTGTCTAGTTTATTTACGATAATTTCCACAAGCTGTTTGATGGATATGCCCGTTCCGCTACCGACGTTTAAGGGTTCCGATATTTTATCTTCAACCGCGAAAATCATTGCCCGCGCGACATCTTTGGCGTGGGAAAAATCTCGTATTGCCGATCCATCTCCCCATACCACAAACGGATCTTCGCCATCAAGAGCTCTTTTTATTAAAGAGGGGACAACCATGGAATTTTTCGGATCAAAATTATCAAAAGGCCCGTACGTATTCGGAGGCCGGATAATAGAGAATCTGTTGAAGCCGTATTCAATGGCATATGCCTCAAGCTGAAGTTCGCCCATTCGTTTTGCCCATCCGGCGAATTTGTCATTTTCTGAAGGGAAAGTTTTCCAGACAGATTCTTCAATAAATTGAGGAGCCGGAGCATAGACGCCAACCGTACTTGTATAAAGATACCATTTGACGTTTTCTCTCATGGCAGCTTCGGCAAGATTCGTATTGAAAAGAATCATTGGAACAAACATTGAGGCTGGCTTTTTTGTGGCTACTGCCGGTGAACCCTTGTTACACATTAAATTAAAAACATAATCCATACCCTTGCATGCCGTAATGCAATTTTGATAATCGCGTAAATCCAGCCGCATAAACTCTGTTTTCGGATGAGCTCTTTTCGGATCATCCAGGGAAACAATTTTTACTTGCGCTCCTTTATCTAAAAGAAGTTCAACCAGCTGTGTGCCGATCATTCCGGTGCCGCCGGCGATTAATACTTTTGTATTATTAAAAATATTTTTGTTCATAAATTTAATTACTCATAAGGATTAAAAAACGCTAAAGCTTTTTTATACCGATCCGGTGTTCCGATATCAATAAGTTCGCCCTCTGATTTAAATCCATAGGCGCCATATCGGATATGTTGAGGAAAAAGGGAATATTCAAGCGAAGAGTTCTCGTCTTTCGGAATTTTTTTTAAAATTTCTTTATTAAAAATATAAATGCCGGCATTAGTGTATTTTTTTTGGTTGTAAGCGTTTTTTTCTTCAAAACCTGTGATTGCCCCGGTTTCTTCATCTAAAGTTACATTGCCGGTATCGGTACGGTCGTCGGGCGTTGTCAGTACCATTGATATAAGAGCATTTTTTGAAATATGAAAATTCATCATCGCGGACAAATCAAATTCGCAAAACGAATCCCCATTAATGACAAAAAAATTTTCAGATAAAATATGGGGTTCAGCGTTTTTAACAGCGCCACCCGTCCCCATTGGTTTTTGCTCCTTTGAAAATATGAGATTTGGCATATACGTTTTTAACAACGAATTTTCGAAGCGTTCTTTAATAGTATCGGACATATGTCCTGTGCATAATATAATTTTTTTTATTCCGTTTAAGATAAGAAATTCTATAATAATATTTACAAAAGGGCGGTTGTGAATATCGGCTAAGGCCTTTGGAATATTTTCCGAAACACCCATGAAACGCGTGCCCGAGCCTCCGCAAAGAATGAGAGCGTCAATATTTTGATTCATATTTTATATGGGGCCAAATCCATTAGCCTTAAGTTTTTCTTGAAGCGTCATATAATTTTTTATTATATTTTCGCTTGACAAACCCTTGCCCCAGGGAGCATTCTCTTCATATTCAAAGGATAGGGTTGGAATTTCTTTAGTGTATCGCCCGTACATATGCATGGTTTTATCCCAATCGGTTTTTATTTCTTTAATACCGAATTTTTTTGGGTTATTAAATACTTCAGTTCCGGGTCTCATTGTAAAAATCGAAAGATACACCCAGTCGGGGTCAGTTTCTTGTATGAATTCCCATGAAATATCAAAAATGTTTTCTGGTTCTCCTGGAAGCCCGATAATCATATATATCCTTGCCTCAATATCATATTTTTTTAAAAGTCGTATGGCATTTTTTGCCTGTTCAATTGTTATTTTTTTATTTATATAATCTAATGACACTTGAGACGCGCTTTCAACGCCAAGCCCCATGGCGATACATCCAGAGTCTTTCAATAGTTGTGCCATTTCCGGGGTAAGGCTGTCAACTCGGCATTGCCCGCGCCATTTAATGTTGGTTCGCTGGATTGCCTTAAGGTGTTCGCGTGCGGCAGTTATATTATAGGGAATAGCAATTTCATCCAATACATTTAAACCGCGAATATTATAATATTTTTTTAGATATTCTATTTCTTCTTCAATGAGTTCGGGTTTTCTGTAGCGTTGGCCGGGCGCATATTGGCGCATTTGTGGCATGGCGCAAAAAGAGCAGGCAAACGGACATCCGCGGCTGAATATAACAGTTGTCCCCAGGATTTGGTCATAGCCTGTTTTATTCTTTAATGTCATTAACCCTTTTCGTGCTATCGCGGATTTAGGAAGATAATGCTTTCTCGGAAAGGGAAATTTATTAATATCCACCGGCACCTTTTGTTCGTATATTTTTTTTAAAGAAGATTTTATTATGTCCTCTACGGCTTGTATTATTGAATATTCTCCGTCGCTTAGTATTAAAGAATCAAATATTTTCAAGGCATCTTCTTGATATACGGTAATATGCGGTCCGCCTGCGATATGGATGGATTTTGGATATTGTTCGCGAATTTTTTTTACAATTGCGAATTGCTCGCTGCTGTCTAGCGTATATACGGAATAAAGATAAACATCGCATTCCGGAATATGGTAAATAGAAAATTCTTTTTTTATTCCACGCAAATCAATAAGGCTGGCTTTGATGGCATTTTCAAAATGCTGTTCTAAAACAGTCAGTATCTGAAAATGTGTGTGCGGATCTCCCCGAAACGGATCGTAGAGATATTCGCTTGATGGAAGTATAAAGCCTATGCGCAACATATGTATTAAAAATAATTAGTTTTAGGGTATGCCCAAACATCCGGTTTATAAAATATTGTTTGGCTGCCGGCGTTATCAAAATCAAAAGGTATCTCAAGTAGTTCCGATAGAGAGTTTCGTATTTCTTGTTTTCTTTCCGGTTTGGCGAATAAAAGAAGAAATCCGCCTCCTCCTGCGCCAAGAATTTTTCCGCCCAATGCTCCGGAATCTTTTGCTTTTTTGTAAACCATATCAATGGAATCGGTTGAAACTCCTTGAGCCAGGGATTTTTTTATCTGCCATGCTTCGTCAAGAAGCCTCCCGAAATCTTCAATGGTATTGGAATATAAAATTTTAATCGCGTCATTAACCATCCTTTGGATATCGCGAAGTTCATTTTCTTTTTGCGGAAAGTTTTGTAATTTATTTTTTTCTATATCGGATGCGAGTCTGGTAAAGCCGGTGAAAAAAAGCATGAGATGGCTCTTGAATGCATGTAATTTTTCGTGCGAAAGCACCATGGGCGTTACAATCATATCATCATTATGGAGAAAATCAATGCGATTAAATCCTCCGTAGGCCGCAATGGTTTGATCTTGTGATCCGACGATATCTTTTATTTTTTCTTGTTCAATCATTATTGCTTCCTGCGCCAGCTTTTTTTTATCTATAATTTCTCCTCGCAGGCCATATAAAGCATGCAGAAGTCCGACCACAAAAGAGGAGCTCGTTCCAAGACCAGAGCGTGCCGGCAAATCGCCATCGTAATGGATCTCCAGCCCTTGCTCAAAATTAAAAAATTTTAAGCATTCGCGCACAACCGGATGCCGGATTTCCTCAATAGTGTTCACCAGTTCATTCAGCGAATAAACAACACGGTGCTTGTGCTCAAAAAATGGCGGCAAATAGCGGCAAGTGACATAGCAATATTTATCTATCGCAGTGCTTAAGACCGAGCCTCCGTTTTGACGATACCAAAGGGGGTGATCAGTGCCTCCTCCGAAAAACGAAATGCGAAATGGTGTTTTTGTTATAATCATAAATATTAGTAATCAAAAACTTTTTGTTTCTTTTCTATATACGTGTTGTTTAATAATATTGAGTCAAGATCAGTTTGTATCAATACGTCTGCAGCGTCTTTGGCATTAAGTATGATGGGATAGCCGTGTAAATTAAATGATGTATTAAGAATTGCCCCCACGCCTGTTATTTTTTCAAATTCAGAAACAATGTCGTAATAATACGGATTAGTTTCTCTGCGAAGCATTTGCGGCCGAGTTGTCTTGTCGGCGCTGTGTATCGCGGCAGGCATGTCTTTCGCACCGGCGCTGGACGTCTTAAAACCTATGGTCATATAAGGCGAATATAGCTTATTATTGTTCAATAAATATTTATCCCAATAGGTATCCAATATAACTGGCGCAAACGGCATCCAAAAGTCGCGTTTTTTTATTATGCGGTTAATACGGTTGACCGCGGCAATATTGCGCGGGTCTGACAAAATAGAACGATTGCCAAGGGCGCGCGCGCCAAATTCCATATTGCCGGCGCACCGGCCGACTACTATGCCCTGCGATAAACGTTGTGCAATAAAATCTGGCTGTGCATTTATTTTGATATCACATATTTTTTCCAATTCATAATCGTCTATTATCTTTTTAATTTCCGAATCTTCCACCTGCGGACCCAGATACATATCTTTGAGGGGTTGTATTGATTTCCAATCGCCAAGATTTTCCTGGAGGTGTCGATACATCGCTAAGAAACATACGCCGATACAATTAGAGTTATCATCGGGAGACGCGGCTACAAAAAAATCTTTGATTCCTTCCATCTGTCCCATTATCATATTGGCTTTAATATTCATAGCAAGTCCGCCGGAAAAACAAACACGGTGAATATTAAATTTTTTTACAGCGTTGCTGATCCATTTTACTATGCGGTCTTCAAAATAATTTTGTACGCCAGCCGCAACGCCATCAAATCGTATGCCTTCCAAACGTTGCTTGAACCAAAAATAATAATCCCGAGGCTTTACTTTATATATAAAATTTATTCCGTCCACATCCATTATTTGGTCAAAAATTTTATATGCAGCTTTGGCTGAATATTCTGGCGCGTACGGAGCCAAACCCATAACCTTGTATTCATGTTCATAGGGCTTCATACCAAGGAATAGCGTCATATTTCGAAACACTCTTCCAAGGTTGTGGTTATCAACCGTATGCAGTATCTCATAATTGCCATTTTGAAATTTGGCAATCATCCCGTTTTCATTATCTCCCCAGCTATCAGCGGTAACTATTAGAACATCTTGTCCGTTGAGAGGAAAATACGAACTAAAATATCCATAAAAACCATGAATCTGATGATGAGGAAAAAATTTTATTTTTTCCAGTGGAATTTGTGGAAAATACGAGCGGATTAATAATTTTTTAAGATTCTGGATGTCGTTGACGTTAGATTTTTTATAAAGAGAATAATTTGAAAAAAATTCTTTATTAAATTCTTCTGGAAAAACGCTTGTATCAATTTTATCTTTGAAGACGTCAAGATACTCTACGTCTTTGTTCTCATAAAGCCGTGGATACCAAAAATCATGGGCTTCGCGAACATAATCGTTTACGGTAAACCTTGAACGCCGCTGTAAGTAAGAAAATACAATATCCATATGCGTCGTTCCGAGGTCGCAAACAGCTACCAAGTCAATCTCTTCAATGGCGAGCCCGGCGCGCTTTAGGCAAAATTCAATGGATTGCAATGGAAAGCCGGAATAACATTTTTGGCGCCGAAACCTTTCTTCTGAACAAGCAGCTATTACAGCGTTATTTGCCATGATCGCGGCGCTGCAATCTTCTTCAATATTTAATCCGAGGATATTCATATTGTTATTGAGTTTTAGTCGATTGTTGGCATTTTATACAGGGTGGCGGCTGTTTACCGTCAAATGCGCCTATATGGCATCGCATTTCTTTAAAATGTTTGCTATTCCATACTTGGTAAACGCTCTCGTGATAAATATTACCCAAACTTATTTCAAGCCCATAGTGAGAACAACACGGCAAGACATTGCCATCGCTTGTAATCATAAGCCGTTGGTAGGGTTCAAAACATTTGGTAAATTGCAATGAATCAACCCTGTATTCCTCTTCAAATTTTTTATCTTTCTTGTTGCCGACGAAGGGACTTGTCAGTGTTTGAATCGTGATAAAATCCGCCCTATGTTTCCAAAATTTAATGAAGCCGTCCAAATCATTTTGATTCACTTTTGTTTTAACAAATGATACTTTGACCAGGGGGAGAATTTTTCCCATTGAATTTCTAATATTAATAAATTTTAAAACATTTTCTACTGCGAGATTATAACCATCACTTTTGCGGATTTTTTTGTATATGGCGGGGCTAAAAGCATCAAGGGAAAACATTATAATTGTTAACCCTGAAGCAATAAGTTCTTCGGCCAGCTGGTCTGTCAATAGTAAGCCGTTGGTATGCAAATTTACATCAATGACTCCGGCTGTTCGGGCATATTGTACATATCGCGCAATATCTTTTTGTAATAAAGGCTCATTATATCCATTGAGCGCTATTGAACATAAACCATGCTTAAGCCCCTCGTCAACAATTTCACAATATTTTTCAAATGGTATTTTATCACCAGGCTTGGCCGAATATTTTTGTTGATTGGCGGGCAGGCTAAGCAGGCAAAATTCGCATCGCAAATTACATCCATACATAAGCTCAATATTTAAATGCAACGGATATTCCAATTCTATTTTTCCTTTTCCGGCAAGTTGCCATTTTTTTCTATAATCATTAATTGCCGGGCCGATTTGGCTCGCAAGAATTTCGTACGGATCTTCTTTTACATTTACATCTTTCGCCAAATCTAAATAAACGTTACTCATAATTTATATATTAATTATTTTGGCGTGAAATTCGTTTGATCTTTGCATGCTCTTATTTTTTCTATGAAACCAATGTATCTAATACTTGCGCTGCCATTGGATATTTATTTATTGAATTTTGTATTGGTATGAGGTCTTCACGTTCTAATTGTTCACCATCATTGATTATGCGAATACCTTTCGTGCCGCCCAACATCCAACTGTCTCCGTTTACCATTGGGTCTCCGCAATTTGCAAGAGCGACTACAAATATATTTTTGCAGGCAGCTCGCGCGATTTGCAACGATCCGGATATGACGCCGATAACGCCCATGTAATCGCAGATTATGCTTGGAAGCTCAACATCCATTGATTCCACAATTTTTATAGCGCACGCATTATGATTCAAAGAATTATATACAAGGCGCGGCCATTTCAAATTTTTATCTGTTCGGGGATGAAAGCGGAGATGTATTTCATTTGGGCCGAGAAAATCAATGGCTCTGTTTATGGTATCGCTTATCCTATTAATTTTTTCACCCTCCAGCTCCTTGGAACAATGGCCGGAAATCAAAACTAAAATATTTTTTTTGTTTTTTTGATCCGCATTTTTTTCGCAATGGCAAAAAAATACCGAGGGGTGCTGTGCGATAAAGACACTTTTTGCTTTTGGGACTATTTTTTGCATTGCTTTGAATTCAAGTTCATCATAGACAATAACCGCATCCCCTCTGCCGGAGGTGAATCCAAGGACGTCTTCTTCGATGTTGCGAAAAAATGATCCTGTAAATATAAAGGGGCAAACATATTGATTGAGAATTCTGTCAGCTATAATTTTCCAATACATTTTTATATATTTGAAAATGATCGCCAGTTTTTTTATTTTTTTCGCAATGCCCGGCGTCTGAGTAAAATTTTTTATATTAGGCCTTGGAAATGCGAATGAATAATTCGGGTCTTTTTTTAACTTCCCTTGAGCTGATAAATATTTTTCCAGTATCTGCGCCAAAGTATGGCTCAATACGAGCGCAATCTTTGTATTATTTTTTTTGGCATAATGTATGAGATACCTGTCGATAACATGAAAATCGCTTCCCAAGATTAATAACTTGTAAGGAACTCTTTTATATTCTTTCAGTGATTTCCATAAATTGAAATGATGTTTGATATTATTTTTATTATCATTATAGGCGTGAATAATTTTTAATGATTGAATTTTTTTTGTGTCCAACAAATCCGCAACTGATTTTTTCGTATGTTCGGCTAGACAAAAATCTGAAATTATAAGATCTATATCCCATATATGCGTCATCTCATTAATGATTGGAAGATAAATTTCATTAAAAATATATCCATTTCCGCTATATATAAGCATACGCGAATTTTTCATAAAAGTATTTCAAGATTATTGTTGCTGAAATCTATTATTTTTTTATTTCAAATTAATCGTGATCCATGAAATTTTTAAGCGATAGTAGTCTGTGTATGTTTTTGCGACATTTTTTTTGCAAGCCATTGGGATGCCGGTTCGTACAGTGCAAAGAAAATGCTGACATAGAAGAGATCTCCGAGGACAGCATTTCTGAAAAATGGCAGGGCGTTAATATAGCTTTGCAGGAGTCCTAGCATTGTTTTTTGATACCATGGCGCGAACGCCCAAACGGCAAAATTTGTTACTATGTAAAATAGTATTGATCCGACAATTGCGCTTCCTATAACCGTGTGCCATTTTTTATGATTCTTGAGCCAGAAGCCGATTAATGTGTTTACAATAAAGCATCCATAGACCGTAGCCATAAGGCCAATCTCGTACGAACCTAAAAAGATATCGCTAATTGCTAAAATGATAATAGGCAGGGTCAGGGCGATTTTTTTTGAAAAATAAACTCCGCTAAAAAGCGCGATGGCTGCGATGGGGCTGAAATTATACGGATGCGGCAAAAAGCGCGCTGAAATTCCCACCATAACTATTACCGCAGCCAAAGCGAATTGTGTAAGATTTTTTTGGTTCATAGTATTTTAATTATTTATTAATTATTTATTAATTAAAATGGTGATTTTTCAAAACTGAATTTTATTTCATCGCCCGCATGCAATGCGGTTTTATCCGAAGCTATGGGCGGTTGTTTGCCATTGACCGAATAGAGCCAGTAATTTCCATCATCTCCGTTTTTGGTGTTTCCGATTTTTTCAATAAACACACCAAGATCATTATAATTTTTTGTTTCTAAAATTATTGATTTTTCGGTTGTTATTTTTTTTAACGCATCTAAAGCGGTCATGCCTTCGGTGAATTGAAGCGGATAATTTTCGGAAGTAGCCTTGTTGTAACTTATTGTAAGAATAATATTTTTTTGTATTTCGTTTTGTAAATTATTTTCCACTGGCATTTTGTTATTATTTTTTTCCAAAAATAAGGATTTGCCAAAAACTATTGCCAATATGATTACAGCCGCCAAAGAAAATAATAATAATTTTTTTTTCATAGATTTTATTTGTGATTTATAGCATCTCCATTGTCGCGAATATGAAAAACTTTATAAAAGTATGAATTTTTATCTCTCAGAAGATTTTCCGGCTCGCCCTGTTCAATAATTTTTCCATTTTCAAGCGCCAATAGGGTGTCGGAATTCATTACGGTTGCAAGCCGATGCGCGATTGCCAATACGGTAATTTTTCCTTTGAGATTTTTAATGGCATTTTGAACTTGTACTTCCGATTCATTATCAAGGGAACTCGTGGCTTCATCTAAGATAAGAATTTTTGGTGAACGAGCCAAGACCCGAGCAAGAATTATTCTCTGCCTTTGCCCTGCGGAAAGTTTGACTCCGCGCTCGCCGACTTGTGTTGAAAGCTTTTCCGGCAACGTTTCAATAAAATCATATATATTAGCCATTTTTGTCGCTTTGATTACTATTTCATTTGATAGAGAATCGTCATAAAAACGGATATTATTCTCAATAGAATCATTTAAAAGAAAAATATCTTGTGAAACATATCCTATTACTTCCCTCCATTTTTTTACATTGATGGTATTGATATTTTTCCCATCTATGAGAATTTCACCTGAATTGGGTTCAAATAACCTGAGCAAAAGATCAACAATGGTTGTTTTCCCGGCTCCCGAGGGCCCGACCAATCCTACGGATTCGCCTTTTTTAATCGTAAAATTTACGTCATTAAGAACAATTCCTTTTTCGGGACTATAAAAAAAAGATATCTTTTTAAACGTTATTTCTTTTTGAAAATCAAATACTTCATTTCCGTCTGTTATTTCTTTATTGTGCCTGATGATTTTTTTATTGTCCACTACACTTTTAAGATAGGGAAGAGATTCGTAAATTGTTTGCAATTTTCCTTGGATATTTTGTATATAGGAAAAAATTTTTTGAATAAGATAAATAATCACTACGAAAGACGCGAGATTAAAATCCGGCCTGGTGTATGAAAAAGCGAATAATATTATAATGAAAATAATAATAATTGGCTGTAAAAAAGCAATTGCGATATAGCTCAAAACAGACATTCGCACCCGAGCGAATTGCAATTCATTAAAATGTTTTTTTACTTTTTCCCAAACCTTATTTTCGCTTGCGGTTGCTTTTATTGTTTTTATGCCAATCATGTTTTCATTTATAATATTTGCCACGATTTTATTGTTGTCGGCGTAGTATTGTGAAATTTTTCTGGTTTTATGCGCGATTGGCTTATAGAATAAAAATAAAATGCATCCTATGCTTAAGGTGAGCAAGGTGATGATGGACGAAATATTCAGGGCGATAAATATATAAATAAGGAGGTTTGTTATAAGCAGTATGGTTCCGCTTAAATGCCTTAGCATCTCGGATGTTCGCGCAATATGATCCATTACAATTTTTTCCAAATAGCCGATTTTTTGTCCGGAGAGAAATGTCCAGTTTGTGTTTAATACGCTTCTGAACATATCAACGCGCATTTGTTTTTCAAAATTCGCTGTGATTTTCGCATTGATATTATTCGCCCAAAGCAACACGATAGATTTTGCGATAAATAATAAAATTATAAATGCGGCAAGAACATAAAAATTCAATTGAATGTTGATAAAGCCAAAAAATTTTGTAAAAGTCGTTGAAATAATATCAGTTCCGCCGGTTTTATCTTTCAGGACAAAAGAAAACAGGGGAATGATCGCAGTGATTCCGATGGTTTCAAGGATTCCGCTTATAAAACCCAATATTGTGAGAACAATAATCTGCCATTTGTATCTCGCGAACGCGTGCTTTAATACATCAATGGCAAGAAATATTTTTTTGTCCTGTGTGAGAAGAAATTTGATATATTTTTGAATAAAGTATTAGGTGTTGTTTTTTATATTGTTTGCAATGTACGGTTCTATTTTTTTTGTATTTTTTTGAATTAAAAATTTATCTCTTTCAATAACGTTATCAAATATATATAATGCGTATCCGCCCCAGCCGCCACCGCAATATTTTTTTGCAATTTCTCCGAAATCCGGTAACGCAGACATTCCTTCCTGCAATTGCGCCCGGTATGATAATTTTACGGCTTCCCATAATTTTTCAAACTGTTTATAAAAGATAGCGTCAGCCGCGATTATTCCTGCTTTATATATAAGATCATAATCTCTTGCACGATTGGTATTGTCGGGCGTGGAATGTGTTGTGCCGGTCCAATACAGCGTCATTTTTCCTAAAAGAAAGGAAGGATTTATTTTCATTTCCAACACAGGCAACTCGCCCGATCTCCATACACAAAGTCCGGTTTCTGAAATAATAGCAGGATCTTGCCAGCCAACTCCGATATTCAATTCAGTTTCAACTGCGTTTTTTCCCATTAATACCGAATACGCCGCAGAACCGCCAAGTCCGGATTTGATTTCGTATTCCCAATGGCTAAGGCTTACAAGCGGGCTTATGGCGCAATTTACTATATAGCCGCCATTTCTTGAAAATTTTGGAACATCAAGCCATCCGCCGGCAAAATCAACGCGTAATGGAATTTGTTTCGGCGCCTTGATAAAATTAATAATTTCCGTTGTTGAAATTTTTTCGTAGGACAAGGTTTTTGGAATAACCACGTATTGAGCCCCAACTTCGGCGCATAACTTCTTTTTCTTTTCGCCGAATTTGTCGTCTTCGGTTGCCACTAAATAATTCGGTTTTATGCGCAAAAAATGTTCTTTAAAATCAAGCCCGGGCTCAAGGCCGTCTCCGACAACCACTTCATCAATTATTGATATAGCTTTTAAAAGCCTAACTTTGTGCTCTACGGGTAGAGAAGATTTTCTGTCTTTGTGGATCTCAAGCACTTTATCGTTTGCCACGCTGACGATTAGATAGTCGCCGTATTTTTTTGCCTGCGTGAAAAATTCTATATGGCCGCCGTGCACTATGTCGTAACAGCCTGATACAAAAACTTTTTTCATATTTACCATTTATTTATAACCTTGATAATTCTTTTTTTTAGCATTACATATTGTTTTTCTGCGCGTTTTTCAATGGTGGGGGACACAATCCGTAATATTTCTTTGCCTAAAATTCTATATTGTCCGCCAACTTTGTTTGCGCGGATAAGGCCTTTTTTTAACATTCTTTTTATAGTGCTTGTACTTACTTTTAATAGATCCCGAGTTTCTTCGGTTGTATATACTGCGTTGGGTTTAATTTCAGTTGAAGTCATGGCTACCGGAACAGTGGAATTTATTGATTGTGTTTGGGTTTCGTTTTCCATAAATAGTTGTATAAATATTAATTTTATTGTACCAATAGGTGTCAATGGGTGTCAAATGGTTTCAAGTGGATAAATGATATTGACAAATTATTGTTTTTGTTTTTTTATTACAACATAAAATTTAAATATTTGTACTGGCGGTACATTAAATCCGGCAGAAATTTCCTCCCCCCTGGTGGGGGAGGATTAAGGAGAGGGGGATAAAACAAATAAAAAAAGGGCGAAATGTATTTTACATTCGCCCTATGAGTTGAGATTATTTACCATTAATGTACGTTAATGCTTGTTCCACGGCTCTAAGGAGCCCCTCATCGCCGCCCTCCATCATGGCGACTATATGCGGCAGTTTAATGCCGGCATATTTTGATTTGTCATCAAGATAATGGGAAACCGACCTGCAGCCGCCGATTGCGCCTCGAGCCAAACGATCATTGACGCGTCTAGCAATCTCCTCGGGTGTATCATGGTATTGGCACCAGATAACCTTAAGAGTGCCGCCGGCGTGTTCTGTTGCCGACACTAAGAGGTCTTGGTTATTATGGCGCGAGTAAGTCGCGGATACGATGACGGAAAAACCCTGCGCGAGGTTGGCCTCAATGGCGGCATGGAGAACGGTATAGGCCACTGTCATCTGAGCCCGCCTCAAGGCACGCGCTTCGTCCGATCGATAAGGATCTGATTCTTGCGGCGGCGCGCAGCTTGCGGGTCCTTCGTCAATATCAATGTAATGAATGCCCAATATCTTGGCCAGTGCTTTACCAAGCGTGCTTTTTCCGGTGA
>LBUD01000012.1:29975-30658 GCA_000992395.1 Parcubacteria group bacterium GW2011_GWA2_38_13 | reverse complement strand
TCTCATGGGAAGAAAAAAAGAAACGGCACGAAACACTTAATGCAATATTGGCAAAAACAGCTCTAGAAAATAATAAAAAGGTAGTAGTTGTCTTGGGCACAACCGCATCCGGAAAAACGCGGATGGCTGTTGAAATTGCAAAAAAGTACAATGGCGAAATTATTTCCGCGGACTCACGCCAAGTATATAAAGGCATGGATATCGGGACGGGAAAAGACTTAGACGAGTTCAAAGTTCAAAGTGAAAAGTTAAAAGTTATTCCTTATCATTTGATTGATGTTGCATCGCCAAAAAAACAATTTACTGTTGCACAATTCCAAAAAAAAGCATATGAAGCCATTGACGATATCTTATCTCGAAATAAATTGCCGATTATTTGCGGCGGCACGGGTTTATATATTGATGCGATAACTCGCGGTTTGCAATTTGGCGGATTACGAATTACGAACCTGCCTCGCCGGCAGGCAGGTTACGGATTACGAAAAAAAAGAAATAGCCTTAATAAAAAAACATTGCCACAACTGTTAGTATTGTTAAAAAGAATTGATAATAAAACATATAAAGTTATAGATAAAAAAAATAGACGACGCATACAGCGCGCTTTAGAGATTTATTATGAAACCGGTATTCCAAAATCAAAACAGCCGGCTCCGGTTTCTCCGCCGTATGAATTTTTAAAAATT
>LBUD01000012.1:17218-29942 GCA_000992395.1 Parcubacteria group bacterium GW2011_GWA2_38_13 | reverse complement strand
AAATATCTGCGTAAAATTATTTCAAGGCAAGAAATGAGAAATGGGCTGGCTTTTGATATTATTCATTTTGCAAAAAGGCAGATGACGTGGTTTAAGCGTGATAGTAAAATTTATTGGGTAAAAAATATAAAAGAAGCAAGAGCGCTAACCAAAAAATATTTATAATTTTTTTTATATACAGTCTGTTGGGTATGTGGTATAATATAAATGTTCAATTTATATTATTTTTTTATTATGCCAAAACAAAAAATCAAATATTCTAGGAAAAATAACGCACATAAAACACACAAGGGAAAAAAAATTGTTTTTGCGGATGTAAAAACAAAAACGAGCCCCATTCTTTTGGCGGTTATTATGCTATATCTGTTCATTGGCTGCGTGAGCGTATCGGTTGTTGTGGGCCTATCTATATTAACAATCGCATTGCGTCTTGCGCCCGCGCAGGCTCCGACATCTCAAATGCAAGCAGGCTTTACTATGCGCACGCAAAATGCTTCTTCGTATATTTTTCCGGAAATACCCTCGCAATATGGCACCGCCGGGTATATAAAAGATTTTAAGAATTCGTCTGCGCCCGTATGGACCCTGAGAATTGTTTCGGGTATCAATACCGCTGGAGTACACTTGGCAGCATCGGCACGTGATAGTATACAAAGTTTTTCTTTATACTATCGGCTCGCGAATGGAATATGGCTAAGGGGTCATGCTTTTACGGGCAGTATCACGGGGACAAAATCCATCAGCGATGATACAAAAATTCCATATGATTATTACGTATCAAGCTTATTCCATCTCTCTCCGGGCCAGGGGTATGAAGTCCGGGCAGATTTATATAACAGTGAGGGATTACTTGCTTCGCAGATATTGGGGAATTTTGATACTCAGCCCGATGTTTTTGTTTTTAATCCCGGGGCAACAATAAATATTACCAGCGGAAATATTTCCGATATACAAGATGCTATTGATAACGCAGCGCCCGGAGCTGATATTCGTGTTTCGGGCGGTCCCTATTTTGGTAAACTCGTATTTTCAAAATCCGGAGAAAAAGATAAATGGATTAGATTGCTGGGAGATGGCTCTACGGTAATTGATGGCAGCGATCAGGCATTAAATAATACGTTTTCCGGCGGTTGGGTGAAAACAACCCTTTCGGGCTGTGAGAGAAATTGTGAAAATATTTGGCAAAAGCCGGCATCCGGCGATTATTGGGGAATTTGGGTAAGCGAAAATGGCGGGGAATACAATTATCTCTATCGCCATACTGTTTCTTCGGGCGCAACCGGGCGCGATAATTTCAATAAAAGCGTTTCGGGTCAGATTGAATCGGGCGAGTTTTGCGTGCCGGGAGACACGTTGTCGCCTCCGCGCGTTATTGCCGAAGATTCTATCGTCCCTCAAGGGTATCATATAGAAAATAAAATAATGTATTTACGGCTTGAATCGGGAAAAACGCCTGAGGACTATCGATTTAAAATTTCAAAACATGCCCGCGGAATTGATATAGGAAGTCAGAGCTGGGTATGGGTGGAAGGCCTTACCTTGTCTTATTTTGGCAATACAGAATATAGCGCCGCGGGAATTAATATACGAAATGGCAATTATAATATTATTCGAAATAATAAAATACATCAGACCAAAAATGGAGTAAAAATAGAGTGGACAAATGCGGACAATGATAGCGTTGGTATTGGAATGGCTGACGACGGCGCAGCATTTAATCGAATTGAGAGTAATGATATAACCACTTCAATGCGCGAGGATTTGAATTATTATTGTAAGGTTAAAAAAGGCGGTTCATTTATTGCGGTTTCAGTGGCCGGAACCGTAGGGAATATTGTTCGAAATAATACAATGTATAATATTGGCGAAAACGCTTTACAGATCCAATTATTATCTGATTCGGCCGCGATAACTGGCTGTGGGCGAAAACCTGATAAAAGCTCGGACGATGGACATCCATGCGCTATGCCGTTTGCTTTTTTGCTCTCAGATACCGATATTTATGACAATGTGGTGCGCGATAACGTAGAGGCGATAGAACCCGATGGAGGGCAGGTGATTAATACCAGAATCGTTGGAAATATTTTTCGAAATATTGAAATTTCTCTGTTTTCGCTTCAGGCGGGGGAGTACGGACCAACATGGTTTGTGAGAAACATTATTTCCAAATCGCAGGAATCACAATATAATATCCGTTCGCTTGAAGTATTTAAATTCCGAGGGGAAAATTTATCAAAATATGCCTATATATACCATAATGATATTTACCTCAATAGTATAAAAAGTCAAACCGCATATCGATCCAGAAATTATTTTGAAAACTGGAATATGGTTTTTCGTAATAATATATTTCATTCGCAGGGGCAAACAGTGGCTCAATTTCCTTCTCCGGAGGGGATGTTATACTATGGCGTACCGGATATGGATTACGATTCATTCAGCAATGATTCTTTGCCCGGTGCGAATCCTAAACTTACAATTGCCTGGCAAAAAAAAGATATGAATTGGACATATTGTGGCACGATAGACTGCTTAAATAATATCGGGGGACTGGAAAAAAATGGGGGAATTTGGTTCCATGGTTTTGCGGACCCGGAAAAAAATGTTTTCAATCTGAAAAGTACAAGTAAAAATATTGACGTGGGCGTAAAAATTCCGGGTATTAATGATCAGTACTGCGGGAATAACCCCGATATGGGCGCGATGGAAAATAAAAATTTGTGCCAAACAAATTTTATTCGTTCAGATGTCAATGATGATGGCAACATAAATATTACTGATGTAATTTATTTATTAAATTATTTATTCAGCGACCGCTTGATAAGCGTATCTTGCCTTGATGCGGCTGACATTGATGATAATAGTGTAGTTGAAATTACTGACGCAATATATTTATTAGCATATTTTTTTCAGGGCGGGGATTTGCCTCGCGAGCCGTTTAACCAATGCGGGATTGACCAAACAGCTGATATATATGGATGCGATATGAGCGCGGTGTGTAGTTGACAAAATTTATTGATTGTGCTATGCTGTGTATAGTTCTTTTCTTCCATTTCCCTCGTTTTTCGGAGCGATGTTATGATTACTATCGTTTTGATATGCTCAATTTTAGGCGGAAGCGATTTAGACTGGCCATTTTTTATCCGTGGCGATGCGGATCGGAACCTGAAAGTCAACATTTCCGACGCAGTTTTAATCCTCGGGCATTTAATGGGCGAAGGAGAAATCCCTTGCTTAAACGCGGCGGATGTCAATGATGACAACAGGGTCAACATCACGGATCCCATATACCTTCTCAATTATCTTTTTATGAGCGGAAGGCCGCCCAAAATGCCATTCCCGGGCGCTGGGATGGATCCAACCGATGATGAAGGAATGGGGCAGTGCTATGAATATGGCGCTGGAGAATAGTGCACAAAGAGCAAGCCCAAAAACTTGCTCTTTTCCTTTAATATTGGATAAATTTTAATAAAATATTTACACAAAATTTTTAGGTATTGATTAATATTGAATTTTTGGTATACTATAAAATTAATATAGCTCTTTTTTCATTAGAGAGGAGGTGCAAACATAAAAACATGTGGTGTTTGGAGAACGAAAGGGAACTCTTAGGGGAGGAGAGCTTAAATGGCTCACGAACGGTCGGTGAGGTGGCTTAACTTCTTGAAGAATCAGGAAGATAGGAGAAGAAGAGAAGAGCAGAGAGTCCTTAGGGAAACAGCAAGGGATTCATCGCCAATAAATGGCGATGGTGAAGAAGAGGAGGAGGACGAGAGAAAGGCGGAAGCCCTGATGGAGAGCCACGAGTAGCTGGCATCACCTAGAAACAGTATGGCCCCGAAAAAAATATTTTCGGGGCTTTATATTTTTCAAATATGGCGGGAATAAAAATTTTTATTTCAGTTTTTTTTCCAGTATTTTTTTAATATCTTCGGGGTTGGATTTTCCACGCGTATCTTTCATGATTTGTCCAACCAAAAACATAATCGCGTTTATTTTTCCTTTTTTATAGTTTGCGACAGGCTCCGGATTTTTAGAAATAATAATATCAATTATTTTTTCAAGCTCATTATCAGACGCTGTGTCAGAAAGATCTTCTTCTTCTAAAATATTGGAAGGATCTTTGCCGGAGATAAACATTATGTCAAGAACTTTCTGCGCAACAGTGCTATTAACTTTATTTTGGTTGATAATTTTAATAAATTCCGCAAAATTTTCCGGTGTGATTTTACATTTTTTTATATTTATGTTTTGTTTATTAAGATGTTTGGCAAGTTTGTTTAAAAGCCAATTGATCGCGGTCTTCACAGCCTTTGGCCCGTATTTTTCCCACTCCTCATCCTCGGTGCCATCGGTCGCGACTTCAGTGCATACCCATTCGCGCAATTCAGAGATAACTTCTTCGGCGTATTCGGAAAGCTCCTTATCTCCAACAAGAGTTTTTATATCGGCCGATGATATGCCAAATTCTTTTTCAAACCGCCTACGCTTTTCATCGGGAAGCTCGGGAATGGTTTTTTCAATTGCATTAATATCAATGGCGTTTTCGCCCTTGTGGTCGAGGCGAAGCAAGGGAAGATCCGGCTCGGGAAAATATCTATAGTCGTGAGCCTCTTCTTTGGTCCTCTGAGGCTCTGTGATGCCTTGTGTATCATCCCAGCCTCTTGTAGTTTTTGGAGCATCGGCAATTGTTTTTTTTGTCTCCTGGTATTCTTTTGTCTGCCGTTTAATTTCATATTCAATGGCACGTTCTAAAGCTTTAAAGGAATTCATGTTTTTCACTTCAACAATCGGTGTAGCTGCGATTTTTTTCCCAACGCCATCAATCTCCCAAAGGTTAATATTAGCATCGCATCGCATATGCCCTTTTTCCATATCAGCTTCGGATATATCCAAATATCTCATAATAAGCCTTAATTTCTGCATAAAAGCTTTTGCGTCCGTTGCGGTCCTTAAATCCGGCTCGGTTACAATTTCCATAAGAGGCGTACCTGCACGATTATAATCAACAAGCGTATTGTGTCCGCCTGATGCATGGAAATTTTTTGCCGCATCTTCTTCAAGGTGTATTCTTAAAATCCTGATTTTTTTTATTTCGCCTTTGCTTTCAATTTCAAGAAAACCGTTTTGGCAAAGCGGTTGGTCATATTGTGATATTTGATAACCCTTAGGAAGATCGGGATAAAAATAATTTTTTCTATCAAATTTTGAATATTTCGGGATTTGGCAATCAAGCGCAAGTCCCGTTTTAATGGTCCATTCCACGGCCTGCCTGTTCATCACTGGTAATGTTCCTGGCTGTCCTGTACAGACAGGGCAGATAGTGGTATTGGGCGCTGCGTTTTCCCCCGCATTATCACAGGAGCAAAACATTTTGGATTTTGTTTTTAGCTGGACATGGATTTCAAGGCCGATTATTGGTTGTAGTTTCATAAAATTATAATGCAAATATACTCATGAATACGAATTATACGAATCAATACGAATTCGTATCTATTGGCATCATTAGTATACATTCGTATATTCGCATTATTATTATCTTATATCATTTTAATGAAAAATAAAAGACCCCGCCTTGTATATTTTCAAGCGCGGGGTCAATGCTCGGTCATAGTTGTTTGGGAGAATTGTCGGCTACATAGCGTATGGTCCACTTGTTCATTTCGGCATCATAGCCATCAACGACGGGACGGATATGGAATGCGTTTGAGAATTCATAGAGACCAATGAAATCAGATTCCCGATCGCTATTTGAAAGCCCCATAATGCCTTTTCCGACGAGTTCAAAAACCATTTCTCCGATATTCCTTGTTGAGTGAATTTTCCAAGATTCAATAACGGTGAGTGCCATGCATCCGAATTCCCTTATGGCAAGATCCCGAAAGCCCAGGGATAATTCTTTGGCGGTAATGTGACCCACCCTTACACCTTGTTTCTGAGCAATGCGTTTCGAAGCCCAACACAGGGAATCATGGAGAAATTTATACGCACATATTGGATGACGATTGTTTGTGCGCAAGGAATATTCCAACCTTTCAAGGGTAGTCATTTTTAGGCTCCTCTCGTATTGGTTGATATATCTTTTTTATGAAAAAAGAACAGTATTGCAATAGTATCATATTTATTATAATCTGTCAAGGAGTTTGGGTAATGTGTACACCATGGAGTGACGTTTGATATAATAAAAAAATTATTTAAAGTATTTTTTTTATTTCATTCCAAACAAGATCGGAGATTTTTTCCCGGCTCATGATTGTATTATTTTCAGAGCAGGGAATAAGGGTATAGTTTTGCGGAAATAATTTTGCCAATTCCTGATATGCATTTTCCGCGTTTTTTAAATGCCGGATATCGGCTTCAAGAATATCGCGTTTTTTTCCTTTGAGATATTTTCTGAAACCTTTATGGTCTACAAGTTGCTGTGAGATTTCAGCAGGCACAAAAAGAATAATATTGGCGGCGGGTTTTGGAATTTGAAAAATGTTATATTCTAAGCCGCTATCCCATGCTATATATTTTTTTCTTTCTTCGGGGTTTGCGATAGATCCTCCCTGATGCGCGAGGTTTGAAGCGACGTAGCGATTGGCGATTACAATATTTCCCTGCAATAGCCATTTTTTTAGCTTGAAGCTTGCGTCAAAACGGTCAACAGCATAAAAAATTGATGCGCGGTATGGCCCGACATCATGAGACGATCCATATTTGCCGTTTAAATATTTTTCAACAGCGCCACAGGAAGGTTTTCCGTATTGAGGGAAATCCAAAAGTTTTACCGCATACCCTTCTTTTTTCAGCCGCCGGATAAGGAGTTTCGATTGCGTGGCCTTTCCTGACCCGTCGGTTCCTTCAATGACAATAAGTTTTCCAATTTTATTTTTAATCATGCGCCGGTTTTATTTTATTATTTTGTAGCGGATTTGCAAAGCGCTATCTCCAAGGGGAGTCGCATTGATAAATTCAAGTTTAATGTCAAGATCCTCTCCCTTAGCGAAAGTCATTCCATTGCCGAAAAGCCGCGGTTCCACGGTGATTAGCATCTCATCAACAAGCCCGGCCTTCAGAAAGCTTGCATTCGTATATGGTCCGCCCCCAAGTATTGCGGTTTGGAAATTTCTTTTTTTCAGGGCGGAAATTACTTCTTGCGGAGATCCTTTGAAAAATTCTAAAACGCCGGGGATTTCTTTTTCTTTATATTTTTCGGGCTCAAGGGAAAGTATGAAATTCAGGCGATTGGGAAGGGGACGGCCGATGGCAATAAAAGTGTTCTGGCCCATGATGATGGCGCCGTGTTTTTTTGTCTCAGCAATAAAAGCAATTTTATCCGCCTTTGATGTCCAGTCGGCGTTATGAAATGAATTTTTAGCAACAATGCCGTCCACGGTCATGGCCATCATGAGTATTATTTTCATAATTTTATTAATCTAGTATCTAGTATTTAGTATTTAGAATTTAGCATTTAGAATTTTGTATATACTTTATTCTAAATACTAAATACTCTATACTATAAATTTAAACAGCAATCTCAAATTTAATCCTTGGATAACTCTGGTAATTTATGAGTTCTGTATCATTATACTGCCATTCAAAAATATTTTTGAAATTTTTTGTTTCAACGCGGGGAAGGGAATACGTGTTGGGATTACGGCCGAGCTGTTCTTTGGCGCCTTCAAGATGATTTTCATAAATATGAACATCTGCGAGAAATCCAACCAATTTTCCTTCTTCAAGTCCTGCTTCTTTGGCGAGCAGATGCAGCAAAAGCGCGTAGCTTGCGATATTAAAAGGAAGCCCCAACATGGTATCTACGGAACGCTGGCTCCAAAATAAATTTAATTTGCGTTCAATGACGGTAACTTGAAATTGAAAATGGCATGGGGGCAAGGCCATTTTATCCAAATGCATTGGATTCCACGCAGTAACAATCATCCGCCGGTCATTCGGGTCGGTTTTAAGCTTGTCCACGAGATTTTTTATCTGATCAACTCCTTTGCCGGTATAATTCGAGTCGTAATTATCGTAATCGGCGTTGAAATGCCTCCACTGAAAGCCGTAGATCGGACCCAAGTCACGCTCGGCCATCATTTTTTCTTTTGATTGTTTGTCATGACCGTAAGCGGCTTTTTTTGGATTAGCCCACTCATCCCAAATATGGTTGTTGCGATCAGACAGCCATTGTTTGTCGGTTAAACCTTTTATGAAAAATTCCAATTCCGATGCCACAAGGGCAAAAAGAATTTTTTTGGTTGTGAGCGCCGGAAATCCGTTTTCCATATCATGCTCAAACATAGCTCCGGCAATAGTGAGAGCGTCTATTCCGGTTCGGCTTGGTTTTTGCTGCCCTTTTTCAAGAATAGTTTTGACAATATCAAGGTATGCTTTCATAATTATGAATGAAATAAATTTTTGAAATCTTCATCTATTATCCGCAGGCAGAGATAAGATTGCCTACAGGGCGATGGAGATGAACTTTATTTATTTTATCAGATAAAATAGAAAAATAAAAGAAGGCAATAATATTATTTAAATTAAGATAAAATTACAAATTATTATTGACAAAAAAATTAGATGTGCTATAATAATACATTAGTTTGATCTTTGAAATGGCAATTTTTATATTTTAGCATTGTGCTACAATAGGCATTGCCAATTTGGTTTGGTTTTTTTTGAAAGGAGGATGATGACGATGAGTACATTGTTCACATCCAACGCAACCGACGGTCAGAGGAAGCAATACGGCAGAATGACGGAGGATGCCGCTATGCACGGCGTTAGGCTCGCGCTTGAGAAAGTTTGAAGCCAATAGCATCGGATGGCAGCGAGTTCTCGAGCATGGGGATGAGTTGCGCACTGCGATCGCCGATGTCATTGTTGCCAAGACAAGAGAGCTCTCGGTGTCCGATCAATACGCCGACGAGGAAGTCACTTCGAGCTACGGATACCTGTCGGGCTACAAGCCGAAAAGGATCACGGAGCAGACCAACATCCTGCGTCAGCTTTTTCCTGGCATCGGATTCGCCGATGAGAAGCTGGCCGAACAGCCGCTTCCGCCGAATGCCGAAGGATGGTTCGCCATCCCGAAATGGCAGACGCTCGCGCCTACGTATGGCGAAGCGGTCGAGAAGGTGCTCGCGATGATCGGATCCAAGCGGAAGTTCAACAACTACCGTGACGGCCAGTTCGGAGCGCA
Source organism: Parcubacteria group bacterium GW2011_GWA2_38_13 (assembly GCA_000992395.1). Taxonomy (GTDB): domain Bacteria; phylum Patescibacteriota; class Patescibacteriia; order Buchananbacterales; family GWA2-38-13; genus GWA2-38-13. Next base: position 20,755 of record LBUD01000012.1, on the reverse strand, counting down.
GTACCTGCGACAGCACGCCAAGACGGTGGAAATGTTCCAGAAGCTCGGCGACGAGCAGAAGGGACACGACCTGCCTACCGGTCAGGCAGGCATCCTGATCGTTGCGTGCCAGTTCGGCCTCCGACACCGCGGCAAGTCCGTCCGTCGGGCTCGCGAGATCTTCGAGGCCAACGAGTTCGGGCTTGACGCTTTCTCGGTCGGGATCATGCTCCTGACGCACCCCGAACGGTTGGCGCATTTCGACGATCTCTGGATCGACTGCGCTGGGGACGATTTCGCTCCGGATGCCGATGGCCGGTTCTCGAGCGCACCGTACTTCGACTTCAGCAGTGGCCACGTCGAGTTCGACACGTACTGGGTCGACGATGCCCTCGACTACTACGGTTCAGCTTCCGGCTTCTGCCCGTAGCCTGCCTGCCGGTAGGCAAGCTTGAGCTCAAAAAAATGGGGGTTATCCACAGCGATAGCCCCTTTTATATTTATTAAATATTTTCAATCCTTTCCCAGACCGTCCGACAACTCAACATTGGGTCATTGCGAGGAATGGATCCGCCAGCTGGCGGAGGAATGACGATGCAATCCCCCTGTTTCAAGGGATTGCCACGCCCCGAATGCGTTCGGGGCTCGCAATGACAGCATATTTAGGCATTATCCGGTAGTGCCAAAACCGCCACGATTTTTTTCGTCCATTTTTTCAACTTCTTCCCATTGAGCCTTATCAATTCTGACAAAGGCAGCTTGGCCGAGCCTTTCTCCGCGTTCAATGGTTACTGGTACTTTTTGAAAATTATAAAATTGTTTATGTATTTCATCGTTATCCCCGCAGAAGTCTTGGTCAATAAAACCGACGGTAGTTAATAACCCCTTCTTTTTAGCGGTACTTGACCGGTCTTTGATTAAAAGCATGTATCCCTTGGGTATCTTAACGATAATATTCGTCGGTATGCGGCCGATTGAATTCGGTTCAATAGTGGTTGTTATTCTGGCATACAAATCAAACGCCACCGCGCCTGAAGTTTGGTACTCGGGCAAGGGAAGGGAAGTATCTATTCTTTTGATTCTAACTTTCATAGTATATCCAGTATTGAGTATAAAGTATTGAGTATTGAGTATTAAGCATAGAAATTATACTTGATACTTTATACTATATACCCGATACTACTTTTAAAACCACATCAATTTTTTCAAACATTTCTTCTGGTGTTCCTTCATTTATTATTGTATAATCAGCGCGCGCAATAGGTCCCGCTTGATGCAAATTCGCTATTTGCGAGTAATCGCGTGATTTCACCTCATCGGACGTAAGCGGGCGATGGGGACGCGATTTTAGGCGCTCTATGCGCGTATCCGGGGATGCGTAAATTGCCAAAACCTTGAATAAAACCCCAAATTCTTTTTCTATGACAAGATATTCTTCCCAGCTGTATAAGCTTTCTAAAATAACACTTGTGTTCTTATAAAATTCCTGTATTTTTGGAAGGCTTAAAATCGCAAACGCTGACATGCCGTATTTTATACGAAGGTCTTCGCGAATGAATTTTTCATTATCTTCGTTAAGGCTTAAGCCTCTTTTTTGTATTTCATCCATAACGATTTGGCCAAAATATACCTTTGGCCATCCTGTTTTTTCCATTACATATTGCGTTGCCTCGGTTTTTCCAGCTCCTGGCAAGCCTACAATTGCTAATATGGTTTTGTTCATAAATAAATCCAAAATAAGTTAAAAGTTCAAAGTTCAAAGTTAAAAGTTATAGTTCAAAGTTTTTAAGTTTTCTTTTGCCTTAAACAACTTATAACTGAAAACTGCGACTTTGAACTTTGAATTTTGAACTTTGAATTCATTGTTTAGATCAATTAGGAATTTTTAACTTCTGTCTTCACCTCCCCATTATTTACTCTTACGGGTATCTCTTCCGAGAAAATTTTCAGAAGCTCTTCTTGCCATTCAGGATTTTCTTGGTATAAATCTATTTGCACGCCAGCCTCCTTGAGCATGTCAACGGCTGAAGGATTCCGGTAGACTTTTCCGATCACCACGCGCTTGATTCCGCAGGCAATGACATATTTTGCGCAGTGAATGCACGGGCTGTATTTTGTATACATAGTGGATCCTTCTGTTGATGTGCTTGATAAGCGCGCGGCTTGCAGAAGCGAATTATGCTCTCCGTGTATGGTTCTTACGCAATGGCCTTCTTCAAGAAGATGCCCGATATCATCGCAGTGGGGAAGCCCTGGAGGCGATCCGTTATATCCGGTGGCAATAATTCTATTGTCTTTGACAAGGACTGATCCCGCATAGAGGCGGTCGCATGTACCGCGCGATGCGATTATTTTTACAATAGCCATAAAATAATCATCCCATGAGGGCCTATAATGCTTACGTTCGTTTTCCATAAAAATGTGATGCTAATATACGAATGCATTCGAATGATACGAATGAATACGAATATTGTTTATTATGAGTTTGTGCACAATCATTTTATCAGATTGCGTTTTAGAATGCAAAAAAGGGGCGATTATGCTTGGTTCGCCCCTTACCGATGTACTTGTGCTCGAGATTTCTTGGGTTAAGGTTTAATCCGATAGTAACCCCAAATTATCATTGCCGTGAAGCTAAGAATCAAACCGAAACCAAGGATGATGAAGAAAGAGGTGGGTAGCTCCGTTTTCTGTTTTGCGGACTCCACTGCCGCAAAGATCATGATCATGGTTCCGATTGAGCCGACGACTCCGATAAATCCGCTGAGTTCGATGAAAAGCTCCTTGAAAAGCTCCTTGTGTTTTGAGAAAGATTTAGGTTGCCCGGATTCTTCCATGTAGACATCTCCTAAAATTTTTACCACAGCCTATAAAAGGTACAATATTCCTTTATAACATAAATAGAATTGTTTGTCAAAAGTTGTAAAGTTGCAATAAAAAGTCCCAATATTGTTTTGAGACTTTAATTGCTTCAATCGCTATTGAAAGGCAGGTTGAGAAAATTTCGAAATGCATCTAATTCCTTCGGGTACACTTCCCAGCGAGCCTTGTCGTACCAGGCATCTTCTATAAAAATCCTTGGGATTTTTCCTTGCCTTATGTATTCCTCAAGTTTTTCTTTGACCCTTGGGTCTTCGATGGAGTCAAGCCACTTTTGGACCTGATCCTTGTCTTTTAGTAGCATTTTTCCTCCTATGTGTATTACACTTTTTTTAATGAGCAAAAATCCAACGAATTAAAATAATCTTATATAAAATTAATTTAAAAAACAAGTAGGGGTTTGCCAGTGGCAAACCCCTACAATTTCGTGTTTATTCGTGTAAATATTCGCGATTTTTCGTGTTTATAATGCCACTCGGATGCCGGGTCCCATTGTAGCATTAATGCTGATATTTTTTATAAAGACTCCCTTTGCAGACGCCGGTTTTGCTTTCTTTATTGCATCAAGCAAGGTGTTGTAATTTTCAACCAATTGCTTTATTTCAAATGATGATTTTCCTATAATATTATGAATGTTGGAAGAATCGTCATTTTTAAAGTTTGCTTTTCCTTTTTTCA
>LBUD01000012.1:0-17206 GCA_000992395.1 Parcubacteria group bacterium GW2011_GWA2_38_13 | reverse complement strand
GCGATGGCAACATCAAATTCAATCTTGGATGTCTGCTTTATTTTATCAATAAGTTCTTGACCGCCGATAATATCAGCGCCGGCTTCTTTTGCCTCTTTTTCCTTCGCCTCAGATACAATCGCGGCAACTTTTAATGATTTTCCGGTTCCATGGGGAAGCACAATTGCTCCGCGCACCATTTGATCGCTTTTTGAAACATCAATGCCGAGCCTCACATGAACCTCTATTGATCCGATAAATTTTGTGTTTGAAGTTTTTTTCGCAAGATCAATTGCTTCTTCAATAGGATACTGCTTGTTTTTATCCACTATACCCGCGATTCCAGCATATCTTTTTGATCTTGACTGGGATTGTTTTCGGGGTTTGGCCTTGGAAGTTTTTTTTACTTTTTCTTCGGACTTTTCTTTCTTAACCTCAATAGCCGGCGGCAATTCAGCCTGCTTGATATCTGGTTTTTTTTCTAAATTTTTCTCTCCCTTGGCTTTTGAGGATTTTGCATCCTCTGAAATTTTTTTCGCCATATATATTCTCCTTGTGGTGCGTCCTCATATATATGTGAGGTTTTCAAGTATTAATACTCTGCCACAAATTATTATTAAATTCTAATATCTAAATTCTAAACAAATTCGAAATAATAAATCCCAATTTATCAAACGTTTCTAATTTATGATTTGAAATTTTGTGATTTGTTTCGAATTTCGAACTTCGGATTTATTTATCTATAACTTCCAGCCCCATCTGCCGCGCCGTGCCTCTGATCATACTGCACGCGCCTTCCATATTCTTCGCGTTAAGATCCGGCATTTTGATTTTTGCAATGTCCTCAATCTGTTTTGAAGTGACTTTTCCAACTTTTTTCTTCAATGGGTCGCCCGATCCCTTTGTTATTCCTGCTGCTTTTTTCAATAATTCCGCGACCGGAGGGGTTTTAAGTATGAAGGTAAATGTCCGGTCTTCAAAAACAGTAATTTCTACAGGGATAATATCTCCTCGTTTGTCTTTTGTTCTGTCATTGAATTTTGCGCAGAAATCGGCGATATTCAAACCGTGCTGTCCCAACGCCGGACCTACTGGTGGCGCCGGGTTTGCGGCTCCGCCGGAAATCTGTAATTTAATAATTGTCTTTATTTTTTTTGCCATAAAATTAATTATATCTTTTTAATTTGTAAATAATCCAATTCTATAGGGGTTTCGCGCCCGAACATGGAAACAAGAACTTTTACTTTACCGCGTGAATTATCAACATGCGATACCTTGCCTTCGTATCCCTTGAACGGGCCGTCATTTATTTTTACCGCATCTCCTTCTGATACGTCAATAGTATAGGTCGGCTCTTCAACTCCCATGCGCTTTTGGAGCGCCTTTATATCTTCGTCTGAAATAGGAGTCGGAATGGTTCTTGTGCCGATAAATCCTGTTACATTCGGAGTGTTTCTCACAACATACCAGGAATTATCGTCCACAACCATTTCAACAATAACATATCCCGGAAATATTTTTTCCGTTACAACTTTTCTTTTGCCGTTTTTAATCTTAATTTTTTTCTCAGTCGGTATAAGAACATTATAAATCTTATCCTCCATGTCCATGGATTCAATCCTTTGCTCAAGATTTTTTTTTACATTTTCTTCGTATCCGGAATACGTATGGATAACGTACCATCGCCTGCCTTGATTAATTGTTTGTTTTGGCATATGGTTATGACAAAATTATTTTAATAAAGCTTCGTATAAAATAGTGAAAAGTCTGTCCATTATTCCCAAAAAAAATGCAACACCCAGGCTGAACCCAATCACAAGAATGGTGTGGTTCATGGTTGTTTTTTTGTCAGGCCAGATGACTTTTTTCAGTTCAACCTTTGAAAGTTTAAGGTAGTCAATGAGTTTTGATGCGATATTCATATTAGGATTAATTAGGTAAATATTTGCATTTTAAAAAGACCTTTTGGGTCCTGCGCCTATTCATTTATATTATTATAATAGCATGATTAAAGAATTAAAGCAAGGAATAAATAAAATATTTTTTTTTGCTAAAATTAGTATAAATAATTTATACAAAAAATGTATATAATATTTTTATTTTTCTTATTTGTAAAAATATAGAATTGTGATTATAATTATAAAAGTCATTCAAACGCTCTTTAATATTAAGGAGAAATGTTTATGCCAGAAAAAAAATTAGAAAAGAATATTTTACGACACATCGCTATAGTAATGGATGGAAACAGAAGATGGGCGAAGAAAAATAAATTCAAATCAACCTTTAAGGGACATAGCCACGGAGCTGATAAACTCAAAGAAGTTGCGCAATGGTGCATTGATATGGATATTGCCTATCTGTCCGTGTTCGCATTCTCTACAGAAAATTGGAGCAGGGACGAAGACGAAAAAAAATATTTGATGGATATACTGCGAAAATTTTTGAAAGATTCTGCTGATGAATTTAATAAAAAGGGAATAAAAATCAGAATTATTGGGCAAAGAGAAAGATTTGATGAAGATATACAGCGACTGATGGCGGAGATTGTTGCACGAACTTCAATCAACACGAAATTATTATTGCAGGTGCTGTTGTCGTACGGTGGAAAATCAGAGCTTGTGCATTCAATAAAGCAGATTGCAAAAAGCGTAAAAAATGGCGTTATGCAAATTGATGATATAACCGAGCAGGATATTGAGAAAAATCTTTGGACGCAGGGAGTCCCGGATCCCGATCTTATGATCAGAACAGGCGGAGAAATTCGCATTTCAAATTTTTTACTATGGCAATTGTCATATACGGAATTGTATTTTACGCAAGTGCTGTGGCCGGCATTTTCTAAAAAAGATTTTGATAATGCCGTGGAAGAGTATTACGCAAGATCAAGAAGGCACGGCAAGTAGCTTGTGAAACATAAATAACAAAAAGGCGCCGCTCGGTGCCTTTTTCAAATATTTTTTATATTTTTCTTGAAACAATCAATGAATGGGTGTACAATAGAATAAGAATAAATTTCTATATTTTTTTTAAGTTATAGAATACACCTATTATCCGAAATATCGGATAATCATATATACCTATGGCAAAATTTAATCCGTATGTGCTTTCCGCAAAAGAAAGAAAAAGAATAGTTGGCCAATTTTTTAATGCGTTTTCGCTTTTAGGTAATGATGCGGATATAAAGAATTTTTTTGAAGATCTCTTGACGGAAAGCGAAATGATTATGCTCGCCCGCCGGCTTGAAATTGCCCGCATGCTTTTGCAAGGCATCGGATATCAAAAAATACGCGCTTCCCTAAAAGTAGGTTTTGATAATATTAATGCTGTGAATTGCTGGGTTCGATATGGTAAAATGGGTTATAGAACCGTGTTGGAAAAATTGGAAAAGCTTGAAAAGAAAAAAAATGCTAAAAAACAGAATAAAACAAAAAAACCATCAGCGTTTGATTGGCATGATGTAAAAAGAAAGTTTCCGGCGCATTTTTGGCCAAAAGAATTATTAAAAAAACTTGATATGGATGTTTATGATTACCTTGGTAAAGATAAGAAAACTGGGAAAAATACTATAGCGAAGAATAGACCTTCGTAGAATATTTTTTTCTAAAAATAGATAATTTTTTGTTCTTTAAGTCTGATCCTTACAATTGGAAGGAGTGCTACTTTGGAAAGTACTATGATTTTTTGCCCCCGTCCGTTATTTCGCGTGATTGTGCCGAAACTTCCCTCGGAAACTATTTTTAGCATGGGTGCAAAGACGGCGACGTCTTTGTCGGCGGTAATGATTGCCACGGTTGCCAATAAGGCTTTGAGCTGGCTTGATGTTGTGGTAATCGACGAGAACAATTATCGGCGATCTTTGCGCGCCCCGCTGGACGCAAATGGAAATCCGGATCACGCGGCTTTGCAGCGCGAGCGTCCAGCAACCTTTATCGGATTAAGCTGTACTATGACCAATGCTATGCCGCGCGTGTTGGATCTCGTGTGTTTCTACCGTCAGGATTCGCGCGTAAAGGGAATTTTTGCCGGTGGCAGGCATGTTCATAATGAGCCTGTGGAAATCCTGGAGGCCGGAGCCGATGTTGTTGTGCACGGCGAGGGCGAAGGAATTATCGTTGAATTATTAACGGCTTTTGCGAGTGGCCTTGAGATAAGCCGCATACCGGGTATTTCCTACAAACAAGAAGGAAGCGTTGTCCGAAACGAGCCTAAATATCTCAAAAATTTGGATTTGGACACATTGCCGCATCCAGATTTTAGCCTCGTAGGGTATTCAAAGATAAAGACGTTTCCGGTGTCGAGAACGCGCGGTTGCAGCGGTAACTGCGAATTTTGTTCTGTAAATGATTCTCCGCGCTGGATTTCGCCCGAGCGTTTCTTGGACCAGTTCCGTTATCTCATAAGTATTGGCGTTCGTAAATTTTTTATCGTTGATGATAGAGTTGAAGAAGATATGGAAGGAGCGCGGCGCTTTTTTTCACTTTTGGCGGAAGATGTCCGCAAAAAGAAACTTCGGTTGGATATAATGGTTCAGGCTCGGCTCTCGTGCGCTGACGACGATGAGTTTTTAAAACTCATGAATATGGCTGGCGTGACAAATGTCTGCATTGGCTATGAATCGCCGATTGTTGATGAGCTTAAGGCCATGCAAAAGCCAATAAATCCTAAAAAAATGCTGGAGTGGACGCGGAAATTCAAGCGAGCCGGTTTTTTCATCCATGCCATGATGATTTTCGGATACCCTCTGAAAACCCAGAGAAGCGAAGAGAAGCAAATTTCAGCTCGCGAGCTTGCGGATCTGTTTTGGAAGTTTTTGAAACAAGCCATTCGCGCGGGTGTTGATACCTTGAAAATCCTGCTTCCGTCTCCAATAACCGGGACGCCATTGTGGTCTCGGCTGAAAAAAGAGGGCCGGTTGTATGACGTTGACAGGAAATATCATGACGGAACTCGGCTTTTATTCCAGCCGGATCCCGGTATTGATCCCAAAGAATTGCAGCTTGAGTATATCCGCCTGATGCGGAAGTTTTACGTCCGCAGCATTCTCTGGCCGATGAAAAGTGTTTCCCTCGTGGTCCATATTGTGAGGATTGGTTTTATTACGATAAGCTTGCCCGTAGAGTATTTCATTTCGGGTTTCGGGCCATGGTACAATAAATGGCGAAACAGCTTGATCTATTTTGGGGCGCATCTCATTATTTGGAAGTGGCACAATAATTTCAAGAAATCAAAATTTATCGCCAAATTACGGCGGACAAAATAATTTCAAAAAGCAATAAACCCTTGGAAAAATTCCAGGGGTTTTTTACTCTTGACATTGTTTGAAAAAAGACATAGTATTCAATAAGTATGGCAAATACTATACGAAAATTCGCACAGATTATTCTCGTCGTTGTATTGGTACTGATCATATAGATCAGCGGTTTTTGATTGCTATACGAAAACATAAACGCTGATCTCAAAAAGATCAGTATTTTTTTATTAGAGGATGGTTGAAGCGCGGTAGTTTATAACTCCCTGCTTGCCTCCCTCTTATTAAAGAGGGAGTATTGTCTTTTAGTTCCCCCTCTTTTTAAGAGCCTGCCTAGGTGCCTGAGGATGTCCGACAACTGTCATTCTGAGCCTGTGGCGAAGAATCCCCAGGCTTACCGTGGGATCCTTCGCTTCACTCAGGATGACAAAAGTAGTTATCGAACAGTCTGACAGTCTGAACGATAGGGATATGGCTAGGGGGAGAGTATATTTTCTATTAGTTTGTTGATATGGCTAAAGTTTGAATCCTCCGGCAACACTATATCAAAACTTTTTTTGTATTGCTCAAGATCCTTTGTATCCATAAAACCTATGGTTAAAAGATTTTTATAGGGAAATCCTTGTGTCATTCGCAGATCCTCAATGGTATTGCCCAAAAGAATGACATTTTTTTTATTTTTAATTTTTTTACATTTTACATATAGAAAGATTGCGTAAGTTCGCCTCATCTTTATTTGCCGCGTGTATGATGGGCAATCTTATGCCAATTGCTTTTCCGTTTTTATCCCAAATAAAAGTATTTGTGATGACGTGGACATTTTTTGATAAAAGTTTTTTCTTTTTTAAAAAAATGGAAATCACCTCGCCGATTCCGCTTGAGGAGAGGATGATAATGGGAATTTTAAATTTTTTCAGCAATAGAAAAAAATTTTTCACGCCCATTCTCAAACGTATTGATGGGTGATTTGCGATTTTGATAAGGATTTTTTTGGACAAGCCATAGCGCATAAGGAGTTTAAAGTGTTCTGACCACCACTTGAGCATAAGTTTTTTCTTTTTTGCCAAAGGCATTTTTTTATTTTCATAATTATGATATTTTTTATAGAGCGCGTGCGCCTCTTCTCGGTATCCGCTTGATAAAAAATTGTTGTCGCGCAAAATAGAAATCAAGGACGGAACTTTTTTTCCTCGCACAATTGGCATGGTTAGCGTCCCGTCAAAGTCGGAAAGGATATGGAAAGATTTCGCTATTTTTTTATTCATATAAGTATAATTAGAATTTTATCAAAAATAAGGGTTATTCTCAATATTATTTTTTCTAAATTTATTAGTTCTATTTAAAATAAGCCAAAAATACGCGTTGTATATTTGACAAATAAATTTAGATATGATATGATATATTATGGTGTGTTGTGTTCTTTTGCGTCTTTAGACCCAATTTGGAGGTACTTTCATGAGTACGGAAGGGAAGAGATTCATGGACGAGGATGACGATGACGATACGGTGGCGGTAGAAGCGGACGAGGAGCTCCGGAATATGGGGCTCTGTGAGCACGGATTCCCGGAGGGGGAGTGCGACCACTGCGTACCCGACAAAGACGACGATTACGTTTTGTATCAGCTTTGAGTCTCATGTGTCTTTTCAGAGCCTCGTAGCGGCACAAGCCGCAAAAAAAGGCGAACAAGAAATTGTCCGCCTTTTAAAATTGCGCTAAACACCCCTCCATACCTCCCCCCTGCCTGCCGGTAGGCAGGTTCGCAAGGGGAGGAAAAGATTAAGATGCCACCCTGTGAGGTAAAAAAATTCTCCTCCTTGCGAAGGAGGGGCTAGGGGAGGTCATAGAGGCGTAAAATAATATCAAGTGTTACTATAATCCTCTATAAGCCGATCACCAAAAAATAGATTTTTGTAGGGGCACTCCTTGCGGGTGCCCAAAAAAGGGCGGGTACAAGACCCGCCCCTACATTATTATTAAAAATTTTACGTAATCATCCCGAGTTCTTTCCTGCGCGCTTCAAGCTTATCCAAAACTTTTTTTCTGATGCGGATATTTTTCGGAGTTACTTCCACAAGCTCGTCGTCGCCGATATATTCCAATGCCGCTTCAAGATTCATTTCGTGGGGAGTATTAAAATGCTCCATAGAACCGTCGCCTTTTGAACGCATATTTGATAATTGTTTTGCCTTGCAGACATTTACGGATAAATCTCCGGATCGCGCGTGCTGTCCGACAACCTGGCCTTTATACACCGGCACGGCAGGACCGAAAAACAATGTTCCGCGATTTTGCGCAATAAGAAGGCCGTATAAATTTGTAGGGCCATTCTCATGGGATACCAACGATCCTTGCTCTCTCTCGCGCCAATTGTTCGGATCTTCGCGATGTTCTAAATATATGGAATTCATTATGCCCAAACCCTTGGTGTCGGTGAGAAATTCATTTCTGTATCCGAAAAGACCACGGGTGGGGACGACAAATTCAAGATAAGCAATTCCGCCTTCCATACGCATCTCTTGCATTTCCCCGTTTCTTTTGCCGAGCTTTTGTATGACAGCTCCGGAATATTCTTCAGGCGTTTCTACAAATACCCGCTCAAATGGCGTCATTTTCTTTCCGTCTATAATTTTTATAATAGCCTGCGGGCGGGATACCTGGAATTCAAATCCCTCGCGCCGCATGCGCTCAATCAAAATTGATAAATGAAGCTCACCCCTTCCCGATACCGTCCAACCGATATTTCCTTCATCTTCCACCCGAAGCGCCATATCAGATTCAAGCTCTTTCATGAGGCGTTCGCGGATTTGGCGGGATGTGGAATATTCGCCTTCTTTTCCGGCCAAAGGCGAATCATTTACGCAAAAAGTCATTTTCACTGTCGGCTCTTCAATATCTAAAACCGGCAGAGCTTTTGGATTTTGCACATCAGCGATAGTTTCGCCGATAGTAATTTCTGGAATTCCGGAAATGGCCGCGATATCTCCTGCGGCAACTTCTTTTGTATCCACGCGCTCAAGCCCGGTAAATGTCATAAGTGAGACCAGCCGGAATTTTTCCATTTGTCCTTTTCGGTTGATATGCATTATTTCCTGCCCGGTTTTCAGGGTGCCGTTATACACGACGCCGGTTGCGATTCTTCCCTTGAAATCATCTGCGGAAATCGTGGTGATAAGCATTTGAAGTGGCAGGTTTTTATCTCCGGCAGGCGCCGGAACTTTTTTTATAATAGTTTCAAAAATAGGGGAGATGTCTTCCATTTTTTTTAAATCAGCTTCAAACCCGGCTTTTCCCAATTTTGCCGATGCATAAATAATTGGGAAATCCAAAGTTTTGTCATTGGCGCCAAGCTCTACGAACAAATCAAATGTTTTATTCAAAGCATAATCAGGCCGAGCTCCAGGCTTATCAATTTTATTTATTACAACAATAATTCTCAATCCCATGATCAGGGCTTTTTTCAATACAAAGCGTGTCTGGGGCATGGGTCCTTCTTTCGCGTCAACAAGCAAAAGACATCCGTCAGCCATTTTTAAAACACGCTCCACCTCGCCTCCGAAATCCGCGTGCCCGGGGGTGTCTATGATATTAATTTTAATATCCTTATATTGCACGGATGCGTTTTTTGAAAAAATAGTAATACCGCGTTCGCGTTCAATATCATTTGAATCCATGATGAATTCGCGTCCGGCCATTTCTTTATTCATGTGCGTGTTTGATTGGCGCAATAAAGCATCCACAAGCGTGGTTTTGCCGTGGTCAACGTGGGCGATGATAGCTATGTTCCTTATTTTTATTGAATTATGAATCATGAATCAAGAATTATGAATATTTACTATGTAAACTAAAAACTGCCTCTTCCTCCTCTCCCTCTCAGAGAGGGCAGCTTGCCCGTCTTGGGCGGGGGTGAGGGGGCAGAATAAAGTAGTGTTATTATAGTACAACTTTATAAAAATGTCAAATGAACCAAAAAGAAAAAGATTGAGAGGGGTTTACAGTGAAGTAAAGTGATATGGAAGAAAGGGGGATGTTGTGAGCAAATTGTTTTGCTCAATTGAAGAGGGTGGGGTAGGGTGGAGGGAATTTTAAGTCCGAATATCGGGCTCAAGATTCCTTCCACCACCTTCCGTCTTCTCCTTTAATCCTATCTACTCTCAATCTTGTATGTAGTATAGCATATCCAAGAGATATGTCAAGAGCTATAATTCAGCGAAGATTTTTGGTTATCCACAATCGAATAAGAATCAGGAATTATGAATTGTGAATTATGGAAATATTATTAAAATAATCTATTATGTGCGAAGGAATTTTATTTTCTTTAATCAATTTTTTAGTTTTTTGCTCAACGGTCATGAAATAGGGTTTTTCTTGAAAATATTTTTTCAATATTTCGCAATTTTCTATTAGCGTATGGTTATCGACATCGTCCTTGCGGATTTGGCCTATCGGGATTAATTGTTTTGCTTCAATAATATCCTTATCATTTTGAAAAACTGCAACAGTAATTTTTTTACCCGTAAGCGTTGAGGCGGTTGTTCTGTGGCTTCCGTTCAGCATGAAATATTTCGCTTCGGGATTTATAATTTCAAATTCTTTCAAAATTTTGAGTAAATCACTATCAAGGTATTTCTTTACTATTTTTTTCTCAATGACCGGGACAAAGGGCAAATCTTGACCAAGCTGGCATTTATAAAAATATTCTTCCAAAACTTTATTGCTATAAAGAGGGTAGTCGTTGAGGGTAATTATTTGGTTGGGTTTTAATTGTATTGTTTTCATAATCTATTATAAATTTTATCAAAAATAAGAGAATTTGCAAGGAGTATCCGAGAGACGGGGAGAGTAGCGGGTGTTCATACCCCCTCCAACTTCAGACTGTCCTAGAACAAATTTTTGTAGGGGCGACTCTTGTGGTCGCCCGATGGTTTAGGGAAATTCTGGGCGGGCACAAGACCCGCCCCTACATTTTTACGAATTCTCGGACAGTCTGAGAAACAAAAAATTTCCTCCCCTTACGAAGGGGAGGCTGGGAGGGGTCTATGTGGTGTCAAAATCGACCCCCTCTATCTCCCCCTTCTAAAGGGGGAGAAAACTATATAAGGCTTTTTAATTCTTTTCTTAATATTTTATAATCAGGAATCTGAAGGGAAACAAGTTCCCAGAATTTTTTGGAATGATTAAGCTCTTTCAAATGGCAAAGCTCGTGCACGACAAGATAATTGAGCAAATTTTGCGGAAGATGGATGATATTAAAATTAAAATTCAAATTTCCTTTGCGCGAGCACGATCCCCAGCGGGTTTTTTGTCTACGGATGGTTATTTTTCCAATCGCGAATTTATAAAAGGAATTAAAATAAAGGATTTTTTCTTTTATTATGGCGTACGCTTCTTTTTTCCGAAGCTTATATTCTTTTTGTGATGATTTGGGTAAAATATGGAATTTATGTTTTTGAAAATATTTTATTTTTTTTAAAATCCAATCACTTTTTTTTTGTATGAAATTTTCAGCAAATTTTTCATCCATTCCGTATGGAAGTATTGCCAAAAGATTTCCATCGCGAGAGATGGATATCCTTAAATTTTTTGATCGGTCGCTTCGGGTGATCTGGTAGGGGATATTTTGGCCTTGGAGGATTATGGTTTTCATCTTTTTATCATAACACATATTTTGTCATGCTGAACTAGTTTCAGCATCTCATTAGACCCTGAAACCGGCCCAAGGCTGGCAGGCAAGTTCAAGGTGACATGTGGAGGCTCTACGTTTTTCAAAGTTCGTATTTTAGCATGCCTAAAAGGTATGTCAAGAGTAATAATTCAGCGAAAATTTTACGTTATCCACAGGATAAAAATAATATAATTATTTTGTTGCTTCAATTTTTAAACTTTCCAAAGGCAATCCTTCGTATTGCCGTTTGCTGATTTCTTTATCTTCTGAAAGAATTTTTATTTTTAGTCCCGCACTTTCCGCGCATTTGATATATTCATCTTTTAGAATTGCGCCTCCGACGCATCCGCCTATAAGATATTCATCGTTTTTAATTTCCTCGGAAAGATCTTGGAGTAAAACAATATCTGATACGTACGCTTTGCCGCCTTTTTTAAGAACCCGATAGGCTTCTTTGAAAACTTTGGATTTATCCGGAGCGAGATTAATAACGCAATTGCTGATTATTACATCAATAGAATCGTTTTCAACAGGTAATTTTTCAATATCCCCGAGGCGGAATTCAATATTTTCGTATTTAAATTTTATTGCGTTTTGTTTTGCCCTATCAATCATTTCCTGTGTTATGTCTACGCCGATGACTTTGCCAATAGCGCCGGTTTTTTTGGAAGCGAGAAAACAATCAAACCCGGCGCCTGAGCCGAGATCCAAAACAACATCTCCCTCTTTAATATTTCCCATTGCAACCGGATTGCCACAACCAAGGCCTAGGTTGGCATCGGATGCCGAATTGATTTCTTCGTCAGAATACCCGACGCTTTGCGCAATTTTTTTGTTTAATGTTTCGTCATCGCAATCGCTATTCGAGCAACAACAGCTGGTGCTTCCATGTATTACGATATCTTTGTAAAATTTTTTAACAACTTTTTTTACTTCATCTTTTTCCATATTTTATATTAATAAATTATTTAAATCATTAATGCATTGGTCGTAACTTTGAAATAAAATCACTTTCATCCCAAGCGCTTCGGCAGGCCCAACATTTCTTGGCTTGTCTTCTATATAAATACATTCTTGAGCCTTGACGCCAAGCGCCTGGATTGCTTTTTTATATATTCTGATATCGGGTTTTGCAAAACCCGTATTATACGAAGTGATGATAACATCAAAAACTTCTTCAAATTTTTTTTCTTTAAGAATCGGCTCAATCCAGGTTTTTATTTGGTTTGATAAGATTGCGAGCTTATATTTTCCTTTCAGATTTTTTTTAATATATTCAAGCATTTCTTCTCGGTATCCGGTGTATTCAATAAAATATTTTTTAAAATTTTCAGGGCTCATCTTCGCGCACGCGCCAAGTTTTTCCCAAAAGATTTCGGAATCTATATTTCCAATTCGCGCTTTGCGCCATAGGGGCAAAGATATTGCAAAAGCTTTTTCGGGATCAACTTTAAGGGTATCGGCATTGTCCTGCCAAAATATTTTAAGGCTATCGCGAATATTAAATATCCCGCCAAAATCAAAAATTATTGCTTTTATCATAATTATCAGAAAGAAATTTATTTCAGCTAGCGTTTGCGTGTATCTGATGTTTTGCGGAGCATAGTGAAGCAAAATATGGGTGGAGGCTTTTGTATAAAAGTTGTAGCCTCATACACATTGCTGCACAATGTAATGAAAAATTTTTAAATCGCCAATAGGCGAATTTTAATCGGGGCAAATTTATTTTTTATTTTTTTCCTTTTAGCCTTGTTCTATTTTCTTGGTTTGTTAAATAATTTTCCTTTGCGACCACCTTGCCGCCTGATTCGAGCTCAAGTTTTCGTCTGGCATCGCCAGCGATCCGCCCGCCTTTTTGGTCGGCAATTTTGTTCTCAATAAAACCTTTGGCATTTTTATCCCTGGTTATCTTCGTAGTTGATGCTTCGCCGAGCATTGAGAAAATTAATTCTAAATCATTCATGTGGTCGCGTAGATTTTCTCTTTTTAGCCCCTTGTATTCTTTATACTTGCTCGGCGTCATGCCGAAAGTTGCCTTGGAGATTTCTGCTGTTAAAATTTCAAATTCTTTTTTCTCTTTGATTTCACGCTTTTTCCATTCGTCGGTAAGTTCTTCGCGAATGGCAATGCCGCGCATTCGCTTCTCAATCCAATCCCCAGAATAGCCTTTGAGCTTGTAAAGCAGTTTTGTGCGTTTGGTAGCCAATTCCGGGTCTTCTATTTCTTGTATGCGTTCATAGCCAACACGCGCCATCCAACGCTTGAATGGTTCGGCTTTTGGTGAAGGAATGGATTGAATAATGCGAAACATGGTTTCGGTATCGGCACAATCAGTTTCCCGCATTTTACCGTCCTGGGATAGTAATTTCAACCCGTGACAAAATGTCACGACTTCACTTCCTTCTTTTCTTAGTCTTTGTTTGAGTTTTCGCCAATAGGCGCCAGCATCTGGGCTGTTTGTGAGAACCTCGCAAACATCAACAATCGAAAACCACCACTCCTTTTGATATATGGCTCGTCTAATTGTTTTGCCCTTGAATAGGGCGATGTGATTTTCTGGATTTTGGTTATTTGTCATATTCTAATTATAACATTTTTTGGCAGTTTAGTCGTAAATTTTTTATGAAAAGAAAATATTTTTTGAAGTGATTGGACAGAAATAAAAAAATATGATAAGGTAAGGCAGGATGTTTAGCAATTAGTATTAGGAAACCACAATTACACAGGAGGATGGAGAATGAGAATGCCAACCGATCAAGAATTATTCGCATGCACGATAGAGAGCCTCTATATAGTATTGGAGGAGAGCGAGTATCCGCCATCTGAAAAAAAAGGTGTCTCTGTAGAGGTAATTGGTACGGCCATGCTTGTGTCGCCATATAACCTTCGTCAGCCAGTTCCTGTGTTCGTTGTTCGTTTTGAAGATGGCACAAAAAAATTTATCCGAATATGGGGAAATAATCCCGAGGGGAAAAATTCGGATTATGAATTCGTTACTACTCGGCAAATCTGTGCGGGAAACATTCCTAGGATAAAAAAATAGCTCTTCATACACCAACCACTCGACGCCACCATTTCTTTCTCAGGAATTTCGGTGGCGTTTTTCTTTATCAAAAAAATAAAAATTATCTCTTTAAAATTTCGGTCTAGCATATCGGCATCATCCGAAGTTTTTCTTACCTTGAATTATAAATGTGAAAAATTCCTGAACCGGATATGCCGAGTTATCGGAAGTAAAAAATATTTCCCCCCTGGCGGAGTCTCCCTGTGGGGACTCCGCCACAACTGTTAGATTATGATACAGCGTCAATCTTATATAATCCATTTCCTAAAATATAATTTGACGCACTTGAATATTTATACTCTTCGGGCGTTTCGGATAAATGCCACTGACCCTTGCAGGGATTGTTATGTATATATTCTAATTTTTCTCTGAATAAATTGGCGTCCACGAGCTTCGAGTCGAATCTATCTTCAAAAATTTTATGTTTGGCATGTTTTTTAACATTAGCATAACTAGAGAAAAAATGCAGCATATCGTTTTTGTTCTCTTTCGTTAGCAGGGAGATAATTTCATAAGCTAAAAATCGTTTGGCATTCTGAATGAGTTTTGAAAGTTTTTGAGATTGCTTTGTTATAAGGATCAGCACATGTATATGGTTAGGCATAATAATATAGCCATGAATTTTATTGCTATATCTTTCTTTAATATAATCAAACCACCTGTAAACCAGATTGCAATATTCGTCGTTTATAAAAATTTGCTTCCAGCCAAGTATGGTGAAAGTTATGAAATAAATATTGTCAGGAATAAATAATTTATTTCTCGTCGCCATAGATTAGATATAAATAAGCGCCTATATACGTCGGAGTCCCCACGGGGAGACTCCGACGGTGAGAAGTGCGAAGCATTTGGGCGTAGCATGGCGGAACCAGATATTCTTTGTTAAGCGATGTTTTTCCTAAAACCAAACCCGTCATTGTAAGATAGCGCCGTCAATTTTTGTTACTGCAAAATCCAAATCATTTTTTTCCAGTTCGACTATAGCGCCATTGCCAATTTTTTTAAATTCTCCCATTTTTAAGATATCGCGGAATATGCAACGAATAGGTCCGCCATGGGTGATTATGGCAACTGTTTGATAATCTTCATTACTTATTTTTGAGAAACATCCGACAACCCGATTTTTGAAATGTAAGTATGTTTCAACGCCTTCTATTTCAACGTCGCGGTTCGTCATGACTTCTCCAAGCCGTCTATATTCTTCTTCTGGCTGATTTTTGCTTAATTCAGGATAAGCGCCATAAATATTTTGTTCATTCATATCTTCTGTGATTACTATTTTACATTTCAAAGCATTTTTTAGAATTTCGGATGTTTCAATAGCTCGGATTTTAGAACTGGAAAAAATAATTTGGATTTTACTGTCCAAAAGTTTTTTAGCGATTGTTTCAGCTTCTTTCAGACCCTTGTCAGTGAGATGATCATCGTAATCACCGTCGTACTTTTCTTTTATGTCAGAAGTACTTTCGCCGTGTCTAATAATATATATTTTCATAGGGTTTGGTTTTGGAAAAAATTTCGTACAACGTATCTGAATATCGGAAGGTTGGCTTATTTTTTATTTAAAATCTTCTTTAGCTAGTTTGGCTTGGCGCAAAATAGACCTAAAAGTGCCATGGCGAATTTCTTTACCATGGATTGGGACAATTACAGTTAATTCAGGATTGTGACGGCAACGATATTTAGCGTGCGAACCATTTTGGGAAACAAAAAAGAAGCCCTTATCAAGAAGGACTTTTAATATTATTTTGAGTGAATGGGGCTTAGGCATATTGAAGCTTTACCGAAGCGATAATAGGATCTTTTACTTCAGACTTTTTAGGCACAGGAATATCTTCAAAGTATAATTCTAACGCTTCTTGTAGCATGGCTAAGGCTTCTTTTTTGGTTTTGCCAAAGCTGGAAACATCAACTTCTAAACATTGAGAAATATAATACCTACCTTCTTTCCAGACAACTGATTTTAGGGCTATTTTGCGCATTTTTTTTACTTATTTTTTATATTATTATAATACATATAAATATAAAATAAGTCAAATTTTGGCGGGCAATTTTACCGATATTCCGTGTTATGCGATGTCGCGAGCACGCGACGAGCAGAACAGCGACGGTAAGCGCCACCGTTATGACGCCAGCGATGGCATCATAACGGTGGCATATATCTGATGTTTTGCGGAGTGAGCGGAGTAAAATATGGGCGGAAGAAAATTGACATTCCTTGAGGTATTAATTAATATCAATTTTCTGCGGCCAGATATGCGTTGTTAGGCGATGAAACTAAAAATTCCGTACTAATAAAAAATTTTTGGCAATTCTTCATAATGAAGCAATGTTAAATTATTTATTATTTTTTTAGTTGTTTGATTCCTGCGCGTAAAAGAAAAGATAGGGCTATAATTATAGTAATCGCAAATATAAGTAAGGGGGTGATCATTAAAAATGATCCACCGGAATTGATTCCAAAAATAGAAAATAAAACAGCATACCCAACCACTGAGACTGTGAGAATTATAGCTGAAGAAATAATTAAAATTCCTGATATTTTTGATTTTTGCATAAATATAATTTATTTAATTACTTACTTATATTATTTTGTTTCGGAAAAAGCGAAAAGGGTCAGGAGTGAATCGCTTTTTTCAAAACTCCTTATTGTAAATTTTTTATTATCTCGTTTTTTATTGATTGCAACATTTCATTTGAAGTGGCATGGCTATTGTCTAACAGCCAATTATGTCCCCAACGCGGATCTGTAAACGTGGTGCTTTGAAAAACCCTTTCATCTTTATAGCGTGGAACCAAGTGTCCGTGTAAATGTCGTGTTTCATTGCCGAGGAAAGAATAGTTAATCCAGTCAGCTTGAAAAGTTTTTTCAATGGCTATTTTTATTTCGCGTATAACTTCGAACAGTTCATCTCGCTCATCATTTGTTGCCTCAGATAAATCAGTTGCGTTTTCTCTATTGCACCAAATAACACATCTGCCTAAATACTGCTGGTTGGTATGAACTAAAACTGTCCAGTAGTTGTATTTTTTTACAATATTTTTTGAATAGTCTTCCATATTACCCCTCATTATTTATTAAAAATAATATTTTCCGCCCCTTTTAAAATCACCAACACTTTAAATTTCCACTAAGATAAAAATTTATTTTGTATAACGGCGGCGCCTAATGCGAAGTGGACGACTCCGCCCGCAGGCGGGGGTCGGACATTTCGCATAGGCGCTGTTATGCGATGTGCGCCGCAGCGCACA
>LBUD01000011.1 GCA_000992395.1 Parcubacteria group bacterium GW2011_GWA2_38_13 | reverse complement strand
ATCGCCAGTTATCATCCGAAATCAAAAAAGTTTCTTTGCCCAAAGACTGGGCGGTGGAACTCAATCGTCTTGCTTTGCAAGACCACGGAAAATCCGCCCAATCTTTGACTGCTTGTGTGAAAGAGAAACAAGAAAAGATTTCTTCTATTTCAGTTAGACTGGAGCGGCTTTTAGATGGCTATTTAGAGCAGGATATTGAACGAGAAACTTATCTTGAGAAGAAAGCAAAGTTTATGGGCGAGAAAAAGTCGCTGGAAGAAAAAATAATCCACTTTGAACAAAAGCGGACTGGCTGGATCGAACCGATGCGGGATTGGATAAAAGAGGCAGAGAATCTGCCTAAAATCGCGCGGGAGAATAACCTTTTCGCCAAAAAGGTTATAGCCAAAAAAGTTTTTGGCTCGAACCTGCGCCTCGCGGCGCGAAAAGTAGTTTTGGGGGAATTAAAAAACGGCGATAATTCGCCGCAAACGCCTTGGGCGGCCGTCGCGGCCGCCAGAGAAAAAATTAATAAAATTTCGGAAAGTTTGGTTTTGGTACCGCCACCGGGAATCGGACCCGGGTTACCAGGATGAAAACCTGGTGTACTAACCACTATACGATGGCGGCAAATAAAAAAAATAACCTCAAACCTTTCCGTAAATTCAATCTTATTATAATATTATTTTTCTTATTTTGTCAATAAATTTTCCCCCTCTCCCCAGCCCTCCCCCACCAAGGGAGGCTGTCTAATAAGTCCCAGATAGTTATTTTAAAATAAATTTTCCACACAAATATATCTTCAAGGTATCCCTTGCGAAGCTGCTTACACTCTCGCGAAAGTATTTAATTGTCTGATATCCATCAATTTTTTCTTTTTCTTTATCCAATTGAATATTTTAACGAGGTTGCAAGCAGTGCATACCAGACCCAGCTCAATCAATACCGTGGGCTTGCCTCTGGTGAGAAAATGAGTAAAGCTTTTGTTTTCTTTTATGTCCCCCATGACTGGCTCGACATCTGACATTCGTTCAAGATATTTTTGTTTCCCTTGGTTTGAATTTAGCTTTTGCCTCATTTCCGTCCTGATTTTTTCAAGCTCTGGATCATATTGAAAATAACGATACGCGCTTTTGGTGCATTCTGATTTCTGAGGACACAAATGACATTGGGTTCCTCTGTATCTTTTGCCCTTTTCTTCGTCTTTAACAAAAAACTTCAGGGGTTTTCCTAAGGGACAGATACATTCATCTTCCTCTGGATTGTAAATAAAGTTTCTCCTGTCAAATTTAGGAACGCTGTTTTCTTGAACTTCTTTTTCTTCTTTCTCTTTTCTGGTATCGGGAACATAGGCGTCAATATTCTGTTTGTTGCAGTATTGGATATCATTCTTGGTAAAGTACGCTGAATCAGCCTTAATCGTGTTTACTTTTTTCTGGATATTGCTTTCTATTCTTTGAATCATGTTCTTTAAATTGTGGGTGTCTAAAGCAGTATTGGCGATATCATAAGCGAGAGTTATGCCCCTGGACGCGGCAATCTGAACATTGTAAGCCATTTTAAAAGAATTGTCTTTCATCTGCAAAAGCTTGGCGTCTGGATCAGTGGTATTGGAGGTTTTGTTGTTTATTTGATTTTGTTCTTCTTTGCCCTTTGCATTTTTTTGTTTTTCTTTGATTAATCCTTTGGTCTGATTGAGCTTTTGCATATGTTCCTGAATTTCTTTGATTTTCTTTTTTCTTTTTTCTGGGTCTGCGAGATCTGGCGGCAGCTGATTGTAGCCTCTGGAATTTCCAAAACGCTTGTCTTCCTCATCGTCTATCTTCTGGGCATCTTCCAGCATGTCGCGCATTTGTTTTTTTATCCTGTCAATCTGTTTTTCATCAAAAAGATTGTTTCTGGAGGCAGAGGCTTTTATTCTGGTGCCATCGATAGAAGCATCCGTTAAGCTGGCAAGGTCTAATGTACCGCAGAGAATGGCTATTTGGGCGAATATTTCTTCAAGATGAACAAGATGGTTTTTTCTAAAAAGATTAATAGTGCCATGGTCTGGGGTTTGATTGGCAGACAGATATCGAAAAGCTAAATCCTCATGCAGTTTATTTTCTATTCTTCTTGAACTTCTGGTTCCTTGAGTGTAGGCATAGAACATGACTTTGGTCATCATGAAAGGATTAAACGATGGGGCGCCTTCATCTGTATATGTTTCCAAAACAGGGGTAATATTGAGATGATCCACTATATCGCTGATAAGATAAGCAATGTGATCTTTTGGAAGATAATCTCTAATATCTGGAGGCAGAAGCATTGATTGATTTTGATTATATGATTTGAAAGTAGGCATAAGTTTTTTTATTTCTTATACCTATATTATATCATTTAAAGAACATTTTTCCTTGTTCAAAACTAAGGACTTATTAGACAGCCTTAAACAGGAGAGGGAAAATATCTTAAAGGGTTATTTGAATGTGAGGGATTTCCTCCCAAAAATTGAAACAAAAATACGAGCTTTGAAAAACGTAGAGAATTTTAGAAAATTGAGCGAATGCAACATATTTGTCCGAGCCCCGAATGTATCCGGGGCGAGTTTATATGTTGCAGATCAATTTTCGTTAATAAATTCTCACAGTTTTTCACCTGCTCGCCAGTTTGGCGCCACCTTTACTGTCAAAGGTGGCAAGGATAATCTTAAAACACTTTTATATTCTCATAAATCTCGTAGGGAAATGATGTGAATTCGTGAAAATTTTCAATAATAAAATCGCCGGGCAAATCTCCATGATAGTCGCTTCCGCCGGTAATAATCAAATTTTGTCGCTTGGCAAGCATTTCATAATGCGCGGATTGATCCCAATTATGATGCGAAGAAAAACATTCCAGCCCCTTCATGCCAAGTTCCTGAAGCTCCCCGATCACATGATCGTCCTTAAAACCAAGATGCCAGCCCGGATGCGCCAACACAGCAAAGCCTTTGCTGCGCTTGATGAGCTCAATGGCATCTTTTGCCCGAAGTGCCACCTCAGGAAGATGGCAGGACGATTCTTCAGAAAAAAATTTATTGTATATTTCAAAAAAATCAAATTGTTTTTTCCCAAGAGCCTTTTGGATAACGTTTTCATTTTTTCGATCTTTGCGCATAATTCGGACAATATTAGCAATTCCGATATAAGTGGCGGGCTGGGAAAAAAGCTCGCTGATATCCAAATTCAATCCTACCCGTTTTAATTTTGGAACC
This sequence comes from Parcubacteria group bacterium GW2011_GWA2_38_13, assembly GCA_000992395.1. Classification (GTDB taxonomy): domain Bacteria; phylum Patescibacteriota; class Patescibacteriia; order Buchananbacterales; family GWA2-38-13; genus GWA2-38-13. The sequence continues at coordinate 14,079 of LBUD01000011.1, read as the reverse complement.
AAAACCTCAATTGATTTTTTCCTCTTCACTTGAGATTCGCGCAAAACATCGTGGAGTTCGGCATTATTAATATCAATACCGTACCCAAGCAGATGAAGCGGACGGCGGTTGTAATGGACATAAATTTCTACGGCAGGAATTGTCTTGATATTATATTTTTTCGCAGCTGCCTGAAATTCATATTGCCCGTGTATGGTATTATGGTCAGACAATGCCGCTACTACAATTTTTTTCGCAACCAATAATTTAACCAGTTCGGTCGGGCTTTTTGAGCCGTCTGAACAATGAGAATGCATATGCAGATCAATGGCTTTTTTCATAGCAAATATATTAATATGTATAGTATTGGTATTATATCATAAATTTTTAATAAAAAAAACGCCCCGACAATTTACAGCCAGGGCGGACATGTTTATTTTACTTTCCGACATAATTTTAAAAGAAACTACTTACTGCGCTTTTTCATTCCGCGCTTGGGCTTCTTGACGGTCAAACGCTTAATCTCATCCCGCACTTCCTCGATCTTCTTATCAATTGGAAAATTTCCATCACCCTTATTAGGCAATTTTTTTACCAAAATCAAATCCGCGGCTTTTGGATCATCAAGATAGTAGATCACATCATCCGCAGGAGTGGTGCCCCCGCCAGATGTAAATTGTGTGTGGCAAGAACGGCACTCGTAGTAATCTCTTGAGTTGACTCCAACTCCGCATGCGTTGCAAGCCGGGCAGCTAATATGGCGGTTCATCTCATTGAGTCTTTCCAGATGAACAACCGGGCATCCTTCTTCATGCGGATCGCTCTTGCATACATTGCAACGAAAAATAAGTCGCATTGATTGAGTCATTCCTAAATGCATTGAAACCGCCTTTCAATAAAAAATGTTGAAAAGAACAAAAACCATTATATGCAATAAACTATAATACTATGGATATATTATTTTGTCAACTTGGTTCTCCTTGTCGGAGTCTCCCCGCGGGGACTCCGACATTTCCGACATTCCGGATAGCTTTTCAGTCGCGGCGATTGCGGCGGAGTCCCTAATGGAAACTCCGCCGAAGAGAAATATACTATTTTGTCAATTGTTTAAAATAAAAAAACAGAAATTCTCTAGAATTTCTGAATCAAATGAATATAAAAAAATTTTCTTTTACAAAAAGTGGTTTCCGCCCAAGGCAGACGAGCCGATACTTTATATCAGGTTCGGCGCCTGTCCCGATGACTATCGGGAGCAACTTTTAAAATCGCGGCGAAACCCAGCCAAGGGCGGGCAAACGAGCCCAATCCGAAAAAACTACATAATGCGTATTCCTGTTTTTCTAATCTCATAGACCATTGGATCTTCGTCATTTTGAAATTCTCTGACCGTGAATCCAAGCGGTTCAATTCTTGTATCAATATCTCTGCGCAATTGCCATAACCGCAGTATATTTTTCTCTTTATTACCTTTTAATTTATTGGAAATAACGGCAACGTCAATATCGCTCCACTTTCTGGCTTTACCAGTAACATGGGAGCCAAATAAATAAATGGCCGAAAAAGGAAAATCTGATTTATGAAGATTTTTTGCGTATTTTTTTACTATTTTTTTTACATCGGCTTTTGACATAGTTTTTTGTACAATGATTTAATTTGTCCTATGTATTCTTCGGCATATTTTTTTGTGCATCTTTTGTAAAATTCCAATCTTTGTTCTGGATACCGCGCCCTGATATTAAAACTATTTACCATATCCAATAAATCAATCTCCTTATTTGATACATGAAGATTGGCAAGGTTTTTAAGCGTTAAAAGATTGTGAATATATGGCGCCTGCTTTTTAGTTTTTCTTACGACATGAGCTTTTAATATCTTCTCAAGCACGATATGTCCATAAAACAAACTATCAGAATACCTTTTATTTTCAAATAATGTAATCATGGTATCATAATCATGCTGAGCAGTTTTTTTCCAATAATCAATGACTATTTTCATCTTCTTTATATTCATATTCTTATAATATATCATAATAAAATGCATAAATCAAATTGAATTGAAGTCATTAAAAAGTAATACAAAAAAGAAATGGTAACATTTCTTAAAAGTATCGGCTCGCTTGTCCGCCATAGCTTTAGCAGGGGCGGAAACCACTTTTTACAAAACCGCCAACTGATTTTTTGTTATAAAAAGCCGTATAATTTGGCCGCCCCGATACTTCGGGGCGGAAACGAAAACTTGCTATTTTCTAACCAAATGCGCCCGGAGGGATTCGAACCCCCAAAAACGGTTCCGAAGACCGTTGTGATATCCATTTCACCACGGGCGCGTAAATACACTTTTTTTAAATACATACGCGGATACACCGAACGAGCATATCCGCGCATTGTAAAAATATATTTTATAATATTAAACAATTAATCCAGCATTTCGGGATTTAACATGTGCGCCTGAGCAGTTTCTTTAGTAATCAGGCTGGATTTGAAAAGATCGGCCAAAGTCTGATCCATAGTAACCATCCCTTCGCTTGCGCTTGTCTGAAGAACGGTTCGTATCTGCGCAATTTTGTTTTCTCGGATAAGATTTGCGATAGCCGCGGTATTTACCAATATTTCCCTTGCGGCAATTCTTCCTCCGCCGATTTTTGGTATAAGCCGTTGTGATACTATTCCCTTCAAAGTAATAGAAAGCTGCAAGCGAATTTGCTGCTGCTGGTAGGGCGGAAAAATATCAATAATTCTGTCTATGGTCTGCGCGGCGTTATGCGTATGAAGCGTGGCAAGCACAAGATGTCCTGTTTCAGCCAATGTTATAGTCGCCGCGATTGTATCAATATCTCTCATTTCACCGACCATAATGACATTAGGATCCTGCCGCAAAACATGGATAAGGGCGTTATCAAATGAAAGCATGTCGGTTGTAAGCTGCCTTTGTTTTACAATGCTTTTTTTCGGCTTAAAAACAAATTCAATAGGATCTTCAAGAGTAATAATATTTTTTGATTTATTTGTATTGATATGATCAACCATCGCGGCAAGAGTCGTGGACTTTCCGCAACCGGTCGGGCCTGTAATAATAACCAGCCCCTGATCCATACCCAAAAAATCAAAAACAATTTCCGGCATCTGAATATCTTTCATGGTAGGAATTTTTTTTGAAATCACCCTTGCGACCATTCCGACATTATCTTTTTCCCAATGAAGATTCACCCTGAAGCGGGATAAATTTTTTAATTCGTACGAAAGATCAAGCTCTCTGTCTTTTATATAAAGCGCTTTTTGCGCCGGTGTTAATATGGAATAGACTAATTCTTCCGCCACCTTGCCACTCAAAACTTCCCTGCCTTCCATTGGCTTGAGATTTCCGTCAATTCTTAATATCGGAGGCATACCGACAACCAAATGAAGGTCAGATGCCTTTTCTTCCACAGCTATTGTAAAAAGCTCATCAATGGACATAAAAGATAAGTTAAAAGTTAAAAATTCAAAGTTCAAAGTTATGGATATGTAATATTAAATAACTTTTAACTTTGCACTTTTAACTCTAAACTATTTTTATTCCCACCCCTTTGCCTTCAAACCTTCCGCGGCAGCCCTTTCCTGCGCTTCGCGCTTTGATGAGCCATCACTTGTTGCAACAAGCTCATCCTCAAGATATAAGCCGACTTTAAATTTTTTATTGTGATCAGGTCCGCTTTCCGAAATCACGCTGTATGTGGGCGTAATACCGAATTTCTCCTGTGAAATTTCTTGAAATTTGCTTTTTGGATCAAGATATAAATGATTTTTTAATATGTTGGGAAGTTCAGTCAAAACATGCCTTTCAATAAAAATTTTTGCTTCTTTATATCCGCGATCCATATAAATCGCGCCGACTATTGCTTCAAACGCATTTGCCAAAATATAACTTCGAGCCTTTGAATCCCTATCCTTGGATTCCCCGCGGCTTAAATATAAAAATTCCTCAATATCCATATTCCGCGTTATGCTGGAAAGAATTTTACTGTTTACCAGGCTTGCGCGCCAATTCGTCAATTCGCCCTCCGGGTTGGGATAGGTTGTATATAAAAATTCAGTCACGACAAGCTCCAATACGGCATCGCCCAAAAATTCAAGCCGTTCGTTGTGCCCCAAATGAAACCCCGGATTTTCATTAATATATGAACGGTGCACAAGCGCCTGTTGGAGCACTTCCTTGTTTTTAAATTTTACCTTAAGTTTTTTTTCAAGAGATGCGATATTTTCCATAATCGCCTTTCTTTGCCCTCACGAAAATTCAGAAAAGTTCCAAGCCATAGAAAATTTATGGCTTTAAAGAAAATAAAAATTAGTGATGAAAGCAGGTATTGCCTATTTTCCTTACTATTTTTTAATTTCTAAGAAGTCTTGTCTTCTGATTTTTGAGGTGCGTTATTTTTTTCTATTGACCCTTCTTTTTCCTGGATTTCCTTGAAAATAGTTCCAAGGACTCCGTTTACAAATTTTCCGGACGATTCCCCTCCGAACGCCTTTGCCAGTTCTATGGCCTCATTGATTGCGACTTTATCCGGTATATCATTATCAAATACCATTTCGTATATGCCTATGCGTAAAACGTTTCTGTCAATAATGGTTATCTGGTCAATAGGCCATTCCGGCGCATGGCCGGATATTTCTTTATCAATTTCATTTAAATTTTTAATAATACCGCGCACGAGATTCTCGCTGAATTTATTATCATCAAATTCCGGGGCGAATTGCCCAAGATTTTTTTCAAGCATAATTACAATATCTTCGGCGGGTTTTCCATTAAAATCCCACTGATAAAGTGTTTGAAGAGCGATGGTTCGCGCTAAATGCCTGTTGGACATAGCTTATGAATGTTTGTGATGTTTTTTTTCTTTTTTTACTTTATGAACAACCGCTTCCTTGCCTTTATAGTATCCACAAAATGGACAAACAATATGCGGTTTGATCATTTTTTTGCAATGACTGCATGGAAAAAGCTGAGTTTTTTTAATGGCTAAATGCGCCCAACCCCTTCTCTTCTTTGATCGCGAACGATGTTTTGGCGGTACTGGCATAAAACAAGTTAAAAATTAAAAGTTAAAAATTAAAAGTTGACTTTGATTAATTATATAATACATGAAATTATGAATTTTTGCAAGAACGCTTTTGGTATAGAGTATTGTGTATTTAGAATTACGTATATAAATAATTTACTATACTAAATACTTTATTCTAAATACTGGATACCTTACTATATAAACGTAATCGACGCTACCTCATCATCCGCTTCTTTAAATTTCATAAGCCTGACTCCCTGAGTGGCGCGTCCCAATATGCTGATGGTTTTTATCGGCAAGCGTATGACCTGCCCCTTGATGGAAATAATTATCAAATCCTCTTCCATTGCCTTGGAATTCACAACCATTGAAGTGATAAGGCTTCCGGTTTTTCCCGTGACTTTTGCCGTTTTTATTCCATATCCTCCGCGAGACTGCACTTTGTACTGTTTTAAGCTTGTTCGTTTTCCATATCCTTTTGAAGTAACAATAAGCAATTGGCCCAGGCTAAACATTGCTTCGTCAATAATATCCATTCCCACGACATAATCGTCTTTTCGCAACCGCACTGCCCGCACGCCCGCGGCTCCGCGCCCCATAGTGCGGACCTGTTTTTCTTTAAATCGAATTGATTGCCCCAAAGCTGTCACGAGCGTTGTCTCGTCTTTGCCGGTGGATGGCTTCACCCACTTCAAATCATCATTATCTTTTAATTTAATGGCAATAAGCCCGGACCGTCTGACATTATCAAATATATTCATATCAACCTTCTTGATAGTTCCAAGTTTCGTTGCCATAACCAAAAATTTATAATCGCCAAGCTCAGTCAATGGCAAGGCCGCTGATATTTTTTCATTGGGCATAAGCTCAAGAAAATTCACGATAGCCTGCCCCTTTGACGTTCGGGAGCCTTTTGGCAGATCGTACCCTCTCAATTGATACACCCTTCCGCGGGTTGTAAAAAATAATATATTGGAATGTGTTGTTGTGGTGAAAAAATGCTCCACAACATCTTCTTCTTTGGTAGTGAATCCGATAACGCCCTTGCCTCCCCGGGCCTGGGTCCTGAATGTATCCGGCGGAAGGCTCTTGATGTATCCGTCTTTTGTGATAACAACGATTATATCCTCATTTGGAACAAGATCCTCCTGGGTGAATTCTTTCACGCCGTGCGACACGATTTTTGTCCTGCGCTCATCGCCGAATTTTTTCTTCATTTCTTCAAGCTCGTTTTTAATAATGCCGCGGATCCTGTCTTTGGATTTCAAAATGCTTTCAAGCTCCTTAATCAAAGAGAGCTTGTCTTTGAGTTCCTGCTCGATTTTCAGCCTTTCAAGATTTGCCAATTGGTGCAGGCGCATTTCCAAAATTGCCAATGCCTGCCTTTCACTGAGCTTGAATTTTCCGATTAAATTTACCTTTGCCTCTTCGCGGTCTTCGGATTTTTTTATCGTTTCAATAATCTTATTAATATTTGCAAGCGCTATTTTCAAACCTTCAAGTATATGCGCGCGGTCTTTGGCTTTTTCCAAATCATATTCTGTTCTTCTGCGCACAATAATTTCCCGATGTTTTATATATTCTTCCAAAACCATTTTTAAATTTAAAACTCTCGGCTGGATGCCGTCTATGAGAGCAAGCATATTCACATGGAAAGTTTCCTGGAGCTGGGTCAGCTGATAAAGTTTGTTAAGGACTTTTTTCGGGTACGCGTCTTTTTTCAAATCAACGACTATACGGATGCCCCCGCGCTCGGAAGATTCATCGCGCAAATCGCGTATGCCTTCCAATTTTTTATCTTTTACAAGTTCCGCGATTCTTTCCATAATGCTTGCCTTATTCACCTGGTATGGAATTTCCGTTACAATGATTTGAAATTTTTCAGCCTTTCCTTCAACAATTTCCGCCTGCGCGCGCATTACAATCGCGCCCTTGCCGGTTGCGTACGCCCTTTCAATTTCCTTTGAATCAAATATCGTCGCGCCGGTCGGAAAATCAGGGCCCTTAACAAATTTCATTAAGTCATCCACTCCCGCGTTCGGATGCTCCAAAAGAAGTATAGTGCCGTCGCACACTTCATTCAAATTATGCGGAGGAATGCTTGTTGCCATACCAACGGCGATTCCCATGGCGCCATTGACCAAAAGATTCGGTAGAATTCCGGGAAGAACCGTGGGCTCCTCGTGGCTCCCGTCGTAGTTCGGAATAAAATTAACGGTATTTTTTTCAATATCATGCAATAATTCTTCGGAAATGGAAGAAAGCTTTGCCTCAGTATACCTCATGGCAGCAGCGCTATCGCCGTCCATACTTCCAAAGTTTCCTTGTCCGGCAACCAACGGGTAGCGTATGGAAAAATCCTGGGCCATTCTCACCATAGAATCATAAACCGCCACATCCCCATGCGGGTGATATTTTCCCAAAACTTCTCCGACAACGGTGGCTGATTTTCTGAATCGTCCACCGGCATGCAAACCCAAGGTCCACATAGCATAGAGAATCCTTCTGTGCACGGGCTTTAATCCGTCGCGAACATCAGGCAACGCGCGTGAAACTATAACCGACATAGCATAATCAAGATATGATTGTTTCATTTCTTCCACTATCGGCTGGTCAATCACATTCACATGCTTAAAAATTTCACCTTGTTTCGGTTCTTCAGGTTTTCCCGGTTTGGTTGTTTTTTTGTCAGACATAAATTTAATAAAATTCTAAATTCGAAATCCTAAATCCTAAACAAATCATAAATTCCAAATCACAATGTTTCAAACTGTTTCGAATTTGGGATTTCGATATTGTTTAGAATTTCGATATTAGGATTTAGGATTTTTAAAATATTCATCAAGTATTTCTTGCATAAATTTCTCATCATCGCATCCTGATAATTGATTTAAACATGCGTCAATAACTACGTACTTTTCTATCCCTTCCAGCATCTTTTTTTGGCACATCCCGCTCAAAAGACCCGAATTATATCTTGTAATCATATCTTGTAAAATATCTGCTCTTTCTCTGCCATACCACTCAAGAGTAATCATCGCGCAGGTACTGGTATTTGAAATAAATATTTTGGCAATAAGATTTGAATCAAATCCTTTTTCTATGGTTGTGATGGAAAATGCCCATTCAGAAGGTACTATTGTTTTTATATCTTTAATAAAAGGATCAAGTTTTTCAATATTTTTTTCATCTATTTTTTTCATCATTTCTTCTTGAAATCTTCTTGCTTCGGGGTCAAAATAATTTTGCTTGTATTCTATTTTTCCGGAAATCGTGTCGGTAAATGTTGATATATTTTTTACCATTGATTGATAAATAACTCCGGTTTCGCTCGACACTCCCTTGAATACGTCCGTAATCCCCTTCCATCGTTCAGAATCCCTCGTATTATCCGCGCTTGGAGTAAAATAAATAATTTTAATTGCAACAATAATTATTCCTAAAACCCCTACCCCAAAAATAATAATATATTTTTTCCATTGCTTTGCGCTCATTATATTCCCATTACTCAATTCCTAATATTTTTATAATAGTTTCGCCGGACACAAGGTCTTTTTTACTTATCTTCAGCCTTGGCAATACATCTGCGGGCTTTACACCCATTTCTTTATAAAATTTATCTATGCCGTCAAGCTCGGCCTTGGCTCCTGGAATTTTATAACACATAGGTATGACAATTTTCGGTGAAATCTGGCTGATGAGCTCTTGCGCCGACTCGGCATTTATATAGCTTCCGCCGCCCACGGGAATAAAAAGAATATCGGTTTTTTCCAAATGCTCAAGATGCCCATTTTGAAGAGGCGTATCAAGCGCGCCCAAAAACACAAGAGAAAGCCCGTCTATTTCTATTCTGTAAATTACTAAACCGTTCCCCGAATCTTTTTTGGGTTTCATCGCGGCGGCAATACCGTAAATGAATGTATCCTTGATTTCATATTCTCCGGGAGTGGTTATTACCCGCATGGATTCTCCTTTTTCTTTTACTGCGCCCGTGTTGCCATGATAAGAATTAGGAAAACTTGAAACAACAACATCCGCTTTCTTCGCGGAAAGTTTTAATCCTGTGGACGGATCATACGGATCAGTGACAATCGTCACCGCGCTTCCTTCAATTTTAAAACAGGCATAGCCTGCCCAAGTGATAATCATACATTATATTACCTTAAATTATGAAATGTTTGTTTTTCGCCTAAATTAAAAATTCTGAAAACGAAATCCTAACTCATTAAATCCTAAATCCGAATATTGAAATTCTAAACAAATTCGAAATCACAATTTTCCAATTTCCCAAATAATACTTTACATTTCGAGTTTGAAGCATTGTGATTTGTGATTTATTATTTGTTTAGGATTTAGGATTTAGAATTTCGGATTTATTTGAAGCTATGCAAAAAATTAATTTCGTAATTCAAAAATATTAGATATTAGATGTTGGATAAAATCATCGCTTGATGTGTGATATGCTTGAAACCGGCCCTTGTTTTATTGCGCTGGATTTCGGACCAAAATTTTTTGCATGAGACGATCCCTTGCCGGGAGCTTTCAAATTTGAATTATTTTTTATCCGCGCAATAGAACTTATAGGCGCCGAACCTGCGGTATGGCCGATATTTTGCGGTCCCGCGGGCATCTTCCTGTAATCATACCTTTTACTGCCTCCAACTCCTCCGCCAATACCGCCGATATCCGCCGATCCCCGATCAAACTCATCGGACTCGCTTTCAATAGCCATTTTAATATACACCTGTCGCCTTCGCTCTTTTTCATCAATCAGTTGTTTTATTTTCATTTTATCAAGCGATACATCTTCCTGTTGCGCGAGTTTATCAATTACCGAATCCAGCTGATCCCTATTTAATGATTCTTCGTTATGAAGGTGGGCATCGCGAAGCGCTTTGTTCATCCGCAGATACATCTGTTTTCCGCCGATCCCTTCCGCATACTGCAAAAGATTCCTTCGAGCTACTTTCGGTGGGATAAACATACGGCAGTATTCATAATATTTATATATTTATTTTATACTATTTCTAAAATATTGTCTACCCCTTGCCTGTTGGTTAATTATTTATGCCATTCACTATAATTTAGCTAAAATTAATCAAAATTTTAATAAATATTACTTAAATTTGTATAGAGCTTTGAGGGGTTGCAAAAAATAGAAAAATACGTTATTATAAGTTATACATATTTAATTCATAACCCAACAATAATGTCAGACAATGAAAAAAATGTATCTGAAAACGATACAAGTCTTAATATCAAACAATTACTTTCAAATAATGATTACACCAATATCCCAAAGGTTGGAGATGTTGTAAAAGGAATAGTGGTCAGTGTTACAAAATCCGAAGTGCTTATAGATATCAATGGTTTAACTATCGGAGTTATCCGCGGACGGGAGCTTTTTGATGAATCTAATGAAAACGCTGTTTTAAAACCCGGCGATGAGATTGAGACAACGGTTATTGAACTTGAAAATGAAAAAGGCGAAATGGAGCTTTCGCTACGCTCATCAGGCCATCAAAAAGCATGGGCCTCACTGCAAGAGCTTATGAAAAATTCAAAAATTGTTGATACTCAAATCACCGACGCCAATAAGGGCGGACTTATGATAAAAATCGGCCAAATCGCGGGATTTTTGCCTGTATCTCAATTAAGTCCCGAGCATTATCCTCGCATTCCCGGCGGAGATAAAAATAAAATTCTTGATCGCTTGCGGGATTATACTGGAAAAACTTTTGAGGTTAAGGTCATAGATATTTCAGAAACTGAAAACAAGCTTATTGTATCGGAAAAGGCAGCCTGGGAAGAAAAACAGCATGATGTTATTTCCAAATACAAAATCGGCAATGTCGTGGAAGGCAAAGTCACGGCAGTTACTGATTTCGGCGTTTTCGTGGAATTCGGCGAGCATCTGGAGGGTCTTATCCACATATCAGAGCTTGCGTGGCAAAGAATTGATAACCCGCGCGATATTGTAAAAGAAGGCGATACCATCAAGGCGGAAATAATTGCCATGGAAGGATCTAAAATTTTTCTGTCTTCCAAAAAATTAAAAACCGATCCGTGGGATAATATCAATGACAAATATAAAGTCGGGCAGGTAGTATTTGGAAAAATATTAAAAATAAATCCATTCGGCCTTTTTGTGGAGCTGGATCGGGATATCCACGGCCTGGCTCATATCTCAGAAATTTCGGATAAACCCGTAACAGATCTTTCGTCCATTGCAAAAATCGGCGACGTGAAAGAATTTAAAATACTTTCTATTGAACCGAAAAATCACCGACTTGGATTGACCCTGAGAAGTACCAAGGACGTTAAAGGCGCTATTGAAAAATCCGAGAAAAAAGAAAAAATTGAAACCCCCAAAGAAACCCCTGAACCAAAGCCTGAGTTAAAAAAGGAAGAAAAGGCTGATGTTTTGGATGAAAAAAAGGAAACAAAAGAGGGTGATGACGAATCAATGAAAAAAACTTCTTCTACAAAAGAAAAAGCTTCTGCGCCCAAGGCCAAAGCTAATAAAAAAGCGAAAAAATAATACTATCCAATAATCTTTATTGAAGAGATGCCTGATAACAGGTATACTTAAATTAGTATGAAAAACCTTACAAAAAACATACTTATTGTTGTCGTAATATTTCTCACGATGTCGGCGTTATTCAGCCTCTATTCTTCCCCGTCAAAATCATACGAAGAAACAGACATGGGAACATTTATAAACCAGCTCAATAACGAACAAGTGGAATCGGTTACTGTCAGGATTGATAAATTAGAAGTAGTGCTTAAAGATAAGAAAAAAGAGCTTGTGAATAAAGAAGGCGCTGATACTTTTTCCAACATTATAAAAAATTACGGCGTAGACACGGAAAAAATTAAAAATGTAAAAATAGATATCAGGGAAAATGAAGGCGCGGGATTTTGGATTTCGGCTCTTCTGCCATTTTTGCTTCCATTCCTTATCATAGCGGTATTCCTTTATTTTATGATGAGGCAGGTACAAGGCGCGAATTCCAAGGCAATGAGCTTTGGACAAAGCCGTGCCCGCGAAGTCAGCCCTGAAGAGAAAAAAAACAAGATTACATTCAAAGATGTTGCCGGAGTCAAAGAGGCAAAAATAGAACTTTTGGAAATTGTTGATTTTCTGAAAAATCCAAAAAAATTCATAGCATTGGGCGCAAGAATTCCAAAAGGCGTTCTTTTGGTAGGAGCGCCGGGTACAGGAAAAACGCTTTTGGCAAGAGCGGTCGCAGGAGAGGCGGAAGTTCCGTTTTTCAATATTTCAGGATCTGAATTTGTTGAAATGTTTGTCGGTGTCGGCGCATCCCGCGTTCGCGATCTTTTCAAAAAAGCGAAAAGAAGTTCTCCGTGCATTGTATTTATAGATGAGCTTGATGCCGTGGGAAGGCAAAGAGGAGCCGGTATGGGCGGATCCAATGATGAACGGGAACAGACATTAAACCAAATTCTTGTTGAGATGGATGGTTTTGACGTAAATACCAATATTATAATTATGGCCGCGACGAATAGGCCGGATATTTTAGATGTGGCGCTTCTGCGCCCCGGGCGCTTTGACAGAAGAGTGGTGCTTGATATGCCTGATATCAATGACCGCCTGGAAATACTAAAAGTTCATTCCAAATATAAGCCCATTGACCAAAATTTTGACCTCAGAATTATTGCGGAAAGAACTCCCGGCTTCAGCGGAGCTGATCTTGCCAATCTTTTAAATGAAGCCGCGATTTTAACCGCGCGCCTTGATAAAAAAATAATAGGCAAAGAAGAAGTTCTTGAAAGCATTGAAAAAGTTCTTTTGGGTCCTGAAAGAAAAAGCCATATACTTTCCGAAAAAGAAAAGAAAATCACCGCCTACCATGAAGCAGGCCATGCGCTTGTATCGCATATGCTGCCCAATACCGACCCGGTGCGAAAAATTTCCATAATATCCCGAGGACGCGCCGCCGGGTATACACTCAAGCTTCCTGAAACCGATAAATATATGACTGCGCGCCAGGAAATCGTTGAAGAACTTTCAGTCCTTCTCGCGGGATACGTTGCGGAAAAAGTGGTATTCGGAGATATTACAACCGGAGCTTCAAACGATCTTAAAAAAGCTACTGATATTACAAAAAATATTATTACGCAATTCGGCATGAGCGAAAAACTCGGACCAAGGACATACGGCGAGCGCCACGAAATGATATTTTTAGGAAGAGAAATCACTGAACAACGCGATTACAGCGAAAAGATTGCGGAACAAATTGATATAGAAATTTCAAAAACTATCGCAAACGCGCAAAACAAAGCGCATGAAATTCTTACGAAAGAACGTACAATGCTTGATACTATCGCGAATCTCCTTTTAGAGAAAGAAACTTTGGATCGTGAGCAATTTGAAGCCCTCTTTGCCAAAAAAATAAATAAAATTTAGCAATCAAAACAAACATGTTTTCATTCATCTTCAAGCAAAACCTCCAGCAAATCTGGAGGAATAAAAAGCTGTGGATTTTAGGAATTTTTACATCATTTTTGGGCGCAACGGAAGAAACAGAGCTCTTGCTCAACATCTTTATTCCAAGCAAAAGGAGTATTTTTGATTTTTTTCAATCTCTTGGCGACACGCAACTTTTTACATCGCAAGGCCTTCAGGCCGCATACAAACACATCACTCAGGAACCCCTGATTTCTTTATTATCAATCCTTTTGCTTATCGCGACGCTTGCCGTTGTTTGCGCGCTCGTCGGGCTTTCGCTTATAGCGCAAGGCGCAATCATCTCCGCGTCTTCAAAAGTAAGGCATTCAACGCTTGAAAAAATATCAGGATATCTCCGCGAAGGAAAGAAAAAAATCTGGCCGATTCTTGGGATTAACCTCATCTCAAAGCTTATCGTCGGCCTTATTTTTTTTGCTTTTACCTTCCCGATTATAAAAAATATTCCCCTGATGCTAATACTTACATGTATTTTTATTATCCTTGCGAGTATACTATATATAGTGATGAAACTTGCCATCTGCATTGTGGTGGTGGAAAAAGAAAAGCTTTTTCCTGCAATCAATAT